>NZ_KE387015.1:111663-276147 GCF_000429985.1 Maridesulfovibrio bastinii DSM 16055
ACATCGTCACCAGCTTCGGCTACGTCATCGAGAACCAAGTCTACATCGTCATCTGATTCAGCTACGTCATCAAGAACCAGATCAACATCGTCATCTTCAACGATATCGTCCAAGACCAATTCTTCCTGACCGGAAGGACTGGTGTCTTCCGTCAGATTCAGATCTTCGGAAAAAAGGTCTTCAAGTTCTTTCTCAAAGCTTTCATCAATATTTGAGGCCACACCTCCGGAACTTTCTCCGGTGGCAGCTTCCTGCATCACTTCATCAAGATTGATGGACTCTTCTTTGGCCTTTTTATCCGGTGTATCCGGAGACATAGCGTACCCTCTGTAATAATTGGAAAAAAGGGGGCTATAAGCCCCCTTGAATTCATAAACTTACTTCTTAGGATGGCAAGCGGAACATTTAGTAGGACCAGTTGCCTTCTTGGCTTTCTTAAGAGCTTTATGACAGCCTACGCAGCTGTTTTCACTCTTTCTAGCGTGGAAAGCACTATAGAAAGAAGTGGGTTTCTTTTTACCTTTTTTGCTGGCGTCAATATGGCAGCCTTCGGCAGCACATTTCTTGATAGCACCAGATCCATCCCATTTGTGATGGCAGGTTTTACAGTCGATTGCAGCATGTCCCTTATGGGAAAATGCTACAGGAGTCTTGGTAGCTTTTGCACCGGCGGGGACTTTAATAGTCAAATCGCCGGGAGCATCAACTGCATAAAGAGCAGGCAATGCGAAAAGACATACCAGAGCAGCAGTTACCATGCTGATAAGCAGGGTCTTTTTCATCCTCAGAATCCTCCTTAAAAATAACGTTAACCTAGTTACAGTCTTCCCAAAACATCTAGTTGAGAAAGGTTAGCCTGTCAAGTATGGTGAAGAAAAACAAGCCTTAAATATCACGGGTATCAGAACCTGATTCGGCTAATCATCAAGGTCATATTTTGCCGCATATCCCCGTGGAGTGATCATTTTATCGTTCCATTTTCTGGTTGAATTATTGCCTATAAGCAGCACAGTCTGCATATCGATTTTATCTTCATCAACTTCACCAAGTTTAGAAATAATTACATTTTGACCTTCTCTGTCAGCTTTATTCACAATCCCGACAAAAGTATCATCTTTTTTAAATCTGCTCACAATATCAAGGGCTTTGCGCAAATGACCACTTCTTTTTCTGGATTTGGGATTATATATTGCTATCACAAAATCTGCATCTGCCGCTGCTGCCAGACGCTTTTCGATAACTTCCCATGGCGTCAGCAGGTCACTAAGACTTATTGATGCAAAATCATGCATAAGCGGTGCTCCAAGAAGTGCCGCAGCCGCGCAGAAAGCCGGAACCCCCGGTACAATTTCAAACTCTATATCCTTAGCATCATCTCTTTTCTCCAGAATTTCCATCACAAGACCGGCCATAGCATATATTCCGGGATCGCCACTGCATACAACAACTACATTTTTGCCTGCAGCAGCTCTTTCTACAGCCAGTTTACACCGCTCCACTTCACCCCGCATTCCAGTTGAAAGAACTTCTTTACCTTCAAGCATGGCTTTAGAAATCAAATCTATATATCCGGTATAACCGACTACAACTTCGGCTTGTTCAATTGTTTCAACAGCCCGAACAGTCATCAATTCTTTACTTCCCGGTCCGAGACCGACAACACTTAACATTTTACAGCCACCGCCACAGTTACTTTAGAAGTTTTTCTTTTGCCTATTATCAGTTTTCCGCCGGAACTTTTAAGAGCGGCGGCTTCACAGACACTGGCTACTCCAACCGTCTGAAGGACAAAATCAGACGGGGATTCAACATGCTGAGTTTCTAAATCTTCAGGAGAATAAAAAGCTGTTTCAACTCCCAGTTTTTTTGCCACAGCGAGAAGTCCGGCTTCATTTTTTTTCAAATCAACCGATGAAATTTTTACAATACGCTCACAACTCAAATCAGCTGAGGACAGAACCTGCGTAAGCAGTTCCATAATTTCAGTTTCAGAGGCACCCCGCCGGCACCCTATACCGATATAAAGGGATTCAGGATGAAGACACAATATTTTTTTATTATTTAGTGCTCTGCCGGTGCCTATATATATCCCGGTCTTGTCTCTGGTAAAATCTTCTAATGAATCAATTCTGACTGCGGGAAATTTAGCAGCCGGGCAAAATATTTCATGAGGATCGTAAATACAAATATCCTCTCCATCCAGCACAGCTGAACTCACATGCTTAAAAGCAGCGGGGTTTACAGCGTACAATCCTGATTCCTTAGCAACAAGATCAATTGAAGGCAGTCCACTGACATCCGTTGCCGTTGTTATTACCGCCTGTGCATTTATTTTAGCGGCAATCTTTTCAGTCAGTTCATTAGCTCCGCCCAAGTGTCCTGAAAGAAGGCTGATAACAAATTTTGCCTGCTGATCAATAACAACGACAGCAGGATCACTCAACTTTGACTCTAATAACGGAGCAATGGAGCGCACAACAATGCCGCAGGCGGATATGAAAACATGGGAATCGTATTTTTTAAAATTATCAGGAAAGATTTCAGAAAGTTTTCGGAAACTTATCGATTCAGCATCACAATAGCGGGACAGCACAAACAGGTCTGCATCAAATAACGACCTTAAAAGGATTCCGAGTTCAGCACCCTTTGCGGTCAAGGCATATATTGCAATTCTTTTATTTACCATGCCTGTTCCGAGTTATTACAGGAGAAAATCCGGACCGCCAAAGATAAGCGGTCCGGATAGCTAAATCAGCCTTTAAAACTTTTAACAGCATTAAGAGCTTTTTCGTAATCGTCCTCGGTATGCGCAAAAGAAGTAAAAGTACATTCAAATGCTGAAGGAGCGAGATTGATTCCATTTTTACGCATGTGCCTGTAAAATTTGGAATAAAGTTCAGTGTCACCGCTCTTGGCCGATTCAAAATCAACAACTTCACTATCGGTAAAGAAGAGAGTGAAGATTGATCCAATATGGTTGAGAGTGGTGGTAAAACCATTTTCAGCAAGGGCTTCTTTAAGCGCGGTTGCAAATTTGAGGGTTCTTTCTTCAAGAGCCTTGTAATCCTGCTTTGCAAGAGCGCGAACAGTGGCAAGACCTGCGGCCATCGCAACAGGATTTCCTGAAAGGGTCCCGGCCTGATACACGTCTCCGCATGGAGAAATGCGTTCCATATATTTACGCTTTCCACCATAACAGCCGACAGGAAATCCACCACCGATAATTTTTCCCATGGTGGTAAGATCAGGTGTTATTCCAAAACGTTTCTGAGCTCCACCAAGGCAGACTCTGAAACCTGAAATAACTTCATCAAAAATCAGCAGAGCTCCGTATTCATCGCAGATATCACGCAGTCCCTGCAGAAAACCTTCTCCGGGAAGAACAAGTCCCATATTCCCGGCAACAGGCTCAACAATAATAGCGGCAATATCACTGCCATGTTTTTCGAACACGGCCTTTACTGCACCCAGATCGTTATACGGGGCAAGCAGAGTATGTTTAACAATATCTTCGGGAACACCGGGAGTGCCGGGAATGGAGAAGGTAGCTAATCCGGAACCGGCACTTGCCAGAAAACAATCGCTGTGTCCGTGATAGCAGCCCTCAAACTTAAGGACCTTATCTCTTCCGGTAACGCCGCGTGCCAGACGCAGAGCACTCATAGTAGCCTCAGTCCCTGAGTTTACCATGCGGACCATCTCAATACCGGGAACCATTTCCACAATTTCGCTGGCCAGATTGACTTCATCCGGGCAAGGAGCACCGAAACTGGCTCCTTTCTTAACAGCTTCAATAGCGGCATTGTCCACTTCATCATAGCCGTGACCAAGCATCATGGGTCCCCAGCTCATAACGAAGTCGACAAGGTCTTCACCGTCAACAGTCCACATATGGCTGCCTTTGGCTTTTTCAATAAAACAGGGATCGCAGCCGACACTCTTACAGGCTCTGACCGGGCTGTTCACACCTCCGGGCATTACTTCCTGTGCTTTTTTAAAAAGATCTGAAGATGATGTCATATTAGATTAGCTCCTTTTATTCCGCATGAAAATATTTCATGGAAGTCTTTTTGAGTTCCTTTAAGCTGCGCAGAATACAATAATCTTCAATACCGGTTTCACTGATAAGTTCCTGCACTACTTTTTTGCAGTCTTCAGGGCCTTTACCATGAATCATAGTATATAGATTATATTGCCACTGGGGATAAGTTTTCCGTATGTAGCAATGACTTATTTCCATTCTGGCAGCCATTATCTCGCCAATTTTTTCAGGGTTTTCCTCTTCCCTGACACGCCATGCAACCATGGCGTTAGCACCGTATCCGGCTTTCTGATGGCGTAGAGTTGCTCCGAAGCGACGAATTATTTTTTCATTCTTAAGTCTGGTTAAAAGTTCCAGCACAGTGGCTTCATCTGTTCCGGCCTTTGCGGCTATATCCGCATAAGGGGTGGCACTTGCAGGAAGATTTCCCCCGGCATAGGCAAGAAGTCTTTCCTCAACTTCACTGAATTTAATAGCCATAAAAACAACTCCCGATCACCGCAGACAATATTTAAGAGTGCGGTGTAAAGATCTTTACTAAAACAATTGCCATGATCAATGATGGGGTATTACCTTCATATCGGTTCATCCTCAAGTAGCATGAGCGTTTTGTAAAATGACTATTACAAAATAATACCAGAATGAAACAAGGTTGCCATTACAAAGGCGCAATAGTAGTTATCTTGCCGGATCAAAGCTTGAAAAAAATCAAATCTATTCCTGATGATACCACATATTTTCAAAATTAAGTCGTATGTTTTAAAGGAGTTTTCATGAAAATAGCCGTCATAGGAGCTGGAGCATGGGGAACAGCTCTTGCCAACACTTTTGCCAAAAAAGGCATAGAAACGGGACTCTGGGCCAGAGACAGCAAACTGGCCGCAGAAATAAATCAGAGCGGAGTTAACAAGGAATACCTGCCCGAATGCCAATTGGATAGACGACTTGTGTGTGACAGCAATCCGGAAAAGATCATGTCCGGTGCTGATATTTTCATGATAGTTATCCCGAGCCAGTTTATCCGCTCCAATTTAAAAAATTTTAAACATCTTTTCCCGGAAAAACCTGTAGTTGTCTGCGCCAGTAAAGGTATTGAGCTGAATACAGGTGCGCCTATGTCCCAAGTGATCAGTGATTCGCTTGCCGGACTTTCTCCAAGATACGCCCACCTTTCAGGGCCTTCATTCGCCTTTGAACTCAGCGCGGAAATGCCGACAACGGTTGTATTAGGATGTGAAGATGAAAATCTCGGTAAAAATTTACAGGAAGTTTTTTCAACAAATTACTTCAGAGTTTACTCAAATCCTGATTTCAGGGGCGTTGAAATAGGCGGAGCAATAAAAAACATCATGGCCATAGCCACAGGTATTGCCGATGGACTCAATTTCGGACACAACACCAGAGCCGCGCTGATAACCAGAGGTCTGGCAGAAATGCAGCGGCTTGGAGTGGCAATGGGGGCAAACCCGGCAACTTTCATGGGGCTTTCAGGCATGGGTGACCTTGTGCTGACCTGTACCGGAGACCTCTCAAGAAACAGGCAGGTAGGCCTGAAGCTTGGAAAAGGGATCAAACTTTCAGAGATTTTAAAAATGCGCAAAGTCGCGGAAGGCGTAAAAACGACTGAATCTGTTCATGAGCTGGCAAAAAAAATGGGTGTGGATATGCCGCTTACAGAACAGATCTACCGGATCTTATACGAAGACAAAGACCCGGTAAAAGCTGTGCTTGATCTTATGTCACGTGAACTAAAGCAGGAATAAAAACTGTTTCAGGAGAAAATGATGAAAAGAATTATTTTAACGGCACTCTTGTTTTTCATTCTTGGAGGATGTGCCACATGGCAGAACCCGGATCTTGTCGACCAGTCAAAAAGGGATGAATATCTGCAACGGGATAAGGAATATTGCAATAAAGTCGCAGCAGAAGAAGTCCCCATAGGAGCTGGAACCGACGATGAAGCTCTGGAACCGACAACTTATGAAGCTGAATTTTCAGAAAACTACACTTCAGCCAATGCCTTTGAACGCTGTATGAATGATCGGGGCTGGACAAAAAAATAGGCCAACAAAAAAGCAGTCTTTTTCTTATTGAAAAAGACTGCTTTTTTAATTTCTGCAAGCAGCTGAAAAAATTAAACGTCCAGAGATTTCTGACGATACTTTTCGATTAAGGCAATGGCTCTTTCAGTAAGCTAATTTAATTCTTATCTACAAATTTTGCATAAGCTCAGTCAACTTTGGTTTGCGTTTTACATCCTATATTTCCAATGAAAACAAACCGCTGTAAAAGATAACTAAAAAATGGAAGAATCAAGGCTGTTAGCAAAGGTGCAGCTATAGCGGTTAAATTAAGCTGTTCACAGATAAGTCCAATACAATAACTGATAACAACTCCAAGACTGGAAGCCATAAGAAAACATGCATACTGCCGTAATGATCTGGATCTGACCTTAAAAACAAAATATGAAGCGACAAAAAAGGAAAAAAAATTGGCAACCAGAAAACCTAAAACATTAGCATACGCTACGGGTAAATATTTAATGAGCAGAGTAAATATACCTATGTGAACAGCTGTATTTACTACTCCGGCAACAATAAATCTAGCGAAGCGCCCCTTTTCCCTGATTGGTAAAAGCAGATATTCACGAATCATAAAGCGTCATTTTTTTCTTCTGATTTTTCATGAACTTTGGATATAATATACAAAGGCCTCATCTTAGTTTCTATATAAACTCTTCCTACATATTCACCCAAAGCTCCCAGAGCCAACAGCTGCATTCCCGCAAAAAAAGCTATTGCGGTCATGAGTGAAGCATACCCCTGAACAGGGTCTCCATAAAGAAGATGTCTGACAACAACGTACACGGCAAAGATAAATGCCATGGATGAAGTCAATATGCCGCATATCAATGCAACCCTCAAAGGAATTGTAGAAAATGAGATCAATCCGTTTGCGGCTAGTCCTAAGAGTTTAATCGGAGACCATTTGCTTTCACCTACAAAACGTTCAGGCCTATCAAAATAAATTCTTGTTGAAGAAAAACCTGGCCATGTAAGCAGACCTTTCATAAAACGGTTTCGTTCAGGCATTTTTTTAATGGCATCAACAACAGCTTTATCCATCAGTCTGAAATCTCCTGAATTTTCTGGAATTTTAGACTCACTGATAAAATTGAAAAGTTTATAAAAAAGACCGGCAGTAAGTTGTTTTGCATAACTGTCATGTTTTCTCGATTTCCGAACAGCAAAGACAACATCGTATCCTTTTTTCCATTCTTCAATCATTTCTAAGATAAGTTCCGGGGGCTCTTGCAGGTCAGCATCAATAGGAATAACAACGTCTCCCCTGCACATATCCAGCCCTGCTGATAGAGCTGCCTCTTTTCCAAAATTACGCGAAAACTTAAAGGCTCTTATGTATGGTTCTGGCCTAAGACACAATGCTTCATATGTATTATCAAAACTTCCATCATCAATACAAACGACTTCCATAGGGATAGAAATCTCATTCTGTATACTGGATATGGCTTTAAACAACGCATCGAGTCCTTCTCTCTCATTATATAAAGGGATAACAATGCTTATCAGGCTTAAATTTTCCCGGGCTTCAGGAGGAGTACTGATAATTCCTGAAATGTTAGAATTTTTTGAATCATTAAACATAATTACCTCTAATATTCTAAAGAACTTCTAATACTAATTATTTAAAATCAGTATCAAATCTCTACCATGCCTATATATTTTATAGTAATGGCTTTGTGTAAGAATCGGCATATTTTTAAGATCGTTACCCGTAACATCAGTCATACTGGTAAACCGCTTATACCTTTCCAGATAACATCCTGAAAATGACAACTGATACTCAACAGCCCATGCATGATTGGTTCTAAAGTCATTCACAATTGGGAAATTTTTTTCCACTCTCTTGAAATAACGAGAGCGACCAAGATTTCCACCTACATACAGCGTAGCTTTATTATCCAAAGAGGCAGAATTTATATCCTGAGCTATTGCAGCGACAATGGGCTTATGAAACTCATATTCGCACTCAAGAAGATTAAACATATTATAGCTAAACCCGAATGCCGAAATAATTATCGGCACTAACACCAACAAAATCCGCCTCTGCTTTTTTAAATACCAACCAGCAGTAATGAATAAGAAAAACGTAAATCCACTAAACGAAGTTAACATATAGCGTTTTCCTAAAATCGGGAAATTTATGAAACACATAGGAAGGAATGAAAATAGGAAAATAAGGAATGGAGAAAAGATTGCTATATAAAATAATAATCTGTCAGCATTTTTAATTTTTGCTGCTCTGCGATTGCAACGATAGAGTTTTAAAATAAAAAGTAAACTCAGAACAACAAGTATCCCCAGAATTATGATCTGCATCTGGCTGAACGAATCTAAAATAGCTCTAACAATATTTAAAAAATTATTACCTAAGTCATTTAAACCTTTTGTAGAGAATTCAACAAATTCTGTTCTTCCAGGCCTACGTGCGATATTGGCTATAAATGGAAGTTTCAAAAACAGCTTATACACCACGAAACCTAGAACTAGCTGAAACATCCTTCCAAACAATAATTTAATATTATTGTCATTCTTATAGACTCCGTAGACGACTTCTATAGTGGCTAGAGCCATAAAAAAGCCCAATGAAGTCTGAAAACAATTGAGACTCAGAAAAATGCACAAAGCGGAGTAACAGTGGTACTTAATTTTTTGTCTGGTACAATCTGGGACAGCAAAAATAAACGGAATTATAAGTAAGACAAGACTTAAAGAAAAACCAAGACAATCCATCTGAAATGACATAGCCAGCAGCAGGAAAGGATTAAAGACAAAACCAAACGCCATTAATGCGGCAGAATATGGATCATGATTATCGATATACAATTTCTTCAACAAAAAGCTGCCGAAACCGCAGGTAACTATGCTGAGAACCATCGGCAGCGGTGCTGGATTGTATATGCTTGAAGAATGACCAAGAAACCTTATTATTAGTGATGGAAGAAGTCTGCCATCATCATCCCAAGAGTTTCCTTTGAAAATTCTATAAAAATCATCATTGTAAGGAAGATAAGAAGTCAAAAAAGGAAGAAAATATAGTGCTATCAATCCGGTAAGAAGTATGAGAAATATTTTATCTTCTTTTCCAAAATTTATTTTTTTATACATGGCTCTTCCAAATTCTACCTTATTTTGTTCCTGAATATAACTAGATGGCTGCCCACACAAACTGACATATACTGTGGAACTCAATATCGTTTTTTTATTTATAATACAATGTATCGAGTATCTGTGAATAAAATCAGAACATTTCCAGTTTAACAGACCTGAGGTCAATAAGTAACCAAAGCTCTGGAACCGACAACTTATGAAGCTGAATTTTCAGAAAACTACACTTCAGCCAATGCGTTTGAACGCTGTATGAATGATCGGGGCTGGACAAAAAAATAGACCAACAAAAAAGCAGTCTTTTTCACTAAGAAAAAGACTGCTTTTTTAACTTTGCAAACAGCTAGAAAATTAAACGTCCAGAGATTTCTGACGATACTTTTCGATTAAGGCAATGGCTCTTTCAGTAAGCGCACTGAATTCAGGCTTGGTAACCTGATCGTCAGCTTTTACCTGCTCACCCTTGTGAAAGAGTCCCTTTGTAATAAGAGATGAAAAGAGAATAACCGGAAGCTTTGAAAGTTCTTTATCTTCCTTGATCTGCTTTGTCAGGGTATAGCCATCCATTCTGGGCATTTCAATGTCAGCTATAACAATATCAAGAACTTCAGTGATGTCACGGCCTTCTTCAGCAGCTTTTCTCTTTATTTCCAGTAGTCCCTGCCAGGCCTGTTCCCCATCGGAGAAGGCATTTACTTCAAAATTGGCATTTTCAAAATTTTTAAGCAGCAGAGCCCGTACCGAAGTTGAATCATCAGCTATAACGGCTTTATAAACCTCATCTCCGTGATATGTATTCTCTTCATCAAGTTTCATCATTCCCGGATTAAGTTCGGCAAGGATGCTCTCAAGATCAATCATTAAAACAAAGCGTTCTCCCAGACTGAGTGTCCCGGTGATGCAGTTTGTCTCAACTTCGGAAATATATTTGCTGGGAGCTTCAAGATCACCCCAGAAGACCCTGTGAATCTGGGTCACTCCGGAAACAAGAAACCCGGTAACCTCTCCATTAAATTCAGTTACCACGATAAGGTCTGTTTCTTTTATCTCTTTTTTTATATCAAGCCATACCGAAAGGTCTATTACCGGCAGAATAAGGTCTCGCAACGGTATCGTCCCCAGATAACTGGGATGCGGTGCTCCTTCTGAAACTTCAAGCCCGGCCGGGGCTTCGACAACCTCAAGAACCTTGGCAACGTTCACCCCGAAATAGTCACGCCGGGGAGCATCAAGGGAATCATCATCAATATAAAACTCGATGAATTCAAATTCATTTGTACCGGTCTCAAGAAGGATATCACTTTTACTCATCTCGACTGCCCACTCTGGTTTTATTTATCTTACTTTTCAAACTATTTTATAGCCATCAAGGCGCAGTGCATCCACAGCCCTCCCCAATGAAACAACTCTGACCAGAATATAATCCGTATCAAAAGTAGAAATAGCAAAAATACTTATTTTTTTCGAAGCCAGCACCGTGGAGATTCTGGCCAGTATTCCGGTCAAAGAAAAATCAAGCGGGCCTAGAACTTTTATTATACTGAAATCACCTTCGCTTTTAACACTTTCAGGAACATTTTTCTGTTCACAGACAATTGAGAGTTCTTCATCTGTTCTTGAGATACTGTAAAAACCATCCCGGTGAGACCATTCAGGAACTTCATCATCCGCTTTCAACCGGCAGACGGAAAAACTTCCATCCATTATTTTCAAAGCAGGTTTATCCACCACACACTCCGTTAAAATTTTACAACAGCTAAAACATGTTAAGATACTATACATTCTTTTATTTAAAGAAGCACACAAAAACAAGCATATTTACTACTCATCATAAGGAGTGTTAAGAAAAACGAAAATCAACCTGCTAAAATTTGAGGAATCCCTGTGAAATCATCACGACTTACAGCAATTTTGGTTATTCTTTCAACCATGCTCATCTGTGGTTGCTCAGCGCAGAGCAGTCAGTCTGTCAGCATCAACAACAACTTCTCCCCCAGCCCTGCAACGTTTGACTTCCATGTCACACTTTTCGAGCTTAACGATAACGGATTGCCTCAAAAGCTTGAATCTGGAACCGTTCCCATTGAGAAAGAAATTATCAGCGCACTTGAAGCAATGGGATACACTTATGCTCCCGGCCCTGAAGCCAGATATATTATCGAAGCAAGGCTCGGCAGTATTGATCCTAAGCTTGCGGTACTTCCTGAAGAACAGCAGATAGGGCTTATGAGTGGAATTGACTGGGGAATTGATGATTTTAACGACTACCCGGTTATGGTAGAAGAATGGTCCCCTGAGATACAGCGTATCAAGAGCGGCCCTGTTGCATGCCTTACAGCAGTACAACTGCTTATCCGTGAGCAGAACGACGGTAAAAGCAGAATTGTATTTCAAAACTTCCCGCATCCGCGTGCGGCATCATACACAATGGGTTGCCCTTTCAGCGAACTGTCAGAAGAAGGAATTGCCCAACTGAAAGGCAGTCTTCTGGACATTTTTGCCGAAAAACAGTCCCGTTAAAGTCACAGTAAACTGAAATTGCAGGGATTTAATACGGTAGTAAACATTCATACTTGCCAGAATGTTTGCCCCTTCATATACTCCCCCTCCCTGCTCTGTTTCACCTCCGGGTGTGATGGGGAATGGAAACGGATGCCCTTTATTCAAACCGATCGGAATATTTCAGCAGACCTGCGTGCTTAAGAGCCGTGCTGTTATTACATCCGAAGGTAAAAATTCAGCTATAATGGATGGACAAGAGTGGAACCGGATCGCCCATGGCTCAAACATTACGACCCTGAAGTTACTCCCGAGGTTGATTTCGAAGAAATTCCTCTTTTTGAACTGCTTGACCGCACCGCACAGAGATGGCCCAAAAGAAAGGCCATTGTCTTCCAGAACTGGTCGGTGACCTACGAAAAGCTCAAAAAGACAACCGAAATAATGGCCGCCAACCTGCGCAGCCACGGAGTTCGACCCGGAGACCGGGTAGCACTGATGCTTCCCAACTCTCCTCAGACTATAATGTCATACTGGGCCGTGCTGCGGGCCGGGGCGGTGGTGACCATGATAAATCCGCTTTACATGGAAACAGAGCTGGTCCACCAGCTTACAGACTCCGGGACCAAAACTCTTATAACCATTGATCTCCTGTGGAAAAAAATATCCACTCTTAAAGACAGGCTCAATCTCAGCAAAATATTTGTGACCCGCATAAGTGATGCCCTCCGGTTTCCTTTGAAGCAGCTTTACAATTTCAAAAGCCTCAGAGAGAAAAATCGTCCTCATATAGAATATGACGGAAATACTATAATTCAGTGGGATACTCTGACCAAAGGGACTGAGACCTACACGTCAACAACGGTGCGCCCGAAAGAAGACACTGCAATACTGCAATACACCGGTGGCACAACCGGTCTTTCCAAGGGCTGTAGCCTGACCCACGCCAACCTTGGGGCCAACGTGCAGCAGTGTCACGCCATGCTGCATAAGCTGGGAAGGGATAAAGAAACATTTCTGGGAATCCTGCCGTATTTTCATATTTACGGGCTTACTGTCTGTCTGAACTTTCCAACTTCTTTAGGGGCTACACAGGTTCCATTTCCGCGCTATGTCCCGATTGACGTTTTAAAAGCCATGCACAAGGTCAAGCCGACTATTTTTCCGGGAGCACCTTCGCTTTACATCTCACTGCTGCAACAGAAAAATCTCGATAAATACGATATTTCAACGGTAAAATACTGTCTGTCAGGCTCCTCACCGATGCCTGTTGAAGGTATACAGAAATTCAAAAAGGTTTTCGGAGCTGAAATTGTTGAAGGTTTCGGGCTTACGGAAGCTTCTCCCGTAACGCACCTCAACCCCCTCGAAGGCAAAAAGAAAATCGGCTCCATCGGAGTTCCCATTCCATCAACCGATGCAGCTATTGTTGACATGGAGGTTGGCAGCGTTCCCATGCCTCCCGGAAAGCTCGGAGAACTAATTGTCAGAGGCCCTCAGGTAATGAAAGGTTATTACAACCGGCCGGATGAAACAGCCGGAGCAATCCGCAATGGCTGGCTTTACACCGGTGATATCGGGTATATGGATGAAGAGGGTTATTTCTTCATTGTTGACCGTAAAAAAGATATGATCATTTCAAGCGGTTACAACATTTACCCCCGCGAAGTTGATGAAGTGCTCTACCAGCACCCTAAAATTATGGAAGCTGTAACAGTTGGCCTGCCTCACAAAACCAGAGGTGAAATCATCAAGGTTTATATTGTCCTCAAAGAAGGCGAAGCCATGGATCGTTCCGAAGTTATAGCCTACTGCCGTGAAAAGCTCGCGGGATACAAGGTTCCCCGACAGGTTGAATTCAGGACCTCACTACCCAAAACCATGGTTGGCAAGGTTCTCAGGCGTGCGCTGCGTGACGAAGAGGAACAGAAAAAATCATGTAAAAACTGATAAAATCAGTGCCAGCTTAATAAAAAGAAAACCTCTCCGAAAAAAATCGGAGAGGTTTTTATTTTTTAATTATTTAAAGAGATATTATACTGAAAGCTATTTTAGATTCATAATTTCCTTAAGAGCTTTCTTCATGCCATTCTTATCAATGCCAAGTTCTTCGCGGAGTTCCTGTTGAGTTCCATGCTCCACAAACTGATCCGGTATTCCCAGCATCTTTAAATTATGGCCGTTAAGCAGATTATTCTCCACAGCAAATTCAAGGATGGCTGAGCCGAATCCACCTGCTTTGACATTCTCTTCAACTATCACAATATTTTTAAAGCGCTTAAAGATGTCCTTCAGTCCTTCTTCAGGAAGAGGTTTGACGAATCTGGCGTTATACACAGCCACAGCCTTACCAGTTTCCTCATCTATCTCTTCCACTGCTTCTACAGCAGGCCAGACTCTGGAACCGAGAGCAATTATAGCTGCGTCAAATCCATCACGCAAAAGCTCACCCTCACCTAAAGGAATCACCGAAGGATGACGCTCCAGAATAGCACCTATTCCCACTCCACGGGGATAGCGGACAGCAACCGGACCGTTATAATCAAAAGCGGTGGCGATCATTCTGGATAATTCAGCTTCATCTTTCGGAGTCATATAAACCATATTCGGAATATGCCTCAAAAAGGATATATCAAAAACGCCGTGATGGGTTGCACCGTCAGCCCCCACAAGGCCGCCGCGATCAAGGAAAAAGTTCACATTGAGATTCTGTAGACAGACGTCATGAACGACCTGATCATAAGACCGCTGCAGGAAGGTTGAATAAATTGCCACTGCCGGCTTGAAGCCCATTGTAGCCAGCCCTGCTGCAAATGTTACAGCATGCTGCTCACAGATACCGACATCGACAAATCTTTCAGGAAAACGGTTTCTAAAACAGTCTGTACCGGTCCCTTCAGGCATAGCGGCGGTAATGGCAAAAATCTTTTTATCTTCTTCTGCCAGCTGACAGAGGATGTCACCAAAAATTTTAGTATATGACGGCAGACCGCCCTTAAATTTCGCAGCACGCCCAGTCTCAGGAACAAAGCTTCCAACACCGTGGAAATGGGTCGGATTTTCTTCTGCCGGAGCATAGCCCTTACCTTTCTTTGTCAGGACATGAACCAGACATGGAGTCTCCATTTTCTTGACCTGCTCAAAGACATCTTTAAGAGCATCAACGTTATGACCGTCGATAGGGCCAAGGTAGGTGAAATGCAATGCTTCAAACAACATTCCCGGAGTAAAGAAACTTTTGAAGGAATCTTCAGTGCGTTTGGCATACATAGCCAGATCATCACCAATTTTAGGAATCTGTTTTAAAATTCCTTCAATATCTTTTTTAAATCGGGTCAGTCCGGGATGGGAAAGTTTACGGCTGAGAAAAGACGATAGTGCTCCTACGTTGGATGAAATGGACATTTCGTTATCATTTAAGACAACAACCATTTTCTTGCCAAAATCACCAGCCTGATTCAGTCCCTCAAATGCTTCACCGGCGGTCATCGATCCGTCACCGATTACAGCTATACAGTTACGGTGGCTGTCTTCAAGTGATGAGCCGACCGCCATACCGAGAACAGCTGAAATTGAAGTGCTGGAATGTCCCACTCCAAAATGGTCCCAGCAACTTTCAGCCATACGGGGAAATCCGCTGATTCCACCCTTCTGGCGAAGAGTATGGAATTTATCGAATCTTCCGGTAAGCAGTTTGTGGGCATAAGCCTGATGACCAACATCCCAGACAAGTCTATCCTGTTGAAAATCAAAGCAGGAATAAAGAGCAAGAGTAAGCTCCACAACTCCGAGGCTGGGAGCCAGATGGCCTCCGCCTTTGGAAACAGTGGTGATGATGCAATCCCTGATTTCTTTGGCCAGCTTCGTCAGCTTCTCATTATCCATGGAAGCTATTTCAGAAGGATGTTTTATATTTTTAAGAATCGGGAAGTCTTCATTCCCGCAAAAACTTTCAACTTTTTTCATAGTCCCCCTATACAGCCGGGCCCGCTGCTTCGCCAAAGGCAAAATAGTAAAATGTATTAAAGCGGACTTATTGCCATAACAGTCCGTTTCAGTACAGCCCAAGACTCATCCATTGCATAAGTTAACAGTGTTAACTTATGTTCTAACATAAATGACCAACGCATATTTCCGGCTAAGGCGCTGGTTATTATGATTAATAAACTCTATCTACAATATACCTGGCAAGCTCACGGAGAAAGTCAGCTTCATCCCCGGAATAAGGCTCAAGAAGCTTAACAGCATCTTCAACATATCCGGAAGCAAGCTTTTTACTTTCTTCAAGTCCGATGAGGCTGGGATAAGTCGTTTTGCCCTGTTCTTCATCACTTCCGACAGGTTTACCAAGAGCTGCTTCATCTCCGATAACGTCAAGGACATCATCAACGATCTGAAAAGCAACACCTATAAGCCTGCCGTACTCTTCAGCACAGCTGACATGCTTTTCAGCATCACTGCCTTTTGAAGCAAGGACAGCTCCGCATTTACATGAAGAATAAATCAGGGCTCCAGTCTTCATTGCGTGCATAGCGCGCAATTCTTCAAGACTGACTCCATCCCTTCCTGTATATTCCATATCCACTTCCTGACCTCCGACCATACCGGCAGCACCGGCGGCTTCGGCCATAATGGAAATAGCGCGCAAAACATTTTCAGCAGGAACAGCAGCTCTGGTCATAAGCCCGAAAGCTTCTGTCAGCAATCCGTCACCGGCAAGAATAGCTGTGGCTTCACCGAATTTTTTATGATTGGACGGTTTACCACGGCGCAGATCATCGTCATCCATTGCCGGAAGGTCATCATGTACCAGTGAATAAGAATGAATAAGCTCAAGACTTGCGGCGAAGGGCATGACCTCTTTCGACTCCAGACCGAGCATTTTTGCCCAGACCAGAACCAGAACAGGACGCAACCTTTTACCACCGGCCATAAGGCTGTATTCCATGGACTCAAGAAGAGTCTCAGGAATATTTCTGTCCTTAAGGCATATTCCCAGATATTCCTCAACTTCGGCGGCATGCACCGCGAGTTTTTCCTTAATCGTCATCTACGGATTCCTCACTTTCATCATCTATATCTTCAAAGTCTTTCAGCAAACCATCGCTGACAACTTTAACTTCATTTCTGGCATTTTCCAGCTGAACAGAGCATCCTCTTGCCAGTTCAAGACCTTCTTTGAACAGAGAAACACCATCTTCAAGAGGCAGGTCTCCGCGCTCAAGACCGGTCACTATCTCTTTAAGCCTTTCCAGTCTTTCCTCAAAACTTCTATTGTCTTCCTGCATAATCAGACTCCGGGCCAGACTTAAGACCCCTAAAGAATTTTATAAGCCGCAATTAACCGGCTGCTCCCAGAAGGGCGTCCGCATTCTTTTCAAGCAATGGTTTCGGGTCAACAAGCTTTCCGTTCACACTTATACTCAAGTGAAGGTGAGGGCCAGTGACTCTACCAGTAGAGCCTATCCTGCCCACAACCTGTCCCCGCTCAACCGTGTCGCCTTCCTTAACATCGAATTCGGAAAGATGGAAATATAACGAAATGACCCCGTTTCCATGATCTATGTATAAGGAATTACCAGCATAATAATGTTTTCTGGCTAAAAGAACCTTTCCACCGGCAACAGCTTTTACCGGAGTTCCTTTGGCTCCCCTGAAATCAAGACCTCGATGAGGATTCTTAGGCTTACCATTTAAAATTCTACGCAGGCCGTAGGTACTTGACAGAGACCCTGCCACAGGACGCTCAAATGGAAGAAACCATTCTCTGCTGGTACTATAGGTCGAGAGAGCTTTACCGGATTCTTTGCGGTCCTGTTTGATTTTAGTATAAACTTCAGTTGGTGGGGTTACCATTTTCTTAGGCAGTGTCAGCTTCTGAACCGGATATTTTTTGGCAACAATTCTTATTGTCCTTTTAAACTCCTGCTCTTTTCCCGCTGCGGTAACTTTTATAACAACTTTTTTCTTTCCCGGTTTATCACTGAGAACATCTGTCCCTAACATTTCGACAGCAACATCTCTGCCATTCCATTTGGAGACTTCAGGAGAGAATTCTCCAGACATCCAGCCTATGCTCACACTACTGACAGGATCTGTTGAGGTAACGCGAACCAGAAAAGCCTGTCCTAGCGGAACAGCTTTCGGGCAGGCAAGTGTAATTGCTGCTTCCGCAACAGAAGCACTGAAAAGAAGGCCAAGCATAAGGGCAAAAACAAACACATTACTAAGACGCTTTAAAAACATAAAATTCATCCATCTTTTTTAGCCGTACAAATCCGGCCCTATTTTTTTAATAAAGAGAAAACTAAATTGTCAAAACCATATTTTAATGAATTAAATTTGGCAAATTACTTAAACAAAAATATTATTCATTTTTCTTAACTCTGGCGCGAACTTCTCCGGAACGCACTCTGATAGCCAACATTTCCCCGTTATCAACTTCATCCGGATCACGCAGGAATTTTCCACTTTTTTCAATGCGGACCAGACTGTAACCACGCTCCAGAGGTTTTTCAGGATCAAGAAGCCGCAATGATTCCGACAACGAATTCAAACTGTTTTCACTTTTCAGCATGCGGTGATCCATTGCCATCAAAAGACGATTCTCAAAAAGCTCTACAGAAGATGAGAGCGCGTCGATGCTGCCGGGACCAAAAGAAAGAGACAATCTTTCTCTAAGCCTTTCCAGCTCAGATTCTTTGCGGGCCATCCCGATTTTAAAAGCACTTTGCAGTCTCATCAATTCGGTATCAAAGGCAGCCCCCAGCCTTTCCATGCGCTGGACTGGTGAAAGCCACATCAAACCTTTTTTCAAGGATTCAAACCTTGAACTACGGGTCTCAATAAAATTTTTAAACTCTTTAACCAGCCGAAATTCCATCTCATCAACAGACTGCATCAGCACCTGCCGTCTGGGCCATAGAAGCTGTGCGGCATGGCTCGGCGTTGCAACTCTTTTGTCTGCAACATAATCAGCAATGGAAACATCAACTTCGTGTCCGACTCCGCAGACAACGGGAATAGTAGCCCTATACAACGCTTCAGCAACTTTTTCAGTATTGAAGGCCCATAAATCTTCCAGAGACCCACCACCTCGAATGAGAACCAGAACATCCGCCCAGCCATCATCGCAGGCAAGGTCAATTGCTGAGGCGATCTGCTCGGGAGCACGGTCACCTTGAACAAGGCTTGGATAAATTCTTATTTCGGTCCCTGTTCCCCGTTCATCAGCAATGCGAAGAAAATCGTGAATTGCCGCTCCCGTTTTCGCTGTGACAACAGCAACTCTGCCCGGAGAGCGAGGTAACTCCATTTTACGGTCTTCATCAAAATATCCCCGTTCAGCCAGATTTTTTTTCATGGCTTCAAAAGCCAGACGCAGGTCACCTACGCCCTGCTCCTGTACCAGCTCCACTATGAGCTGATAAACTCCCCTTGGCGGGTAAACATTGATATGACCGGCACAAAGGACCTCCATGCCGTCTTCCAGAACAAGCGGATTCCCTGTTTCAACTTCACCTGTAAGGGGATTGACTCTGCTTTCTTCACTGCCTGAGGACTGGGCCTGATTTCCTTTGAACCAGACCACATTTATACCGGCATCACCATCGGTCAGCGTGAAATAGATATGACCTGAAGCCGGTCTGGACAAATTGGTAACCTGCCCTTTTATCCAGACGAAAGGGAACTCGGTCTCAAGAACATCCTTGACTGCTCGGGTTATGTCACTGACAGAAAATATTTTCATGGTACGACAGGGTAAGCTCAACCGGCCTGTAGTTCAATAACTAAGTTAAAATCACCGTTAACCGAGCTGGTTAGCAATTAAAAAAATGGAATCAGTAATTCATTTCTGCTGAAAACAAAGGGCCTGACATGTTTTGAGATATGTCAGGCCCTTATTTTTATATAATGTTATCCATTTATTTTACTAAGCGAGGCTTAAAGAGCAAGCCCCCATGAATGCCAGATGTCGGCGCGCCATGCGGAAAAAGCCTCTGAAAATCCTTCCAGCGGAAGCTCAATTTTTTCACCGCTCTTGCGGTTCTTGGCTTCCACAATTCCGTTCTTGAGACCTTTACCACCAAGAACAATCTGCATGGGATATCCAATCAGGTCAGCTTCAGCAAACTTGACGCCGGGACGTTCCTTACGATCATCATAAGCAACATCAACGCCCATTTCGAGCAGAGTTTCATACAGTTCGCCGGCTTTTTCATTAACAGCCTCATCTTTGCCACCGAGTGAAATCAGGCAGACCTCAAAAGGAGCGATAGACGGCGGGAACACAGCCCCATTTTCATCATTGTTCTGCTCTATTGCAGAAGCAACAATTCTGGAAACTCCAATACCATAGCATCCCATTACCATAGGTTTGCTTTTTCCGTTTTCATCAAGGAAAGTAGCTTCCATTGCTTCCGTATATTTGGTTCCCAGCTTGAAGACATGACCGACTTCAATACCCTTGGTCAGTTCTATGGAAGCTCCACACTCAGGGCAGGGGTCATTTTCGGTAATGACACGCAGATCTGCGAACTTCTCAATCTTACAATCTCTACCGAGTGAGAGATGCTTGATATGGGTATCCCCTTTATTGGCACCGGCAACCCAGTCAGTTGAAACACAAAGTTCGTGGTCCGCAAAAATTCTTTCAATTTTAAGACCGACAGGACCGGCAAAACCGACAGGAGCTCCAGTCCACTCGCGAACCTGTTCTTCGGAAGCAAAATTAATTTCATTTCCGCCGACCAGATTACGTAATTTAGTATCATTAAGTTCACGGTCACCACGAATCAGGGCTGCAACAGGCTCACCGTCAACTTCAAAAAGCAGGGTTTTGACCAGCTTATCAGCCGTAATACCCATAAATTCACAGACTTCTTCAACGGTATGTTTGCCCGGTGTGGCAACTTCTTCTACCGGAGCACACTCGGCATTGCAGGCACATTCACCATTGGGAGCGTGTACTGCGGCCTTTTCAAGGTTTGCCGCATAACCACATTTTTCATTGGAGCAGACGGCAATTGTATCTTCGCCTGTATCGGCAAGAACATGAAATTCATGAGAGAAGTTACCACCGATAGCACCGGAATCAGCCTGAACAGCACGAAAACGCAAACCGATACGTTCGAATGATTTTTTATATGCATTAAACATTATGCGGTATGATTCTTCAGCACCGGCCTCATCTTTATCGTAGGAGTAACCGTCTTTCATTACAAATTCACGGCCGCGCATGAGTCCAAAGCGGGGTCTGATTTCATCACGGAATTTAGTCTGAATCTGATAAAGATTAATAGGCAGCTGCTTATAAGACTTAACTTCACCGCGAATAAGATCAGTCATGACTTCTTCGTGTGTAGGTCCGAGGCAGTAGTCACGGCTGTGTCTGTCACTTATGCGCAGCAGTTCCTTGCCGTAATAGTCCCAGCGTCCGGATTCCTTCCAGAGATCGCCGGGCTGAACCATTGGAAGCAGGACCTCAACGGCTCCGGCCTTGTTCATTTCTTCGCGTATAATACCCGCCACTTTATTAAGCGACTTGAGCCCCAGAGGGAGATAGTTGTAGATACCGCTTGTAAGTTTGCGGATCATTCCCGCACGCATCAGCAGCTTGTGAGAAACAACTTCCGCCTCGGCGGGATCTTCTTTCAGAGTCGGGATGTAATAACGGCTCAGACGCATCTATTTTCCTCTCTTTTCTTCTAAAAACTTTTCTATTTCTTTCATAAATTCGGGCAGTAAATTCTCATTGCCATGAACTTTGCGTAAAACTTCACCTTTGCGGAATATAATTCCCAGATCCTTACCGCCTGCAATTCCTATATCAGCTTCTTTTGCTTCACCGGGACCGTTCACAACGCAACCCATGACCGCAACTGTAAAAACATCTTCTATTCCGCGCAATTCTTCTTCAACTTGCTGCGCAAGTCCGATGAGATCAATCTCAGTGCGTCCGCAAGTCGGGCAGGAGACAATTTCAGGTCCGCGTTCACGCAGTCCAAGAGATCTCAGAATCTCCCATGCCACACCGACTTCAACAACAGGATCATGAGTCAGAGAAACGCGCATGGTATCTCCAAGTCCTTCCCAGAGCAGGATACCAAGGCCGACGGAAGATTTAACTGTTCCACGGACCAGAGTTCCGGCTTCGGTTATGCCTATATGCTGGGGGTAGTCAACTTTTTCAGCCAGCAGCCGGTAGGCGGCTACAGTATTTAAAACCGAAGAAGACTTAAGCGAAATTTTAATATCGCTGAAACCACGCTTTTCAAGCATATCAACGTGCCCAAGAGCACTTTCAACCATAGCTTCGGGTGTAGGACCGCCATACTTTGACAGCAGCGACTTTTCCAGAGAACCGCCGTTTACACCGATACGGATAGGCACCCCATGTTCCAGTGCAGCAGAGACAACAGCATCCACCTTTTTAGGGCCGCCGATATTACCGGGATTGATTCTAAGACCTTCAATCCCTGCTTCTACAGCTGCAAGAGCCAGCCTGTAATCAAAATGAATGTCAGCAACAAGCGGGACTTTAGCCTGTTCGTGAATATCGGAAAGAACCGCTGCCGCAGCAGTGTCTGGAACGGCAATACGCACTATTTCGCAGCCGGCACCAGCTAGTTCGTTTATCTGGGCGACGGTTGCGTCGACATTGCGGGTATCGGTATTGCACATGGATTGAACCCTGACAGGATTATCTCCGCCGATTCCGACATTCCCGATTTTTATTTCACGGGTTTTTCTTCTTTTTATCATTGTTCACCAGCGTTAAAAACGTTTTTACCGTTGAATTATATCAAAAAATAAAGCCCGCCATATACACGGACATAATCTTGAAAACATCAAATTTGCGCGACCATAATATATATAATGAAGATAGCCAACAAGGGAATGTTGGAGGCAGAGATATGCAATTCGTATAAGAAAAGGCCGAACAAAAAATGCCCGGCCATAATAAACTGGTAGAGACAATCTTATTTACGCATTGCTTTCAAGTAATCTTTAAGTGAAAGCAGAATCTTGCTTTCGGGATCAATACCGAGACCCTGATTAAGGTAAGCTTCGGCTTCATCAAACTTATTAAGACCAATAAGATACCTGATATATGCCCTGTAAAGCGGAATACTGTATGGTAGATATTTCAGACCGACTTTCAGGACGTTACCAGAACTATCGTTATTGCCAAGGCCCTGATAGGTATAGGCAAGGTAAATAAACGGATCGGCAACCTTGAGTTGAACAGCAATTTTGGAAGCTTCAATGAAGTTCTGGCGTGCTGTGGCAAAATCCTTTGAAGAAAATGCACTCTTACCTGCATCCATAAACTGCTTATAATCAGCATTCAACTGCTCTTTCGAGACCTGCGGGACTACCGCTGGCTGGGTAGCAGGCTGAGCACTCTGGGCAGGGGCCTGTTCTTGAGCCTGAGTCTGAGTCTGAGCTGGAGCCTGTTCCTGAGCTGGAGCCTGAGTCTGAGACTGAACCGGAGCAGCAGCCTCCTGCGGAACCTCTTCAACAGGCAGTGAGGCTATTTTAGAGTTAAGTTTATCAACATCAAATGAAGGCTCCTCAAAAAAAGGAGCATTCCTAAAGAGCTCTATATAAAAAGAGGTATTTAAACCAGGCCTTGAGATTTTATAAGCTTCGGCAATGGTCTGCATGGCAAGCCTGGTGCGCTGACCGTAAACGCCGTTTGGTTTGATTCCTTCAATTCCATAAGCAGGCATCAGACGCTGGATCAACCATGTTCTATTAGGATCATTCTGTTTCTTGAAAAGATTTTTTCTGTTTCTAAGAACAGTCCTGTCAACGTTGGCTCCGTCCACGCATTTCCAGTAAGGAATATCCATGAACTTACCGATACATTCCAATACGCACAGCTCGACTAAAGTACGAACAGCAGCATGCCTTCCCTGAATTTTCTTAACAAGACCCTTAAGACCGAAAGACTGCCCGAAAATACTGAATCCTACGTCTGATTCCTTGGCGCCTTTATAAACTTTAATTGTATTTACGGCCTGAACCTGAGGAATCATAGCCATGGTTGAAAAGTCTATTACGTTCATATCAAGGGCAATACTTGAAACTGACAGCTTGTTGGAAAATCCGGCATCAGCACCGAATGCCCCGCCAGCGCCGAACTCTCCACCGAAATCCGCGCTGTCACCGGTAACTTCGGTAGAACGGTCATACTCGGTGATAGCACCGGAAATAACTATTTCAGGAGGTGTAAGTCCGCCGGAAATATAGGCCTGCTGGTTCTGCACATATGAAGGATCATAAGGAACAAAACCTATTTTTCCGCCGATACTGTTGACGGCACTCTGGGTCATTTCAGTAATATCAAACGGAATTTCACCAGCTTTGCCAGAGATTGAAGTACCTGTTTTATCAACAATATCTTTACTTTGAACATATATGGTGTGACCGGGATCAAAAATCTCGGTCATTTCACCAAGTTTAAGCAAAGCATCGGAATAGTTTGTTACGGTTTTTTCAGGGGCCTTTTCCGGAAGATTGACCTGCATGTGTTTGGCTCCTGAACAAGCCCCCAATGAAGAAACACAAAGCAGTATAAAAATTATAAAAATTTTCCTCATTAACATTTCCTTTTCTGATCTGAATCAAACACGAAAAACCGGATGTAATCCCAGTTATTTACCTTGAAGGATATTTATATCATCAGTGTTCAACTGAATGATAACATCTCCATGAACAGGTCCGTCTATAGTCGGACTGGCAATATTAACACCTCCACCACTATTGCTCTGAGCTATACTGCTGTCAGAATTATTCTGTTTACGGACTCTGTATGTTTTAGCTCTGACCTTGGCATTATAAAACCGCATATTAGTGACCTTTTGCAGGTCATTATTACCAGTATGTATACCGTCTCCTGGGTCAATGCCGTCATCATAATCATCAGCAAAAGTTGGCAGTGAAGCTGTAACTATAAAAAACAAAAGAATGGAAAAAATAAATTTTCTCATAATAACTCCTCCCGCAGCCGGAAATCAGGCTGCGGGATGGATATAATTATTTGATATTTACGGAACCAATATTAGTATCGGCAGTGTTACCTTTGCCTACGGCAGAGTTGATAACATTACCTGTTCTGGTCTGGGTGGAAATAACCCCTGCTTTGGAACCGGTTACATGAATATTGCCGATATTAATATTGGCCCTGTTGCCCTTACCTACAGCAGAGTTGACTACATTGCCGGTACGGGTATCAGTGCTGACAACTCCCACCTTGGAATTGGAGATATAAGCATTACCGATGCTGGTATTAGCGACATTGCCCTTACCAACGGCGGAGTTGACTACATTTCCTGTCTGGGTATCAGTGCTGACAACTCCAACCTTGGAATTGCTGACAACGGCGTTGCCGATTAAAGTCTGTGCCTTGTTATTTTTACCGACTGCAGAGTTTACTACGTTTCCGGTCTTGGTTCTGGTACTTACAACGCCAACCTTGGAATTTTTAATAGCGGTGTTACCGATCAGGGTTTTAGCCTGATTGTTCTTACCTACAGCAGAATTAACCACGTTTCCGGTCTGGGTATCAGTGCTGACAACTCCAACCTTGGAATTGCTGACGCTTGTGCTACCAATCAGGGTTTCTGCCTGATTGTTTTTACCAACGGCTGAGTTGACTACATTACCGGTTCTTGTCCTTGTACTGACAACCCCGATCTTGGAATTACTAACACTAACACCGCCGATTGATGTTTTGGCTTTGTTATTTTTGCCGACTGCGGAGTTCACTACGTTACCGGTACTGGTTCTGGTACTTACAACTCCAACTTCTGAACCGGCCACAGCAGAAAAACTGAAAGAAACTGTGATAAGGACAATCCCCAAAATACTGACAAACTTACTCACGACATTACCTCCATGTTACCCGTTAAGAATAAACCCACCCAAGATTGAAACTTTTGCTGGCTGCCTCAATTAAAAATAATAGTGACATTACATGTCCATATATAACAAATCAATACCAATGTGTTATAATAGAATATCTGGGCCACTCAAAATCTAGCTACTTAATTATAGGGAATATAGACAAGAGGCGAGGGGAAAAATAGATTTATTCTCCCCCCGCTCAAAGCGGAAGAATTTATGAACCGAACCAGTTGACCTCCGGAACCCTTGCAAAATGATTTTCAGCCAGAAACGATCCGGGAGTGCGGTTATATAATCTGGGATGATGACTTTCGAATTTATTTTCTTCAGATACAAAAGAGCAAAAATCACAGGCGTTTTTACCCCATAAGAACCAGCGGGCTGCCCGGCTGTTTTCTGCTGTGAATTTCAAAGCATCCCGAACAAAATCAGACCAGATATCTTTATGGCTTCCGGGTTTATCTATCTCACAGGTCAAAGCGGCATTAAGCATAAGCACGCCCTCCTCCTCCCAATGTCTGAACAGTTTATCAGGGGGAAGAAGCGGAAAAATTCCAGCATCAATATCTTCACGGATTTTTTTTATGGGAGAGACTTCAGGAGATTTCAGATAATTTTTATGCAGCAGTTTTAAAATATTCACCAGAGAAGCATTTCGTTTCAAATCGTGCCAGCTTGAAATTCCGCCGACTTCAAAAGAACGCCCTGTAGCTGTTCCCTTTTGCGGATAGGGGTCCTGGCCAAGTATGACAACTTTTACCCCGTAAAGATCAGTTGCAGCAAAACGGAGTATATTTTGAGCTTCAGGAGTATAGCTGGACCCTAGCTTCTTTTCTATCTCTTTCAGCTCATTTATTTTTTCATTAGTAAAAAAGCATTCCCATGAAGGGTGTATTTTCCGACTCTTACCCGCAAAAAATATATTCATCTATTTTCCTGAAATTTAGAAGTATCCCAATGAAGTCAGCAGCTCCAACTTCTGTTCCTTGGCAGAATTTCGTCCCTCGCGCTCACCACCGGCATCGCTTTTAGCTGTACACGGTCTGCACCCCAGAGAACGGTAGCCTTGATCATAAAGTTCACAAAACGGAAGATCATTCATGGTTATGAATGACCAGATATCCATCTCCGTCCAGTCTAGAACAGGGTTGAGCATCAGATGTTCCGGAGCTTCACGCTTCTCCAGATAATCACGGTTCTGCCGTGATGGATGTTCGTCCCTGCGAATGCCGGAAATCAGCACTTCTATTTTTCCCTTCTCAACAGCCTTCATAAGCGGCTCAACTTTGAGCTCCCGGCAGCACTTTAGCACATCAACGGCATAAGGATAAGCATCAGGATCAATATCCGGTCTGACAATATCAACATCGATATTCCAGTCAGAAGCCAGAGAATCCCTGAAAGAAAGTACTTCAGGAAATTTTACCCCGGTATCGATGGATAAAGCTCTGGGATTCATTTTTAAGGATTCCATTTTCAAAACTTCAATCCAGATTGCCATGACAACCGTGGAATCCTTTCCTCCTGTCCACGCAACCGCAATTTTATGAGGATCGTGTTTGTTCAACACATCCTTCATAAGTTCCACAGTTCGTTCAACTTTAGAATCGAGCGATTCTGCTGAAGCCATAGCTGCTATCTCCTGTAAATATTACCGACATTATGAATACGGGCGCAAACATTTAAATCTGCACGCCCAAAAAAACAACCCCCGCGCAGGTGGTCCTGCACGGGGGCATTTAATTCAGTCAGAAACCGCTGCTAGGAATAATCAAGTTCAGAAAGCTGCTTGAGGAGTTTATACCTCTTCTGGCAGTTCTTTTCGATTCCTTCACGCAGAATTTTGGACTGTTCAGGCATCATGCGCTCAAGCATGGCGTAACGGTTTTCCCCGGTAAGGAATTCCTGAAGGCTTCCATCAGGTTCCTTGTATTCAAGGACAAGGGGATTCTCCCCGTTTTCCTCTCTGCGAGGGTCAAACCTGTACAGAGGCCAGTATCCGCAATCAACAGCCAGCTTGCTCTCAAGCTGAGTTTTCCCCATACCTTTGCGTATTCCCTGATTGATACAGGGAGCGTAAGCTATTACGAGTGAAGGTCCAGGGTAGGATTCAGCTTCCAGAATAGCTTTAACAAACTGATTTTTATTGGCTCCCATGGAAACAGAGGCAACATAGATGTAGCCATAGCTCATCATCATACGGCCAAGGTCTTTTTTGGCGGTCTGCTTTCCACCTGCTGCGAATTTAGCAACAGAACCGAGGGGGGTAGCTTTTGAAGACTGACCACCGGTGTTGGAGTATACTTCTGTATCCATGACAAAGACATTGATGTCTCTGCCGGAAGCAAGAACATGATCCAGACCGCCGAAGCCGATATCATAAGCCCAGCCGTCACCACCGAAAGCCCAGATGGATTTCTTGGTAAAGACGTCTTCAAGCTCATAAATCTCGGCAAGCAGAGGATTATGACAGCACTGTTCAGGCAGCAGGCCACGCAGTTTGTCGCCGGCAACCTTTGATTTATCAGGGTCCATCCGGTTATCAATCCATTCCTGCATTGTTTCACGCAGTTCGGAGCTGATGTCAGATTCCATGGCTTTCTGCATCATGAACACCAGACGTTCACGGCGGTTGGATATAGCCATTTCCATACCGTATCCATATTCAGCGGCATCCTCAAAGAGTGAGTTACCCCATGCCGGTCCGTGTCCATCCTTGTTTTCACAATAAACGGTGGAAGGAGCGGAAGCACCCCAGATGGAAGAACAACCTGTTGCATTCGCAATTATCATTCTTTCACCAAAAAGCTGGGTGATGGCTTTTACATACGGAGTCTCACCACATCCGGCACATGCACCGGAAAATTCCATGAGAGACTGATGGAACTGACTTCCCTTTACGGAAGTGCGGGACATTAAATCATCTTTATAAGAGATATCGTCAGAGAATTCGAAATTGGGAACCTGTTCACCTACCTGAGAAGCAATCGGTTTCATGACCAGAGCTTTCTCTTTGGCCGGGCAGATATCAGCGCAGTTTCCACAACCCTGACAATCCATTGTATTAACCTGCATCCGGTAATGCAGTCCTTCAAAACCTTTTCCTTTTGCTTCTGCTGTGGCGAAACTTTCAGGAGCACCTTTAAGTTCATCGTCAGAACAGAGAACCGGGCGCAGAGCACTGTGAGGGCAGACAAAAGAACACTGGTTGCACTGAATGCAGTTATCAACGATCCATTCAGGAACATTGATGGCAACGCCGCGTTTTTCATATCTGGAAGTTCCCTGCGGGAAACGGCCGTCAGGTTCAAAAGCACTTACCGGAAGATCATCACCTTTCTGTGCAAGCATGGGCCTGACAACTTCGGTAATGAATGCGGGATCATCATTTGCTTCAGCAGCTTCACTCTCAGCGTCAGCCCATGAATCAGGATAGTCAACTTGCTTGAGGTTGGCTTCCGCCTGATCAACTGCGGCATTATTCATGTTGACGATTTTTTCGCCCTTCTTGCCGTAAGTCTTCTGGATGGATTCCTTGAGCAGCTCTACAGCCTGTTCAAAAGGAATAACATTAGCAAGCTTGAAGAACGCAGTCTGCATTATCATGTTAATGCGTCTTCCAAGGCCTATCTCCGCAGCAATCTTAACCGCATCAATTGTGTAGAACTTAAGGTTCTTCCTTGCAATTTCACGGCGCAGTGCGGCTGGAAGCTCTTTTTCGAGCTCTTCTAAAGTCCAGCTGGTATTAAGCAGGAAGGTTCCGTTATCACGGATGCCGTCCAGCAGGTCATACTGGGTAACATAACTGGGATTATGACAGGCTATGAAGTTTGCCATTTCCACAAGATATGTAGATTTGATCGGAGAAGTTCCGAAACGCAGATGGGAAACAGTGATACCACCGGACTTTTTGGAGTCGTAGGCAAAGTATCCCTGCGCATACATATCAGTATTATCACCGATAATTTTGATGGCCTGCTTGTTTGCTCCGACAGTACCGTCTGAGCCGAGGCCCCAGAACTTGCACTGAACAGTTCCTTCAGGTGAAGTATCGATAGTCTCACCAACTTCAAGAGAAGTACGGGTAACATCATCTTCGATACCTACTGTGAAATGATTCTTGGGAACTATCGAGACCATGTTGTCGTAAACGGCTTTAGCCATGGCAGGAGTAAATTCCTTGGAGCCAAGGCCGTACCTTCCACCGACAACAGGCAGAGAGATGTTGAGTTCTTTAAGCGCGGTGCAGATCTCAAGATAAAGCGGATCACCGAGGGCTCCGCCTTCCTTGGTCCGGTCAAGCACGGTTATCATCTGGGTAGTTGCGGGAAGAGCCCGGCCCAGATGTGCAGCAGAGAAAGGACGGAAAAGTCTAATTTTGACCAGACCGATTCTTTCGCCCTCAGCAACCATGGTATTGATATACTCTTCGATTGTTTCGCAGCCGGAACCCATAGCAATGATAACATTCTCAGCTTCCGGATGTCCCACATAATCAAAGAGCTTATATTTACGACCGGTGAGATCACCGACTTTTTTCATTGCATCTTCAACATATCCGGGAACAGCATCCCTGAAAGGATTTGCCGCTTCAATAGCCTGAAAATAGATATCCGGGTTCTGAGCGGTTCCTCTGGTATGCGGATGTTCCGGGTTGAGAGCTCTTTCACGGAATTCACTGATCTTATCGAAATTGATCATGGAAGCCATATCATCATAATCAATAAGCTCAATTTTCTGAATTTCGTGAGAGGTACGGAATCCATCAAAGAAATGAACGAACGGGACACTTGATTCAATAGTTGCAAGGTGGGCTACAAGACCTAAATCCTGTGCTTCCTGAACAGAGTTGGATGCCAGCATGGCAAATCCGGTCTGACGGCAGGCCATGACATCCTGATGATCGCCGAAGATAGAAAGGGCATGTCCGGCAATTGCTCTGGCCGAAACATGAAAAACTGTCGGCAGAAGTTCGCCGGCAATTTTATACATGTTCGGAATCATCAGCAGAAGTCCCTGAGATGCGGTGAAAGTCGAAGTGAGGGAACCTGCGGCAAGTGAACCGTGTACAGCTCCTGCGGCTCCTCCTTCTGACTGAAGCTCCCGGACTTCCATTTTGGTCCCGAAAATGTTTGTCATTCCCTGAGTGGCCCATTCATCGGCCAGCTCTGCCATCGGGGATGACGGTGTGATAGGATAAATGGCGGCGGTCTCACTTAGTGCGTATGCCACGTACGCAGCCGCCTGATTGCCGTCCATCGTCTTCATTTTTTTAGCCATTACATTTACTCCATGTATTTTGGTTGGGAAGGTGTGCAGTGGATCTTATTAGCATAACATCCAAAGATTTCCTACCCGGACACATTTTGAAAGCATCATGAACACAACTAAATGAAGCTCGGGAATGCGCATGAAATAATAATATTTCAAAACTTCATTAAATAACCCGGAGATCAATCATTAATTTCATATTTTAATATATTAAAATTAACATCTTAAATTTCAATATATTATGACAAAATACAAAAAAAATAATATTTATCTCAATAATTTTTTTTAGAGGCAGCCCACATGTCCATCTGTCCCTATATCGCATTTACCTTTCTCAGCCTGAGCCTGAATAGCGGTGATGGCCACGGTATTAACGATATCCCGGATTAGGCAGCCACGGCTCAAGTCATTCACCGGCTTGTTCAAACCCTGAAGCACAGGACCTATAGCCATTGAACCGGCAACCGATCTCTGAACAGCTTTATAAGTATTATTACCTGTATTGAGATCAGGAAAAATAAGCACGGTGGCATGTCCTGCAACCTCACTCCCCGGCAGCTTTTCAGCAGCAACAACAGGGTCAATTGCAGCATCATACTGAATTGGTCCTTCAACCATGAGATCAGGAGCTTTTTTCCTGAGTATGGCTGTAGCCTCAATAACCTTATCAACGTCCTTGCCTGCACCGGAATCACCGGTTGAATATGAAAGCATTGCCACTTTGGGTTCAACGCCGAATATTCTTGCGGTTTCGGCTGAACTGATCGCTATTTCCGCAAGCTGTCCGGCATCCGGATTCGGGTTGACAGCGCAGTCTCCGTAAACAAGGACTCTGTCATTCTGGCACATCAGAAAAACGCTTGAAACGATGGAAGCTTCCGGCTTTGTTTTGATAAATTCAAAAGCAGGACGTATGGTCTGGGCTGTGGTTGTAACAGAGCCGGAAACCATTCCGTCAGCGTCACCTTTGTGAACCATCATTGTTCCGAAATAGGTCGGATCAGTCATTCTGTCTCTGGCATCTTCCTTCAAAATACCCTTATGCTTTCTTGCTTCATAATAGGTCTCAACATATTCCTCCAGCCGAGGAAACTTTTCCGGATCTATTATGTTTATCCCCGACAGATCAACGTTTAGCAGAGAAGCCGTTTTACGGATAAAGTCTTCCTTTCCAAGTAAGGTGAGGTCGACAACATCACGTTTGTATAAAATATCAGCCGCCTGAATAATACGCTCACTTCCACCTTCGGGCAGCACTATACGCTGTTTGCTGCTGCGGGCCTTCTGAAGAAGGTTATACTCAAACATATACGGGGTTATTCTCGTGGAAGCTCTTGAAACAAGGGCTGTCTGCAACTCTTCCGCATTAACACAGGTTTCGAATAAACCGAGGGCGGACATTATTTTGGGATGGTTTTCAGGGTCTATGGTTCCGTGTAAACTCTGAAGGATATGGGCGGTTTTATAAGTATGGGCCGGAGCACTCAAAATAGGAAGTGGAACCCCGGTCCAGCCTTCTATCAGACGGTGCAGTGAGACCGCAGGTTTAATGCCGCCTGTGAGCAGAATCCCGGAGACATCGGGATATGAATCGGACAGCCTTGAGGCAAGGCTCGACAGCACAATATCCGAGCGGTCTCCCGGAGTTATGATGAGACTGCCTTCACTGATATACTTTAGAAAGTTATCAATATGCATGGCCGCAATAACATAATCATCAATGGGGGTATCAAGTCTGCCGTGACCATACAGAACCTCGCAGTCAAGCCACTTGATAACATCCTTTATAGAAGGATTGCCAAGCCGCTTGTCATCGGGAATAACATAAACCAGCAGAGGATTACGGCTGCGGGTCTGACTTTTTATCTGTTCCGCAAGATCAGGCGAAACATTTTTTCCGGCGCGGTTGACTATGACTGAGACAACATCAAGTCCCTTTTCTTCAAAAACCTCCACTGTTCTCTGAGCAGATTCACGTATTTCATTATCTCCGGACCGTCTGCCGTTAACAACGGTCATCACAGGGCAGCCGAGATTGCTTACTATATCGGAATTTATTTCAAACTCCAGAGCAGCCTCACCGCCGAGATAATCTGTGCCTTCGCAGAGAACAAAGTCATACTTTTCTTCAAGTTCTTTAAATTTTGCCAGAGTATTTTCCAGCAGAAGAGACTGCTTGCCTTCGTTAAGCATCCGCATCGCTTCCGAAAGAGTGTAAGCGTAGGTATCTTCGTATTCCTGTGACAATTTAAAATGCCTGAGTATAAGATCAATATCGTGATCACGCTCGCCTTTAAAATTATCATTTATTATCGGCCTGAAAATTGCCACCTTGCGCAAACGCGTCAGTAGAAGCTGCATAACACCAAGGACCACGGCAGATTTGCCGCTTCTTGACTCCATGGCGGCTATATACAGACTTTTTGACATTCAATCCTCCAAAGATTTATTGTCCCGTTTCGTTATTCGGGAGATTTAATTCGAGATAAATTTTAGGGAGACCCCCGGCAGTTGCACACGGAGGTGCTGATTTTGTCTGCCATGACTTCCGGTTATTTTTGAACGCCATTAACCGGGTTGCGAGGTCCGAGCAAACGTATGTGCCCCACCGGGGAAAGCATAATCCTACCAACTATGCTACGCGTCTCCCATGATTTTCAGAAACCCGTGAACATTAATCCTTCCCGACTTCTGTTTCTAATGCAACAGAATCCACGGGTTTCTGATGATCATAACATATTAATCCGCACTTGAGGCAGCGACCGGCTTCATTCAATGCCTCCGTCTCATCAAGTGCTCCTTCCACTTCATTAAACGAACAGGTCCGGTCATCACCATGACACAGGTGTGGCATAACGGCCCTGTTCTTAAGCTCAACCCCTTCCACTGTTTTAAATAAAGTGTAGGAAATAAGGTTGCGCTGTAATTTTTCAGGGACCGGAATACTCCCCTGTGTAATATAATAATGAATCGACCTTGCAGCTTTCCTGCCATCGCCGACCGCTGAAATAACAAGATCAGGACCAGTCAGCACATCACCGGCAGCAAAGACATCGGGAATGGCAGTCTGAAAAGTATCAGGATCAGCGGCTATGGTTTTCCAGCGTGTTGTTTCAATAGCGCACTCTGTTGAATTTTCATCATAAAGACAGCTCAGATCCGGCTTCTGACCTATTGCAGCTATTATGAGATCAGCTCTCATAAATGTTTCCGAACCTTCAATAGGTTCCGGTCTGCGCCGACCGGATGCGTCCGGCTCGCCAAGCTCCATTTCTATATATTCAACTCCGAGAGCTCTTCCATTCTCATCACCGACAACCTTTTTAGGTGCTGCCAGAAATTTATATTTAACACCTTCTTCCTCGGCTCCGATAATTTCTTCATTATTAGCCGGCATCTCTTTTCTGGTCCGGCGATACATCATTATAACTTCAGCTCCCAGACGGATGCAGGTTCTGGCGGCATCAATCGCCGTATTGCCGCCGCCGACAACTATAACCCGCTTGCCGACATCTATCTTCTGCCCGAGAGCATGCGCCGTCAGAAATTCTATACCGCCCCAGACTCCTTTGAGGTCTTCCCCTTCCGCATACATGGACCCGGCAAGCCATGCACCAAGTCCCATAAATACGGCTTCGTAACCTTCGGCTTTCAGGCTATTCAAATCAAAATCCTTGCCGAAAGATGAATTAAGCTCAACATCTACCCCCAAATCGAGTATGCCCTGAATTTCCCAGTCAAGATCAGCCTTAGGCAGCCGGTATTCAGGAATTCCGTACCTCAGCTGACCGCCGAGGGCTGGCATTGCTTCAAAAATTTTAGGACTGTGACCAAGCCGCCTTAAAAAATATGCACAGGATAAACCGGCGGGTCCACCGCCTATTACAGCAACTTTTCTTCCGGTCTCTCTGGCACATTGAATCGGCAGGTGTTCTTTCAGAGCAAGCTCTCTGTCAGCTACAAACCGCTTGAGCATGTTAATCGCCACAGGCTCATCCACATATCCTCTGCGGCAGACTTCTTCACAGGGTCTCGGGCAGACTCTTCCGCATACCAGCAGCAGAGGGTTGCGTTCTTTGATAGTCAAAACAGCACCATCATAATCCCCTGCTTTAATCTGTTCAATATATCTTGGAATATTTATCTGTCCCGGACATTTCTGGCGGCATGGAGCAAGGCAGTCGGATGTAAGGTTAAGATGCAGTAGTCCTGCGGTCATTCCGGTTATGCCGATTACTCCTCTGGGGCATATTTCAACACATTTGCCACAAGCCCGGCATTCATCAGGATCAATGACAGGAAGATTATCAGGTCCCATGTGGATAGCATCAAACGGGCAGGCCCGGACACAGCTGCCAAGTCCCAGACATCCTTCAGGACATGTTTTAGAACCTTCATAAAGCAGTGCCTGAGCTCTACAGTCGGAAACCCCTTCGTATATAAAACGCTCTTCGGCTCTGGAGCCTCCGGTGCAGTCACGCTCGGCAATTTCCGGTTCACGTTCTTCAACCGTCTGTCCCATCAGGGCGGCTATAGCCATTATGCCTTCCTGATCAGAAACAACACAGACATCAGCCCCGGATTTTCCGGCAACTATAGCTGCGGCGGCTCCGGCACAACCGGGATATCCGCAACCTCCACAGTTTGCTCCAGGCAGAAGATCTTCCACTCTGGCAATTCTCGGGTCCTCTTTCACATACAAAACCTTTGAAGCCACAGCCAGAATCAACGCTGCTCCGAAGCCCAATCCCAGTAAAACCAAAGCTGATGAAAAAATCATATCCAGTCCTCCGTAAATGAAGGTCTTAAATCATTCCTTTAAAAGCGAAAAACGCCAGTGACATTAACCCTGCCATAATAAGCCCTGCCGGTGTTCCACGCATAGCAACCGGAATTCTTCTGATTTCAAGCCGTTCTCTGATACCAGCCAGAAGTATTAAGGCCAGCATGAAACCGAGACCGGAAGCAAAAGCAAATGAGACCGCTTTTACAAAACCGAATTCTTCACGCTGGCAGATAATGGCAATACCCATGACGGCACAGTTTGTGGTGATCAGCGGCAAGAAGATACCAAGAGCCTTGTAAAGTGGTGGAACTGTCTTTTTTAAAAACATTTCAACAAATTGAACCAGCGCGGCAATAACAAGGATAAAAGTCAGAGTCTGTAAATATTCTATGCCGAATGGTTCAAGCAGATATTTCTGGACCAGCCATGTAAATCCGGCTGCCATTACGGCCACGAAAACAACCGCGCCGCCCATTCCGAAGGCTACCCCGGTATTCTTGGAAGTGCCGATGAAAGGACAGTTCCCGAGATACTGGGCCAGTACGATATTGTTTACAAATATAGCAGAGATAAAGAGCAAGAAAAAATCCTGCATAACCATGTCCTCCTATGCTTCACGACTGCGGGAGCATGCTCCGCAGGATGCGCAGTCATGTCCGGGACCTTCTATGGCCCGCAGACCTTTTCTGCGCCTTTGAAGATTGGTACCCCAGTTCATAGCCGCAAGCAGAACTCCGAGACAGACAAAAGCCCCCGGAGCCTCGATCATAAACGAAAAAGGTTCATAGGATGCCCCCATAACCGCATGTCCGAAGACTTTCCCCGAGCCAAGCAGTTCCCTGAGAGACCCGAGGAAAGTCAGCGACATGGTGAAGCCAATGCCCATTCCAAGGCCGTCAGCAATGGAAAGGAGCGGGGCGTTTCTCGAAGCAAAGGCTTCAGCCCGTCCCAGAATGATGCAGTTGACCACGATGAGGGGAACGAAAATTCCTAACTGCTGATAAAGAGGATAAGCAAAAGCCTGCATCAGCAGCTCAACAGCAACAACCAGAGATGCTGCAATTACAATATAACAGGCGATACGGACCTTCGACGGGATAATATTTCTGACCAGAGAAACAATAAAATTTGAAAGAGTCAGTACGAAAATAACCGCCAGCCCCATGCCGAGACCGTTATTTGCAGATTTGGTCACAGCCAGAGTAGGACATAATCCAAGCACAAGTTTAAAAGGCGGCAGATCAGTCCAGAGACCTTTTGAGAATTCCTTCCACAATCTGTTCATATACTTTCCTCCTTCCCTTTATGAGGGACGGTGTTCATTACTCGAACATACAGTGATCATTCTTCGAACGTTCAGGACCATTTTTTATTTATTTCAGATTTGATGGAATTAAATACATCCAGAGCTTTTCGGACAGCATTGACTGTTCCTGTAGAAGATATTGTCGCACCGGAAACTCCATCCACATCACCACCACGGGATTTCAGATCCACCTGTTTGAAAGAATGACCTCTGAACTGGGAAGTAAAGCCGTGATTAGCGACTCGTGTTCCCACTCCCGGAGTTTCCTTCATTGTAGTTATGCCGATTCCTGAAAAAGCCTCGCTATCGATTGAAAAACCGACCATAACCCCGATGTTGCCACCGAAACCTTTGGCTGAGGTTTCAAAAGCAATTCCTTTAAGCCGGCCGTCTTTCATTGCCGGGAAAACCATTACCTCTTCTCCGGTGGCAGCAACTTTAAAGCTGTGCCTATCTTTAACAGGATCGTTATCATGATCACCTATAACCTGATTGATGGCCGGACTCTGAACGTAGGTTAGAACCTGCTCTTCAATACGCAAGTGGGTGACATCGCGCAGCGAAGCTAGAGTTACTCCTGAAATTCCACAGATGAGTGATAAAACAACTACCATCTTGATCATTTCATTCATTTTTTCACCTCACATCCAAAAGGCTTCGGACGAATGCGCTCAAAAAGCGGAGTGCAGAGATTAGCCAGCAGGATGGCAAAAGGAACTCCGTCCGGATATATACCGTAGACTCTGATTATTATGGTCATCGTCCCGGCAAAAAGGCCGAACAAAAGAATCGGCAGCTTGCGGTTAGGGGAAGACGGCATATCAGGAGCCAGAAAGAAAGCCCCGAACATCGCCGATCCGGTCAGAAGATGAAAAACAGGAGAGGGTTGCGACTCAACATAAAAAAGATGAAAGATAAAACCGGCGATGAGAACCCCTGAGATAAAACCGGCCGGGATTTCCCATTGAACAATCCTGCGGCTGACCAGCCACAAGCCCCCTATAAGAACGCCTAAAATCTGAACAGAGCCTAAACCTCCGAGCTGGCGTCCCATCAGCAGATCATAATATTTATATTGATCAGCAGCAGCGGCACCGAACATTTTCAGCTGCAAAAGAGGATAGTTGAGTTCCACGGTCAGCATGCTGGCATTTACATCCATCTGATGCGGCCATGAAACCGTACAGACAGCCCAGCCTATCAGTGGTGCGCACAACGGACTGCCACCAAGTTCGCCAAAAACCATTTTCCCAAGAGCAATGCTGATAGCGCTGCCTGAGGCCACCAGCCACCAGGGAGCCGAGGCCGGCAGAAGAAAAGCAAAACAAAGCCCGACCACAAAAGCATTCAGGTCATCAACTTTCGGCCTGATTTCCATCATCAGGTTACAGATATATTCGGTTATAACTGCAACAGAAGCAGAAAGAGCCATAACCCTCAGAGCTTCCATTTTAAAAGCAGCCACAGCGAATAGTGCCGCCGGAATCATGGCAAGCAGAATTGACAACATTCTGCCACGCAGGGTTCTGCCGCAATGAATATGCGGAGGAGACGACACAGTCAGCATAAGAGGATTCAATGTTTTCATTCCTCTCCCTCCTTACGGAGCTGCTCGCAGGCCCCGTCAATCAGCTTCAGCTCACGCCGGGCAAGACGGATATATTGAAGAACAGGTCTGCGGGCTATGCAGACATAACTACAGATGCCGCAGTCTATACATGATGCAATATGGTTATCCCGAGCTTTTTCATAAAATCCAAATTCAGCACAGCCGGAAAGATAGGACGGATCTATTCCTGCCGGACAATTGCGCACACACTCCCCGCAACCGACACATGAAACATCCTCAGCAATCGGTTCCGGCGTTTCTTCAAGATAAAAGACTGCCTGAGTGTCTTTTTCAACTCCCTGCTGCAATGAATAGGCGGCCATTCCGCGCATTCTGCTTCCAAGTACGACTCTACCACGGTTTCCGGTTTTTATACCGGCAGCAGATAGAACCACTCCTACTGGTGTTCCGACCCGCACCCTGAAAAAATCATCCCCGGCCTGAACTATCGTATCGGTCTGTAGCAGTCCGCTTTGGACGACTCTGCCAAGCTCAAACAGGAGGGAAGCACTGAGAACAACCACATCATCCGGCATTTCCTTTCCGGTAACGGATTTCACAACCATAGGATCAAGGCCGCCGGGGTAAGCCATTGGGACCATTTTAACGGAGCACCAGTCTACAGATCCGTTAAACCCTTCAGTCACGGCAAGCCTTGTTTCAAGCGGCTTATAAATATACTCCGCCAGTTTCATTCCGGCTGAAAGCGTATTTTCATATTCTTTGAGCAGTTTCTCATTATAAAAAATCTCCGGCTCTTCGCGGGAGGCATTTATTATCAATGTTTTAATTTTTCCGGTCTCCGGCAGCGAAACTCCCATCCGGGAAAGTTTTCCCCGAACTTCTTCTCTTGAAAGACCTTCAAATTTTATAAACTTTTCCTGATTATCATTTTCCGCAGCAGAATCCAGAACCCGCAGAACAATGTGCCAGCTGTCCAGTTCAGTAATTTCACAGGCTACAGGTGCAAGCAGATCACCCTGCTCAGGACAACCTGATTCAGCAATCAGATCACCCGGAGCCAACTTCTGCCCGCAGGAAACTCGGGTACATCTTCCGGAAATGAGCAGGCTCAACTCGGGAGCCGGATCAATTTCCACCAGATCTTTTTCAATGTTCATTTTCTTTTGCAAAATCATACTCCGCCTCTACTTGATATGACATTTTGAACAGTCATTTTCCTTGTAAGGACCTTTCTGAAGCCTGCGGTGACAGCTCATGCACTGCTCGTGAAAAGCATTCATACGGGGCACAACCAGATTACGGACATTTTTATCATGGCAGTTCCCGCAGGAAGAGAAATCACCGGACCATGATTTCATATCAACCGGAATATGACAGTCGTTGCAGCTTGAAAGCCCCTTATCAAACATATCATCATGGCAGTTTGCACAACTTTCATGAGCGGCCTCACGCATTCCGGGAATACCGTTCTCTTCTTTTTCTTTATGGCAGTTGGAACACTTCTGGGGTTCTGGCTCTATGTCCCTGCCGTGATGACAGGACCAGCAATCGTCATCCGCATAGGACATATGCTCATCATGATCGAAATTGACTCTGTCAAATTCGGTATGATGGCAGCGGACACAATATGATTCATCAGGAAATGAATCGATGTGGTTTTCTACAAAATCTTCATTAAACTCGACAGGATGACAGGTCCCGCAGGCAAGCTGTCCACTGTGCTGATCCTGTTCGTTTACCGCTTCTTTTTTTTCAGGGGCATTGATTTTAAATTTTTGTCCGGCTCTGTCGTGATGACAGTCGGCACAGGCAATCTGATAATCCCGATGATGGACGAGGTGTGAAAACACAACCTTTCCACCATTGTTATTAAACAGGATGCGCACCGGCATTTCTTTTTTTTCATCACTGCCAGAGTAGCCTAAAACCGCTGTAATCAGGAGTACAGCAACTGCTGCAATGACCGGGAAATATCTGTTTTTTGAGCGCATAAGACCTCCCTGCGGTTTTTCAACCTCAGGTTATCATGCATAGGTATCTAATTCCATGATCAGTTTTATTTTTGTCCCGGACGATTGAATAACCGTCCGGGAACCAGGAAGTGCTTTACTTAGGCATAACAGCCCAGCTCGGCAGAACATTAAGATCTATCCCCCATACAAGCGGGAGGAAATAAACCACCGAAACTGTAATCAGAACAGCTCCGAAAATATTCAGCCAGAACCCGGCTGCCGCCATTTGCCTGATTGTTACACACCCGCTGCCGAAAACAACCGCATTCGGCGGCGTGGCAACAGGAAGCATGAAGGCAAATGAAGCGGCAACACATGCTCCCACAATGGTGGCGAAAGGATGAACTCCCATCGCGATAGCCGCGCTACCCATAATAGGAACAAGCAATGTCGCAGTTGCAGTGTTTGAGGTGATTTCAGTCAGGAAGATGGTAATGACGACTACTACGCCGACAAACATCAGAATAGTCATTCCGTTCAACAAAGACAGCTGTGAAGCAACATATGAAGCAAGGCCAGTCTTTGAGAAACCGTTTGCAATGGCGAGACCGCCACCGAAAAGCAGGATTACATCCCATGGAATTTTTACAGCCGTCTTCCAGTCAAGCAGGAACTTGCCTTTCTTGAAATCAATAGGAATGGCAAAAAGAACCAGTGAACCGAGAATACCGATAGTGGCATCAGCGATGTAACCAAAGTTGGGCCAGATGGCATGGATAAAGTCAGCTTTTTTAAGGAAACCTCTGGAAAGCCAGAAAGCTGCGATAAAACAACCAACTATTACGATGTACTTTTCCTCTTTGCTCATAGGTCCGAGCTTGGAAATTTCCTTGTTTATGATGGCTTCACCACCGGCAAGCTCAAGCCCTTTGGAAGGGAATAGAACTCTGGTTAAAATCCACCATGAAACACCGATCATAATTACAGCAATGGGGACACCATAAATCATCCATTCGCCGAAACTGATCTGTACACCGTACATTTTGTCCACCATACCGACCATTACGGTATTCGGAGGAGTACCGATGATGGTACCTACACCACCCATAGAGGCAGCATAAGCAATACCAAGCATCAGACACTTGCCGAAGTTGGCTTCGGCACTTGATCCGACATGTTCTCTGATATCATCAGAAGCAAATCCTGTGGCCTGATGAATAACAGCAAGACCGATTGGAACCATCATCATGGTTGTAGCGGTATTGGATACCCACATGGAAAGAAATCCCGTGGCTATCATAAATCCCAGAATCATACGTCCGGGGCTGGTTCCCACCGCTTTAATAGTGTGAAGCGCTATACGGCGGTGCAGGTTCCATCTCTCCATGGTTACGGCAAGAAAGAAGCCGCCCATGAACAGATAAATTAAATGGTTAGCATAAGGAGCACAGGCCGCGCTTGATTTCATTACACCAAGAAGCGGAAACAGTGCGATAGGCATAAGTGATGTTGCCGGAATGGGGATCGCCTCGGTAATCCACCAGACCGCCATCAATGCCGTTACAGCTGCGACTTTCCATGCGGCCGGCTCCATCCCACTTGGAACCGGCATAAGGAGCATCAGCACGAAGACTGCGGGTCCTAAAAAAAAGCCGATTTTTCTACCACTGCCAGAATCAGTTTGAGCGCTCATAGTCCCTCACTTTTGCGCTTTGGCAGCCTGCACGGCAGGACTAATAAAATTTAATTTGCCCCGTTCTCCCTCACGAAACCGGGTTGTCAACGCAAATAATTTTTCGCCCCGTCCTGCTTGTTAAACTGCCGGTGTTCTCACACACAAAACCAGATCCAGTCATATGTAAATCCGCTTCCGGGTTTCGAGCCGGAAGCGGTGTTTACCGGCTAAAAATCAAGATGATAAGAATCGATAAAAGCGCCTACACGTTCTTTGGATTTTTCCAGACGAGCGCGCAGTTCTTTTGTGTATTCCTCAAGATCAATCTTTTTGCGGGCTACTCCGGTATCCATAGCGGCTTTGGCCACTGCGGCGGATTCGTACTCAATAAGACGCAGATCAAGAGGTTTGGGAATAATGTAATCAATACCGAATTCAAGTTTATCAACACCGTAAGCCTTGCAGACATAATCCGGAGCCGGCTCTTTAGCCAGAGCTGCAAGAGCGTGTGCTGCGGCAATTTTCATTTCCTCATTGATAGCAGTAGCCTGAACATCCAGAGCTCCGCGGAAAATGAAAGGGAAACCGAGAACATTGTTCACCTGATTCGGGTAATCGGAACGGCCGGTTCCCATAATTGCATCAGGGCGGGCTTCCTTGGCTTCAGTATAAGTGATTTCAGGGTCGGGGTTTGCGCAGGCAAAAATGATAGGAGAATCAGCCATGGATTTAACCATTTCCTTGGTGACCATACCCTTTACGGACAGTCCGAGGAAAAGATCGGCACCCTTCATTGCCTCGGCAAGGTCTTTATATTCCTTGTCAGTGGCAAACTGCTTCTTCATATCATTAAGATTGGTACGGCTGTTGTTGATATGTCCGCGTGAATCGAACATAGCGATATTTTCAGCCTTTATTCCAAGAGATTTGTAGAAGTTTGTGCAGGAAATTGCCGCAGCTCCGGCACCGGAGACGACAAGACGCATATCTTCAATTTTTTTGCCTGCAATTTCAGCGGCGTTGATAAGTCCGGCACCGGAAATGATAGCCGTTCCATGCTGGTCATCATGAAATACGGGAATATTCATTTCCTTTTTAAGCTTTTCTTCAATGTAAAAGCATTCAGGTGATTTGATATCTTCAAGGTTGATACCGCCGAAAGTCGGCTCAAGAGCTTTAACAACAGAGCACAGTTCATCAGGATCGGTGACATTCAGATTGATATCAAAAACATTAACATCAGCGAAAACTTTAAAAAGAACGCCTTTGCCTTCCATTACCGGTTTACCTGCTTCGGGACCGATATTGCCAAGACCGAGAACAGCAGTACCATTTGAAACAACGGCGACAAGGTTTCCACGGCCGGTATATTTGTAGGCAAGGTCCTTGTCCTCAGCAATTGCAAGACATGCTTCGGCTACGCCGGGACTGTAAGCCATGGAAAGATGTTTCTGAGTAGCACATGGTTTTACTGGAACAACTTCAATTTTACCCTTAACACCCTCGGAATGGTAATCAAGAGCTTCCTGTTTAGTAAAAAGAGCCATTCATAATCTCCTGCATTTAAAATGTTACCGTTAAAAATCCGCTATAGCCCGGCAGCTTTACGGTCAGGAACTGCATACAGTTCACCGCCATGCGAATCGTTTATGACAAGCAGAGGAAAATCCTCGACAGTCAGCTTGCGAACGGCCTCCGGACCGAGTTCATCAAAAGCTATAACCTCGGCTTCCTTGATACACATGGAAAGCAGAGCACCGGCCCCGCCGGTTGCACCGAAGTACACGGCTTTGTAATCCTTGAGAGCTTTTTTGACTTCATCGTTTCTCTTGCCTTTGCCTATACTGGCCTTGAGTCCAAGGCTGTGCAGGCGCGGAGCATAAGAATCCATGCGGTAGCTTGTTGTAGGTCCGGCTGCGCCGATCGGGCGTCCTTCCGGGGCGGGGCTCGGGCCTACATAATATATGGCTGCGCCTTTCAGATCGAACGGAAGCTCTTTTCCCTCATCAAGCAGATCACATAATTTTTTATGAGCGGCATCGCGTGCGGTGTAGATAGTTCCGGTAAGCTTGACCACGTCACCGGCCTTAAGCTTGACCATATCGTCATCAGTAAGCGGTGTCTCAATTTTGTATTCAGCCATTAGAGTTCCACCTCCTCATGCCTTGCACTATGACACTGGATATTCACTGCCAGAGGAAGGCTGGCAATATGACAGGGGCGCATTTCGATTTTGACATCGAAAACAGTGGTTTTTCCACCAAGACCCATAGGGCCTACACCGAGCTTATTGAGATCTTCCATGAGTTCGGCTTCAAGTTCAGCCAGTTTAGGATCGGGATTTTTATCTCCCACTTTGCGCATAAGCGACTTTTTGGCGAGTATAGCGGAATACTCAAAGGTTCCGCCGACACCGATACCAACCATGGTGGGGGGACACGGATTGGGTCCGGCTTCAGCTACACGTTCTATAACAAATTTTTTAATCCCTTCCCAGCCCTGAGCAGGTGCTAACATAGTGACTCGACTCATATTTTCAGAGCCTCCGCCCTTGGCCATGAACGTTATTTTGAGTTTATCACCGGGAACAACATCCAGATGAATAACAGAAGGAGTATTGTCTCCTACGTTTTTTCGGGTCAAAGGGTCACAGGAAGACTTTCTGAGAAATCCTTCCTTATAGCCTTTGCGTGTTCCTTCATCGATGGCATCTTTAATATTCATGCCGTCAATTCTTAAATCTTCTCCCATTTCAACAAAATACACAGCCAATCCGGTATCCTGGCAAAGTGGAATCCCTGTTTTTTCTGCAAGTTCATAATTTTCCTTAATCTGGCGGAAAACTTCTTTTGCAGCCGGAGAGTCCTCCTGAGCTTCGCATTCGTCAAAACGCTTGCGGACATCAGCAGGCAGATAGCGATTGGCACTGATGCACATCTTTGCCACGGCATCGACAACATCTTGAGCTTTGATAGTACGCATGATTACTTCCCGAATATTTCCTTTATAGCTGTTATGCCCATTTTACGGCGCAGAAAGCCTAACTGGTTCTGCAAGGGCAGGTTTTTAGGGCAGACATCTTCACAGGCCAGCAGGCCCATACATCCGAAGATACCCTCATCATTACCAATGATCTCAAAGTAATCCTTATCTGATCGCTGGTCACGCGGATCTACCACAAATCTGGCGATTCGATTCAAGGCAGCGGCCCCGAGGAAATCGTCGCGCATACGGGCTGTTCCACAGGCGGAAACACAGCAGCCGCATTCAATGCAGCGCTCAAGCTCGTATATCTGTTCAGCGACATCATTATCCATGCGTTCTTCCTGAGCCTTGGGATCAAAGACCTTTTTAGTGTGAATCCATGATTCGGTACTCTGGTACATCTCCCTGAACCAGACTCCGGTATCAACTGAAAGGTCACCTATCAATTTAAAGACAGGCAGAGGCAAAAGGGTAATTTTGTCCGGCAGATCCTTGGTTTTTGTCTGGCAGGCAAGCCTTGGCCGACCGTTGACAACCATTGCACATGCTCCGCAGATTCCGGCCCGGCAACAGAAGTCGAAAATAAGACCGGGGTCCTGCTCCTCGCGCAGACGGTTAAGGGCTATGAACAAAGTCATATTTACAGTTTCATCCAGAATAAACTTCTGCATGTGAGGAACCGAATCTTTTTCCTGCGGATTATAGCGGAATATTTCAAATTCAAGATTTCTACTCATTTTAAATCCTTAAATTTATCCCCGAAGGTTAACGCTTGATAGTCTTGGCCTCAATTTCAGTTTTATCGGCCTCGATTATAGACCCGCCGCCGTATCCCCTGTCTCCCGGGGGAAGCTCAAAGTAAGGGGTTGTTTCCTCATACTTGAGATCAGGTTCATCAGCTCCTTCAGGCCAGTATGCCAGTGTGCGGTTCAACCAGTCGCGGTCATTTCTTGCCGGGAAATCTTCACGGTTGTGACTTCCGCGACTTTCTGTCCGGTTAAGCGCACCGGTGGCAATACAAAGCCCGAGTCTGACCTGGCCTTCCAGTTTTAAAGCTGAACCAAGTTCGAAATTGGCTCCTGCTCCGCTGGAGACAAGACCTACTTTACGGGACTTTTCAAGAACACCTTTCAATGTTTCTACGCACTCTTCGAGATCAGGACCGTTCCTGAAGACAAAACAGCCTTTCATCAGGGCTTCCTGCAATTCCGCACGAACGGCATAAACATTTTCTGTTCCGTTGCGTCCGCTGATAAGATTATCGATTCGTTCCTGCTGCTTCTTCACAGCCTCAGAAACAACACTGGTTTTAAACCGTGTTTCATAACCTTCAAGAAATTCTACAATTTTTCCACCAATAATGCCACCGGCAACAACCGTTTCCGCAAGTGAGTTACCTCCAAGCCGGTTGAATCCGTGCATGTCCCAGCAGGCGGCTTCTCCGGCGGAGAAAAGGCCTTTGAGCCCATAAACCGCACCGTCTTTATTGGTACGGATACCGGCCATGGTGTAATGCTGTGTGGGACGGACCGGGATCAATTGTTTTCTGGGGTCAATACCCAGAAAATGATGACATATTTCATCAACTTCACGGAGTTTCGTTGAAATATGCTTGTCTCCGAGATGACGGATATCAAGCCACAAATGTTCACCGTAGGCACTCTTGACCCCTTTTCCCTGACGCATGTGATGGGTCATCCAGCGTGAAACAACGTCTCGTGAAGCAAGTTCGGCCTTTTCAGGCTCATAAATATTCATGAAGCGTTCTTCATTGACATCAAGCAGGGTTCCGCCGTCACCGCGGCAGCCTTCAGTAACAAGAATATCAGTGGGAACTATTCCGGTGGGATGAAACTGGATTGATTCAGGATTTCCTATGGGAACAACTCCGGTCTCATGGGCAATTATATGTCCTCCGCCATCGCAGATTACGGCGTTTGTGGTAGCCTTGTATATTCTGCCGAAACCGCCGGTGCAGATTGCTGTAGCCTTGGAAAGATAAACTTCCAGCTCTCCGGTTCGCAGGCAGCGGACCACGGCACCCATACAGGTATCGCCGTCATGTATAAGCGAGATGGCTTCCTTACGGTCAAAAACATTAATGCCGAGTTCGGCACAACGGTTGTCCATGGTACACATTACCGCATGCCCGGTGCCGTCAGAAGTATAGCAGGTACGCCATTTTGCTGTTCCACCGAAACTTCTCGCGGTTATGAGACCTTCATTCTCCTCCTTTTCAACCTTTTCAAATTTTTCTCCGCCCTTGAAATAGAAAGATTTACCCGGAACAACCCGGTTCCACGGAACTCCCCAATGAGCCAGCCTTCTCATTTCTATAGGAGCATTATCCGCAAAAAGTCTTGCGACCTCCTGATCACAGCCCCAGTCCGAGCCGCGAACCGTATCGCCGAAATGAATATCACAATTGTCTCCCTCACCTTTGGCGCAGTTTCCAAGTGCGGCCTGCATGCCTCCCTGAGCAGCCGAAGAATGGGACCTGCGGGCAGGGACTATGGAAAGACAGATGACATCGAAACCTTTCTGCGCCGACTCCACAGCCACGCGTTCTCCGGCCAGTCCGGCCCCGATGACAAGAAGATCAGAGTAGTAAGTCTGCATTTAAAACCCCATTTAACTTAAGGTGAAAAAACGAATCAGGGTAATCACACCGATAACTATAAATATAGTGAAGAGTCCCGATTCGAACTTCTTGGCCTTTTTACGCCCGTCAGATTTAATTACGCCCCACTTCACGCCGATGCGATAGAAGCCGACACTTACATGCAGTTCGACGCAGGGCAGCAGAACCATATAGAACAGGAACCACCAGCCGGTCTGAATTCTGGCTGCTGACTTTGCTGCGGTGATAGGAAGGTCAGTAAGCACAACCCACATGTGGGCGGCTCCCATCACCAGAATAATCATTGCGGTTACAGCCTGAACAACCCAGAGCCAGGTGTCGCGGTGCTGCATCATTTTGGCGTGTTTCCAGATAGTCTGCTGACCTCTGGAACGAAACGGAATTTTACGGGCCGCAATTACAAAATGGATGAGGAAAACAAGGAAGATCAGAGGTCCGCCAAGCTGAGCCATATAAGTGCTTTCAAAAAAACCGGCTATGGCGTTCATGGCGTTCGGGGAAACAACTACCGAGGACACAAGGATCATGTGACACCACATGAACAGGACAAGCCCTGCTCCGGTCAGCATCTGTATCCAGTCCAGAACGGCATCGCGTCTGGATGGAAGATCCACATGCATGGTCGCATCTACAGTCATAACTTCCTCCTTTCACGGGCATGGCGCACCCGCTTTAATGGAATTGCAACATAGCCGTATCAGCTAAATCCCAGCTATGTACCAGCCGCACTTACCCCCTCTGGGCATGAACGGCATCAATCCGGCATTTTACATCCGATGCTTAAGGGCATCGGACGCGATTCAAATACCCGGCTTAAACGGAGCACATCCCTTGAAAAGGAAAGAACTCAAAATCACAGCCGAATCCGTATCTGAAAAGACACACAGATCTTTAACCGAAAATTTCATAGTGGTATTCGGGCAACTCAATTTGCAGCCGGAGAAAACAGGATGCGTATGCACCGTTCCGGCAGCAGAGCCCGCCATGTCGGGAAGGAGAAAATTGAAAGCGCAACAGAAGAAAGCTACACTTTTGTCATAGATATTTTGGATACAAAACAAAAATTTTATCAATACAATGTGATCATTTTGCTTTTCACCCAAATTATTCATCAAGGCAGAATCTAATTTTAAATTCCGCTTTCCGGGACCTGAAAAACGTTCGCAACAAACAATTTTTACAGGTATTATGTTTTGATTCCAAAGCAGCATGCAAAAACCTGCCGTTTATATAATATTGTGGAATAACAAAACTTTTAATAAAATTCTTAATAAAGAAACCTGCGTTCACGGAGTCTTTATTCAGAACTCTTGAGATTAGTTCTAACAGTGGTTAATTGGTTGGTCAATCAATTTTAAAAAAAACTTGACATCTTTTTAATTTTCAAAATTAGAATATATTGTTACTAAATTCACAAAACGTAACACCAGGTTGTAAGTTTCATATATAATCATTTTACGTTTTTCGCATATCAGGATAAAGCAAAATCCAATTAATTTAGGTAGAACCTATAAACGCAATAATTTTATAAATCATGGAGTTCAGTTTTTGCTTGTATTAATACTATTCACATACTAAGCAGATCATACTGACATTATCCTCCCCGATTTCAGTACATTCTCCCGGATTTCGGTCCGGGGACGGACAATTATGAGTAAAAAAGACAAAATATTGTATGCGGCACAGGAAATGTTCGGCAGACACGGATATGCCAATACAACCATGAAAATGATTGCCGACAGAGCCGGAGTCGCGTCAGGGCTGGTCTCCCACTATTATGGAACTAAAGATAATCTTTTCCTTGAAGCCGGTGACGACCTCATTGACAAAATGCTTGTTTTTGTAACGGAAAAAGCCCAGAAAGCACCCTCAGGGCTGGAAGCAATAGGAATATTCGTAAAATCCTACCTTGATTTCACTTTAAAGAACAAAGAGACATTTCCAACCCTTCTACGCTGTTCACCATTCAGCGATGATTATCCCGACCTAGACCGCCATCAGGTTGCCAGTAAATTCAAAAAGCTTATAGACCAGATCAGCAATTATCTTGAAAAGGGAATGGCGGACGGATCTATTGAAGAACTGCCTCTAACTCAAACGTCCTTCCTACTGTACGGACACATTGTCGGAGCAGTCAGGACCGTTTTCCTTGCCCCCTATGATTCCAAAGGAGTCTTTGAGGAAGCATGTCACTTCATAATACGAAGCATCGCCAAACAGTAAGCAACCCGGCTATAGCAGTCCTTATTTCAGCAGCTTTTATAACAGCTGTAGGACTTGGCATTTTTACTTTCACTCTGCCTTTATTGAATTTTGATGAACGGGCCAGCGGAGCATGGCTTGGAACAGCTTTTGCCGGATACTATCTGGCAAAGATGATTACGGCTCCTGTTTCCGGGATTCTTTCCGACAAATTCGGTCCCAGAGCTATTCTTATTCCGGCGTCACTGTTGTCGGCCTTACTGCCACTGCTATATCTGCCAGTGCAATCACTGAGCATGACCTATGCCATTCAGCTCGGGCTTGGATTTACCTCGGGCATGATACGGACTGTCACCATGGCTGTAATAGGAAACTATTCAGACCATGAAGAAATGCACCACCGTTTTTCCATGCTTTCAACCGCATTCAACGCGGCCTTTTTCTTTGGTCCTGTTCTCGGCGGGTGGCTGTATATGGAACGTGACTTCGTGCATGTTCTCTGCGGCGTCTCAATTCTGATGGCCGTTTCATTCGCCCTCTTCCTGTTTTCAATTCCGGTATCAACTTCAACCGCATGTCCAGCACCTCTCATAAACAATACGAGAGAAGAAAAAACATTCTGGTTTCAACTGCCACTGCTGCTTTCCATTGCCGGGCGGACGGCAGGGATCGGAGCTTTAATGACTTTTTATCCGGTATTGCTGAAAACAAGACTTTCGGTGAGTGGGATTCAAGCCGGAATGATTTTTACCGTCCCCAATCTGACAGCAGTGCTGCTGCTTCCAATAGCTGGGAGGATGCTTGCTTCATACGATTGCAAAAAAACTGCGGCCATAGGGATGCTCATCAGCTCTGCCGGTCTCTACCTGCTCAGTATGCCCTACTCAACCCCGATATTTATACTCTTTGGCATCATAACCGGGCTTGGCTCAGCCATATCCATACCGGCATCAATGACCTTGAGCTCAGCATTGAACAATAAGCAGGGACACAGCCACGGAAAAGCAAATCTGGCAGCCAATATCGGCTTCTTTGCCGGTCCTCTTGCGGCCGGTTTTGCAGTCAGAATGTCTGGAGCTACCGAGGCGGCATTGCAGTCAGGGGGACTCATCGGTGCAGCTTTTTGCATCCCCCTCCTTGGGGAAAGCTTTTCCTCAGGTTTTAAATGTTCAGCTGTTGCTACAAAAAAAATCCGCACAGCTTCATTTACTATATGCCTGCTGATTCTTGCCCTTAGCCCGTTTTCCATTTCTTCTTTCTCACAACATGCTGAAAATATGGAGCAAACATACCGTTATACTGATGCGGCCATGGGCACGGTGGTCAATATAACGATAGAAGCGGAATCACCTTCCAAGGCTGAAGAGTCTGCCCGCAAGGCAATAAAGACAATGCGATTCCTGCAAAAAGATTTTGACCACAGAAGCAGATATGGCTCCATTGGAAGGGTAAATAAAGAAGCGGGAAAGGAAGCGGTAGAAGTAAGTGAAAGAGCCTACACCCTGATCTCGCACGGCCTTGAGTTCGGCAAAAAAACTTCCGGAGTTTTTGATATCACTATTGGAGCGGTTACAGATGCCCCATTTTATTATGCTTTAAGCGATAAGCTAATCAGATCGAAAAAAAATCTGGTGGATTACCGCAAAGTAAAACTATTTCCGGACTCAAATAAAGTTTTTCTGCCGGTTAAAGGTATGGCTCTGGATATGGGAGGACTCGCCAAAGGAACCATCCTTGATGCAGCCGCCCTTAACTTGCGAAAGTCCGGTATAAAAAACGGGATGATTGAAGGTGGCGGAGATTTTGCCTGTTTTGGAGAACGCGAATGGGTGATAGGACTCAAAAATCCGCGCGGAGCAGGAATGCTTGGAACGATAAGAGTCCGCAATCAGGCTGTTTGCGGTTCCGGAGATTACCGCCAGTTTATAATTTCCGATAAAAATGGTGATCAGGTCCGCAGGCATCACATAATAGACATTAACTCAATGGAATCAGCAGATGAAAGCATAGCAACAACGGTTCTGGCTCCTGATGCTGAAACAGCCGACGCTCTGGCAACATCCATGTTTATTATGGGACCGGATCAGGGAGGCAGACTTCTGAAAAAATTATATCCCAAATGTTCCGCAATGTGGGTACTGCCTGATATGTCCGTAGTAAAAACAGAAAATTTTCCTGCAATTTCAAACAAGGCTGATGAGCAGCAAGGAAACTGACATTGCGCACCATAACCGCATTTACTATTTTCTGGATTCCCATGATTCCGATAGCAATTCTGAACGGACTTCTGCGGGTATTATTGTTTCAGCCTTACATGAATGAACTTGCGGCACATCAGCTCTCAACACTGACCTGCATTTTATTTTTAGCTGTTTACACACATTTTTTAATTAAAAGATTCAAGCCAACTGATTTTCAGTCCCTTTCAGGCGGTCTTGTCTGGATGATACTGACGATCTTATTTGAATTTTCTTTCGGCCACTTTATTGCAGGACACAGCTGGGAATTAATTTTGAACGACTATAATATTTTTAAAGGACGAATCTGGGTTTTCATTCCTGTTTCCCTAGCCATCATGCCGTTGATTATGAATAAAATTAATTTTTTAAAAAATTAAATTTTTTGAATTCTTTTTAAAGCCGATTCATTTCACATTTCCTACTTTTTATTAACAGCACAACAAATAAAAATTTTAATTAATAAATTCAATATATTAAAAAATGCAGCATATTGTTTGCAAAAAATATTTAAAAAAAGTTTCATTTAATTTAAAATAATGCTTGACGAGAAAGCGGAATCAACATAGTTCTCTCTCTCGAAGCGCGCCTGTAGCTCAGCTGGATAGAGTGCCGGACTACGAATCCGTAGGTCAGAGGTTCGAATCCTCTCAGGCGCACCACGCTAATACAAGGACTTACATCAACTGATGTAAGTCCTTTTTTTTGCGCTGTTAGTAAATAAAAAAATCGCCCCGGCTGTAAACAGCGGGGCGATGTAATGGTCAGTGCCGGAATCAGTCAGCTTCGTAACAACCGCACATAATGGTATTGCGGGTACCTTCCTGAATATCTCCCTCAAGCTTTATTAACAAAGCCTCCAAAAAGAAAAAGGGAGAGTCCGGCGATTGTCAGCCAAAAAATCCTGCGGCACAAACCAGTTTAAGCACTGTGACTGTACGGACTATTTATCCATACTTTCCTTTGCATCATCTATACTTTCATCAACTTTATTTCCAAGATCTTTAGCCATATCTCCTGACTTATCGATCATCTGGTCGATTTTTTTACCGGCTTTTTCAGCAGGACCTTCCTGATCCTGACAACCGGCAACCAGAGTAAGCATAGACAACAGACAAAATACGAATACCAACACTTTAAACTTTTTCACTAACACTCCTTAATTGCAGATTAGTCCCCTCTCCACAAAACGTCGACTCCACCCATAACATATTTACACAACTGAAACACTAAAAAAATGAACCGGATTGATCATAAGATATAATCCGTAAATATTAATATGACAGACTAATTTTAGATATATAATTATTATCTTTTTATCATCTGGACGATTTATTAATAGAAAATCCAATAAACGAAGCCATCAGGACATCCAGCTGATTTTACGCTCTATATATCCTGAAACAAAAGCACAACTGACTGTAAGTAAGAAATAAAGGACGGTTATGGTGATCCAGACTTCGAATGTCAGCCCCGTTGCTGCCATCAGCTCCAGTCCCTGAAAGGTAAGCTCTGAAACGGAAATAACAGAAACTATAGCTGAATCCTTGATTATTGAGATGAACTGTCCGGCAAGAGGAGGGATTATGACTTTAAATGCCTGAGGCATGATAACAAACTGCAACTGTCCACGGTTGGGAAAGCCGAGCGAGGCCGCCGCTTCCCACTGTCCATGGTCTACACTTTCAATCCCGCCACGCACAATTTCAGCAATATAGGCTCCTTCATAAACAGTGAGTGTAATCACCCCTGAAATAAATCCGGGAAGTTTGGAAGGACTGTCGCAAAGTATTGTAACGATGTCAGAAAGCCACACCGGCATCTTGTTAATAGCATCATCAAGGCCGATTATCGGCGAAATGAGTGAATATATAAAAAAGTAAAAGATAAAAACTAAAACAAGCGGGGGCAGATTGCGGACTGTTTCCACATAGGTCCTGGCAAGCATTCTGGCCAGCAGACTGCGGCTGACACTCATCATACCGGCGGAAAATCCTACCAGAACCGAAAATATCATCGTCCAGACACTTAACCTGATGGTTGTCAGCAGTCCATTTATCAAAACATTGGGCTGCCATCCTTTGTCAGGAGAATTATAAAAAAAGAACTGTGGTATTGACGACCAGTTCCAATCGTAATCAAACCTGGCAGTGACCCGCCATGCAAAAAAAGATACCGCACCGAGAATCAGAACGGATAAAATGCAGTCCAAGGAACATAAGCTGTATTTTTTATTCATTATTATAAAAGTAAGCCGCGGGAACAAACAGCCCCCGCGGCATCGTTATCCATTATTTAAGGCTCGATTCCCAATCAAGGGTTTCAAACCAGTAATGTTTGCGTTCTTTCAGCCAGCCGTTGCTGGTCTGGAGCAGAATCCAGTTGTTAAGCACATTCAAAGTATCAGGATCTCCTTTACGCAGGGCAAACCCAATGGGTTCTGAAGTAAAAGTACCCGCTACAGGAATAAAGAGCTTGTCAGGATGTTTTAAAGCTGTCTGAGCCGGAAGCGGAGCACTGGAGATAAATGCGTGAACTCTTCCTGAAAGCAGTTCCTGAATGCACTGGGCCTCCTTGTCAAAAAGTCTTACCCGGGCTTTCGGGAAAAACTTTTTAGCCGCTGAAGCTGGAGTTGATCCCATTCTGGCAACGAGAATAACATCTTCCTTGTTGTAATCTTCAAGAGAGGTCATACCGGAAGCTTTGGCTTTGTTGGCGACTATGGCCAGACCGGAGGTATCGTATGGGATTGTAAAATTGACCCTTAAATTTCTTGCGGTGGTTATTCCCATTCCGCCGATAATTACATCAAATTTTTTAGCCAGCAGTGCCGGGATGATTCCAGACCAGTTGGTTGGAACAAATTCAAGCTTAACCCCGAGGTCCTTTGCAAGTTTGGACATTACATCAACTTCAAAACCAATAAATTTTCCTGTTTTATCCTTCATGGCCCACGGGACAAAAGTTGAAAATCCAACTTTTATCTTACCATCATTAAGGATTTTTGAAATTACACTGGAATCACGCAGCTGATTATTCAAATCCGCGGCAAAAACAGGTGAAGAAACAAAACTCAATGTAATCAGGGCAAGCAAAAAGAATCGCAATAAACGGGAGGACATAACCAAACTCCTTTAATCTTAAGCGGTTTAATACGGACCTGCCGTAGCCTTAAGCCTTCTTTCCATCATCCGCACGGCTATGGAAAGACTGAAATTTACGACAAGGTATATTGCGGAAACCGTAAACCATATTTCGAAAACCATGAAGGTTTCGGCAATAATTGTCTGCCCCTCCATGGTCATTTCAAAAACAGAAATTGTGGCCACCAGCGCAGAATCTTTAATCAATGAAATCATCTGGCTTGTCAGCGGTGGAAGAACATTGCGTACAGCCTGAGGAAGAATGACATAGCGGTAGGTAAGATAATTATTGAGTCCCAGACTGTAGGCCGCTTCCCACTGCCCTTCGGGAACCGCAGAAATCCCGGCTCTGAAAATTTCAGACATATAAGCGCCCTCAAAAAGACTGAGAGCGATTACAGCAGATACAAAAGCTCCTATCCCAAGCACAGGAGCGATGACAAAATAAACCATGTACAGTTGAATGAGCAGAGGGGTATTGCGGATAGTCTGTATATAAAGTCCGGCAAGAAAACGCGCAACAACAGAACGGGATCGGCCAAACAGCATTGCCGTCATACCAAGAACAAGTGAAAGCAGCATGGAAACCGCTGTTATCTGAATTGTTACGACAAGCCCGTTAAGAATGGGTCCGAATCTGAACCCGTCATCAATTGAATAAATATACCGGGCAACCCTGTTCCACTGCCAGTCATATCCCATACTTTCAGAGCCGTACAAAACAGCCCAGACAAAAAGGGATAATATGATCAGATAGAGCAGGACATCCCGTACCGCTTTAATTCTTTTTATCTTTCGTAAGCTATAAACTTTTTCGGCAACCGATTCCATCCTGTTTTATTTACAGCGATAAGACAGCTTAGCCAAGTTTTTTTAACGTAAATACAATTATTCATTTAAAAAAATACGGCATAATTCACTTATTTCACTCTAATCAATACTATTTTCCCTTCTTTTGTCTTTCCAGCACCATATCGGCATAAGCCTGATATTTCGTAGCATTAACCTCAGGAAGACTGTCTTCAGGTTCAATAAGAGACCATATCAGCCTTGCAACCCTGTCCTGAGAAACTTTTGTGTGACGATTACACGACTCTTCCAGTTTCTGGTTCAGCGATTTAGTTACATTGGGATCACCGGTGAAATTGAATATAACATCCACATCTGTTCCCATCTCCACAACACCATCCAGTGAAACAACCGGTATACCTTTTTCGAGGGCTAATTTTTTACCCGGAGTATCACCAATTTCAACAACACACTTTATTCGCAGACAAGCGTCAGAATCATCAGAAATTTTTTGCAGAAATATGGAGCCGACCCTTCCAAGACCGACAATGGCAACATTATGAGTATCTATGGACATTGCTTCCTTCCTTTAGCTGTAGACTTACTGATTCAACATGATGACTGAAAAGAATATTCCTGTACAACTACCTATTCCAGATCAGCCCTTATTTCAAGGATGGTATATAAAAACAGCCTGCAGGAGATATTTTATTTTTTCTCAAAAAAGCGTATACCTGTACTGCTTGTGCCCCGCAGGTTTCAACTGTCGGAAATGAATCCTGATAAAAATAATCACATGGCACAACAATTATTACTTCCCCATATTTTCTGAAAGGAAACATCATAGATGAATCAGACTCCCACGCCTCTTAAAGACAAAAAAAATATCATTATAGCCCTGCTGCTTATGCTTTGTATTATTCAGGCCGCAGCTCTCATGAAAAACAAATATGAGCGTTCCACTGCTCTCGGCGGAGCAAATGCAACCATAAATGTAACGGAAGTCAGTCTTGATTCACAAGGATACAACCATCTGCTGATAGCCTTTGATAAACCAGTAGGACCGGGTTCGCTGATAACTCCTGTTTCGGTTCCGGCAACAATTTCACCGGATATAAAAGGACAATGGATATGGATAAATCCTTATGGCCTGAAATTTACCGCAGAGCCGTCCTTTCCTCCCGATACCCAGTTTGAAATAACTATGAAGCCCGAAACTTTTCTGGGTAAAGAACAGCGACTTGGCGGTAAAAAATCTTTTAAAATCAGAACAGGCCATTTTTCCATATTAAAATCAGAGCTCAGGACCGAACCTGTCCCCGGATCAGCTAAAAAAGTCCGCATTACCGGATACATAAAATTCAGTAATTATGTTTCGCCGGAAGAAACTCTTAAAAATATCAGCATAACAGCGCCGGACGGGGCCTCAGTTCCCATCTCGATTACAACTTCATATAAGGATTCATATCAGGAATTTTCCAGCTCTCCTGTGGAAAAAACCGAAAAGCACACCATATATACTTTAAGCGTTTCCCCGGAAATGCAAAATGGCAAAAAAACAATTTCACTCGGTAAAAAATATACCGACTCCATTGATATTTTCTTTGATCCCATCCTTAAATATTCCGGCAGTAAACTGGAAAGCAAAGTAGGAGAAAGTAATATCTCTCTCAGCTTTTCAAGTCAGGTTTCTGCTCTGGAAGGACTCAGGTCCGTATCAGTCTCTCCCGAAACAGACTTCTCCACATACAATAAAGGAAACCAACTGGTTTTAAATGGAAAATTCCTGCCTGGCAAAAAATACACCATTACTCTTGCAAAGGGGCTGATGGCTCAGGATGGTGCAGCCCTCCCGGAAAGCAAAATTCTGAAACTGACTATGCCCAACATTCAGCCTGAGGCTGATTTTACCGCAAAAGGGATGTTTTTATCCAATTCAGGATATAAAACTCTGGGTTTGAAAACAGTAAACACATCAAAGATAAACCTCTCTGTGGACCGTGTTTTCCCGAATAACCTTTTCACCCTCTTCACCCATTACGGTTATCTGGCATTCAACAATGAAAATTACGGTTCCGGTATTTCCAGAGCACTGGGAAGCAGCATCTACAACGGTCAGCTTAAAATATCCGGAAAGCCTAATACGGAAGTAACAACACCGCTTTCCATGCAGGATTTCATCAGCAGAGGCGGGAACGGCCTTTACCGAGTCAGTGCTACCATCCCCGGACAATACGGAGGGGTTCAGCGCTGGGTAATGCTGACAGACCTCGGAATTGTGGGCAAAGAAAGCAATGATGAATTTTTATTCTGGATTTCCTCGCTTTCAAAACTCACACCCCGGAAAAATATTCAGGTAAAAATTATCAGCAATCAGAATCAGGTGCTCGGCACAGGTAAAACCGACAGCCGGGGCATGCTTGTAATAAAAAAATCAGCCCTTAAAAATGAGCTTGGAAAACCATTTATGGCTGTAGCCACCGGCAAAAAAGATATGACTTTCCTGCTCTTTGATAAATTCAGCACAGACATGGCCGGGCTGGATATCTCCGGCAAGAGGCTGTCATCCAGAGGATACACGGCTTTTGCTTATGGAGAGCGCAATATCTACCGCCCGGGAGAAACTCTAAGCGGGGCAATAATTATTCGTTCGGACCAATTGACGGCTCCGAAGCCTATGCCGCTGGTTCTTGTTTTTAATGGTCCGCAGGGACTTGAATTGAACAGGCAGACCATCCGTACCGACAAGCAGGGAATGGTCGGATTTTCCAGAAAAATACCTGATTATGCCCCGACAGGATCATACGCTGTCAGGATACTTGCCGGAGGAGAAACCATCGGACGGTATGATTACCGTGTGGAAGAATTTGTACCCGACCGTATTTCAGCAGAACTGCTTACTCCTGAGAGTATAAAATCAGGTGAAAATCTTAATTTTGAAGTTGAAGGTAAATACCTTTTCGGTCCGGCGGCTTCAGGGCTTCCGGTAAAGGTCAGAGCAACCCTGAGAGCTGTAAAATATGCCCCGGAAGGCTTCAGCGATTACCGTTTTGATACTGACGCTGACAATTTTAAAACTCAGGAAATTTTTGTTGCAGCAGAAGACCTCAATGATTCCGGTAAAAAATCTTTTACGTTCACTCTTCCTGACAAAATTAAAACGACCTCAACTCTTGAAGCCAGTCTGAGTGCGCGAGTCAGTGAAACCGGAGGCCGAGGAGTTACCGCGGTTAAAAATATTCCTGTAAAAGTACCCGGCTATCATCCCGGAATAAAAAAACAGCAGAGGCAGGGCTACCAGCCGGGTTCACAGATTCAGATAGAATATATCACGCTTAATTCAGACTCACGGAAAGAAAAAGCCGGTGAACTCGTGCTGAAACTTTACAGAGATCGCTGGCAGACTGTTGTCCGCAGCACTCCATCAGGTTCCTACCGCTATGAAACCAGACGTGACCCTGAACTTATTGAAACAAGAAAACTGACTCCTTCATCTGCAACCGGATCATTTACTGTAACTCCCAGAGAATATGGAAGTTACCGGGTAATCCTGACTGACAGCAGATCAGGTCTCAGTGCTCAGGGAGATTTTTTCTGCGGCGGATGGGGTTACTCACCATGGGCTCTTAAGAATCCGTCACGGTTGGAAATCATCCCGGAGAAAAAAGGCGATTACACTCCGGGAAAAAGCGCAACCTTCCAGATACGTTCTCCATTTCCGGGGAAAATGCTGGTCACAGTCGAAGGTCGTTACATAAACTGGAGCCGCACCTACGATCTCAAAGGTAATACCGCGACTGTAAAAGTTCCTGTAAAAAATGATTACAGCCCCAATGTATATGTCACAGCAACAGTCATACGCAAAGCTTCAAGCCTCAAAACCGGGTCCTCGGCACGGGCGGTGGGCGCGGCTCCGCTTTTTGTCAAAAGGGAATCCAACAGGCTCAATATAAGTTTAGATGCCCCTGATCATTACAGACCGGAAAAGGTGCTTACGATAAAAGCCCGGACAGCTCCCGGAGCCAGACTTACCATTGCGGCTGTTGACGAAGGGATTCTGCGTCTGACAAATGAAAAAACCGCTGATCCTTTCGGATATTTTTATGCCAGACGGGCTCTCGGGGTTAAATGGTTTGACACTTTTACCCTGCTTATGCCCGATGCCGGTCCGGTAGATGCGGCTGAAACCGGAGGTGGAGCAAGGCTTGCGGCTATGGCTAAATTTGCCGGAACAACTTCCATCCGCAGGGTCAAACCTGTGACCTTCTGGTCAGGCATTTTAACCGCCGACAGTAATGGTAAAGTTGAATACAAAGTTAAGCTGCCCCGTTTCAACGGTGCCTTAAGAATTATGGCAGTTGCGGCTGACGGGAAAAAATTCGGCAGCGGGTCCAGACTTATGACTGTCAGCTCACCGCTTGTGCTGACACCAACCTTGCCGCGCTTTTTAGCAACAGCTGAAAAATTCAGTATTCCGGTAAGCCTTAGAAATGATACCCCGCAAAATGGTACATTCAAACTGGAAATAAACACAGCTGGTCCTCTCAAAGTAGCCAATGCCACTATTGAAATGGACATTCCAAAATCCAGACAAAAGACTGTTTTTCTGGATGCGGAAACTCTGGATAAACCCGGAAATGCAAAATTCACGGTGCAGGCTTCCGGCAATAATGAAACCGTTTCTGAAGATGTCGAGGTCAATTCAAGACCGGCATTTCCAGTTAAACGCACAATTTCATCCGGATTTATAGATAAAAAAGAATCAGTTTTTCCGGCGGACAGCAAGGATATTATTCCTTCAACCCTGAAAAGGACTATTACAATAGGGACCAGACCTATGACCCGCTTGAGCGGGCGTCTGGAAAGTCTGCTGGCATATCCATACGGATGTGCGGAACAGACAGTTTCCAGAGCTTTTCCACTGCTCAGATTTTCTGATCTGGCAAGGGAGCTTGCTCCCGGCAGGTTCAAGGACAGCAGCCCGGAATATATGGTCCAGCAGGCACTCACCAGACTTTCAATGATGCAGTCACCACAGGGAGGATTCTCCATGTGGCCCGGTGGACGCTCCCCGGACAAATGGGTCTCCGTATATGCGGCTCATTTCCTTTATGAAGCCGGGCAGGCCGGTTTTCAGGTCGACAGTCTGCTTTTAAACAGGGCTATGGGTTACCTCTCAGGAATAGCTAAAAACGTGGACACCAAAAAAAGCTCTGATTTACGGCTGCCATGTTACGCTCTCTATGTCCTGTCACTCGCAGGCAATCCCGATAGAGGCTCCATGAATTTTCTGCGTGAACAGAGGATAGGTTATCTTGATGACCTTTCGCTGGCGCTGCTTGGAGGAGCTTTTGCCGCAACCGGAGATATGAATACATTCCGAGAACTTAGTTCTCATAAAGGTGTAAAAGATAAAGAGGCCGAGTCTGAATTCGGATCGGAAATACGCAACCTCGCAATCCGTCTGGGCATCTACCTGAGAGCAGACCATGAAAATCAGGCTATCCCGCAGATGGCACAGAATCTCGGTAACATGATGGCTGACGGCCCCTGCTCCACTCAGGACAATGCATTCGGGTTCATGGCTCTGGGTTCATACTATGCACAACTAAAAAATGACCGTGAAATAAGCGGAATTGTAACTGTGGACGGAGTCCAAAAAGCTGTTTTCAGCAGTAATTCAACAGCAGCGGTATCCGTCACCGGTACAGGCCAGATAAAAGTCATTCTGGATTCAACACCTGAGAATGGCAAGGTGGTCTGGTCAATCTATCGTGAAGCTGTTCCCTTAAGCTCGGCATGGAAAAGTTTCTCAAATGGAATTTCCATAAAGCGTGAATTCCTGACCCGTGATGGCGAACCTCTTGAACTTTCAGAAGTCAGGCAGGGACAACTTATTGCCATGCGTACCGAAGTTAAAACAACAGCTAACACTATTAAAAACGTAGTTGTTCAAAGCCTTCTCCCCACAGGTCTGGAAGTTGAAAATTCAAAACTGGCCAGCCGGGAAGACCTTAAATGGGTAGAGAATTCCAAAGTCAAAGCAGATTATGTTGACCTGCGCGATGACCGGGTTCTTGTTTTTACCAGCCTTCCAAAGGGAAAGACCGATACACAGGTGGTGCTGTTAAGAGCTGTTACCGCTGGTAAATTTGTCATTCCCCCAGTTCAGGCTGAATCAATGTATGATTCCAGAAAAAATGCCGGAACTGATCCCGGCACAATTACAATAGTAAGATAGGTTTTAAGGGATGCAGCTTCCCTCGCAGATCAGAAAATATAAAAAAACAGCAATTGCTCTAACGGCCGCGGTGATTCTCATCGCGGCCTTTATCGCTATGGATGCTCTGTATCCTTTTCCTGCCGGAAAGCTCAGTCCCGCTCCGGGAACAATGGTGCTGGACAGTCAGGGTAAAGTTCTGCGTTTTTTTCTGGCCCCGGACGGCAGCCGAAGAATTCCCGTCAAACTGGATCAGGTTTCGCCGATACTTGTTAAAACTCTTATCTCGTCTGAAGACCGCTGGTTTCGCTATCATCCCGGAATAAATCCCGTGGCAATTATCCGGGCTGCAATTTCCAATATTTCAGCAGGCGAAGTTGTTTCAGGAGCTTCAACTATTCCCATGCAGATTGTGCGGCTGTGTGAACCGCGTCCGAGAACTTTAAAATCAAAATTGATTGAAGCATTCAGGGCGTTGCAGCTCAGACTCCATTTCACCACGGATGAGCTGCTGGAAGCATACCTTAATCTGCTTCCATACGGAGGTAACATTGTTGGGGTGGAATCAGCATCGCGCTTTTACTTTGGTCACAGCTGCAAAAATTTATCACTGGCAGAAGCGGCCCTGCTGACGACCATTCCGAGGGGGCCGGCTTTTTATGACCCGCTGAAACATCCGCAGCAATCCATTGAAGGCCGCAACCATGTTATGGATCAGCTGGGTGAAAGGAAAACTTTTACCCTGCAACAGGTAAAAAGAAATAAACATGAACCTATCCCGCATAAGTTAATAACTTTTCCCATAGCTGCCCCGCATTATGCCGAGATGGTACACAATATTTTCGGGCAGCAGCCTATAATCAAAACCTGTCTGGACAGGTCCCTGCAAAGGGAAGCGGCCTCAGCCCTTAAAATGCATGTACTCAGCAAACGTTCGGAAGGACTGGATAACGCGGCATGTGTAATAATACATATTCCTACCCGGGAAATCAGAGTCATGGTCGGTTCTGCCGATTACTTTGAACAAGGCTTCGGCGGAGCTATCAACCTCTCTGATATAATCCGCTCACCCGGATCAACACTTAAACCTTTCCTCTATGCACTGGCTATAGACAGGGGAATTATAGCACCCAGAACATTTATTGATGACATCCCGGTAGATTATTCAGGATACGTCCCTGAAAACTACGACCGCATTTATCATGGCAGGGTTGAAGCAAGAGTCGCACTGGCAAAATCTTTAAATGTCCCGGCAGTACGTCTGCTCGCCGAAACCGGAGTGGAAAACTTTCTGGAAAAACTGCGTGACGGCGGGATGACCACTCTTAATAAAACAGCGGCGCAATATGGCCTTCCGCTTGCTCTCGGCGGATGCGGAGTCAAACTTATTGAGCTTGTAAACCTTTATGCAAGTCTTGCCGATCAGGGCAGATTTTGTCCGGTAAACTATTTTGCAAGGCATGATCATGAAACCAGAAAAATAAGTATATTCAGTCCTGAATCTGCGTGGATGGTGCTTAAAATGCTGACTTCGGTTACCCGCCCGGAAATGAACGATACCTGGGAACTGACACGGGATATGCCCGCCGCAGCGTGGAAAACAGGAACATCTTTCGGCCATCGGGATGCATGGGCTGTCGGAGTCTCAGGAGACTACGCCATAGGAGTATGGGTAGGTAATCCTGACGGCAGACCAAGAAAAGGTATTTCCGGGGCCAGAGATGCAGGTCCTCTGCTCTTCAGGCTGCTGCGCATCTGCGTACCGGGAGGACGGCTCCCTGAAAAACCTCAGGGATCAAAAATAGTCAGCATCAAAGTCTGCGCCCACAGCCATGAACTACCCGGACCGTTTTGTCAGGAAACGACCGAAATGAATATAATTCCGGGTAAAACCAAAATGAAACCGTGCGCACTTTGCAGGCAGATTCTGGTGGACAGCAAAAGCGGATACATGGTGACAGGCAACTGCCTTAAAAATAAGCATCTTATCAAAAAAACAATAAGAACTCTGCCTCCGGATCTGGCCCGGTGGAGATCGGAACACGGTCTTGAAGTAGAATCATTTCCACCGACGGCACCGGATTGCGAAAGCATACCTTCCGGTACAGCTCCGAAAATCGTCTCGCCGTCATCCGGGACGCCGTATATATTAAGAGATGACACTCCCATTGAATATCAGAAAATATCACTGGAAGCAGATGCCGGAGCCGATAGTGGCGAATTGTACTGGTACCTTGACGGTAAACTGGTTGCAAAAAGCCGTTACGATAAAAAAATATTTACCATAATTGAAGCTGGCAAACACAGGCTTGCTGTCAGCGATTCATTAGGACGTACAGATTCAGTCTATTTCACCGTCAAAGGCCATGGCGCTGATTAATCCAGCAGAGACGGACGGATAACAGCCTTCATAAGCAATTCAGGGCCGTTGTTACGGTTTGAATTAACCTTGCAGCAAACCTGAAATGTTTCAAAAAGAGTTGAAGGCAAAGCTTGCATAAGCAGATCTATTTTATCTGCTGGAGTTGAAGGATCAAGCCAGACATCATAATTTTCAGGGGTGATAATAACCGGCATGCGGTTATGAACTGAACGGATAAGGCTGTTGGGTTCACAGGTTATCACCGCTGAGGTCGGTCTGCGGCAGACAAAAGAAGGATGACAGCCTTCCTCCATAATTCCTGCCAGTGCGAAAACTTCACTATTCTTCATTCTGACTGCAAATGGAGTTTTCTCTCCGCTGAACCCCCTCTTCCATTCATAATATGCTCCGGCGGGAAAAAGACACCGCCCTTTTATTGCCGCGTTTTTAAATGACGGTTTTTCCCACAATGTCTCACTGCGGGCATTTATTACCGGCTTTGCCTTATTCTGATCCGCCCATGAAGGCACAAATCCCCATACCGGTGACACAACACTACGCTTTTTTGCCCCGTAGACTACCGGAACAGGAAGTCCGGGAGCGATATTCCAGTCTGGTTCAACATTTTCTGGAAAAGCAACTCCGAAGTGCTCTTCAAGCACGGCCCGTGGCATAGGTCTGGCAAACCTTCCGCACATGTGGTTACTCCAATTGTTTTTGTTATTTAATACCACATTTTAATTTTTATATGCAACAAGAGTTCCCCAGCGATCTCCGAGTGATTTTGCAGCAATACAGCATCCGGCGGCCATGGCTGACCACTCGACAATCTCAGGCAGCGAGATGGCCCGGTTAAAATCCCCGAGATGCGGTCCAGTTACCAGACGGATATCCTGCTCACCTTTTTTGATATCATCTGCTTCAAGCTCATCCATACCACAGGAGATGAGATATTTTTTAAATTCACGCTCATCAAGCATATCCTGATCGGCAACTCGCATGAACTCGTACATGTGGCGGTCAACACCCATTTCATCAATCATTCTGTCGACCAGTCTGCCAATATTCAAATCTATTTCATAATCAAAAGAGCGTCCGCAGAAACCTTCATAGTAACTTTTAAAACATCGCTCGACAGCTACACAAAATTCATCCCTGTCAAAAAGGGCTCGTGCATCCACCGCCAAACCGTCTTTATCAAGTCCTCTCATTTTCGGGTTTGCGGCTCTGAACCAGCTTCCGATAACCAGCAGAATACTTAGAAAATGTGCTCCCACGCCACGATGAAAAGAGTCACGTCCGGGTTTAATAAATCTCAGGTGCTCAAAATCACGCAGCCCGGAAACTCCAAAATTGGGGAATTCACAGGAATCGAGCCAGCGATCAAGACGCCCGAAAAGATGCCATTGATAAACACCGGCATCAGTGCGCCGCATAGCCTGCACCCTGTTATGAAACAACGGTATGGGTGCTTCGTGAACTATACCTTCGCCGGACATGCAGCCCAGCAGAAAGCTGTTACGGCACATAACTTCCAAAAAAGAATCAAACGAAAGCAGCTCTCCTTTACGGCTGTCATTAGGATAGCGGAAGTAATCTTTATGGACTGAATAAGCCATGGCGTAATGCTCCGGGTCCAGATTACCGGGTATTGCGCTTAACTTTGTCATATCAATCCCGGTGATTCTGAAGAGAACTGCTGATCCGGATTTAAACGGGCGCGGACAATCAAAACGCACTCCCGGACGGATTGGGAAGTCAGCAGCAAATTCCATCCATTTACCTTCAAGATGCAGTGACTCTTTTTTTTCGCCTTTTCTGGCAAATTTAATAACAAAAATATTATCTTCTTCACGCTTTGAAAAAATTGCACTGCGCCCTGAAAATTCAATAAAATCCACTGCCCCGGACTGCTTCAGCAACTCCGTAAAATCTATATTCGGAATCTCTTCTCCCAGACTGGAAGGAAGGACGTATTGATGGGTATCAAAAGGCATGACTCCCAGACCGCCGGAAGCTTCTATGGAAGCAGGTCCTTTACATGATGAAGCGGCCTCGATGAGCAATTTTACCGAATGGCGCGAAATTTCATGGTCTGAACAACCAAAACCGATGGCTGACAAACTTTTTGAACATTCCCTGTAAAGCAGTCTCGACATTCTCTGACTGCTGTAGCGCTGCTCCCTGACAATTGCGGCTACGGCATCAGCAATCCGCATGTCACCCTGATCGGGGTCCTTATCAATAAGTCCTCTGAGATTTCGTAAATCCATATATGCCGCGCTGAATTCCCTTGATGCGTCCTCAAGGGCCAGAGCATAATTCAAAGCCTGATTTTCCGACAAAATATCCTCCGATTTCGTTATGACAGAGGGAGTACATCATTCGTCATCCGGAAGCCACAACAAGGGCAGCAGCTATTATTTTTGTCTATACAAATTACTCTTAACAATAGTTTTTAGCTATTTGTGACATAAAATTATGTCACTTAAGATACGCCAGCCTCCAATGGCGGAACCAAATTTTTTCAAGGAGAAAAAGAATGTCCGAAGCGTCTTACAGAGAAATGTGGGAAAATCTGAACCTTGATATTGAAGCCCATGAGGGGCTGCTTGAGGTCCTCGGCAAATTTTATGGAGATATTTACATGAGCCAGGAAGGCAGGCTCAAGGGGATGGAATACCTCGACTTTGTACTTTCAGAGGTGCATGGACTTCGGATTAAAGAACTTATGGATGCCAAGGCCGAAGGACGGAAGATCATAGGAACATTCTGTGTATTCGTTCCTGAAGAGCTTTCACTTGCCCTTGATGCCGTACAGGTCGGTCTGTGTTCAGGAGCTGATGCTGGTACCGAGCTTGCAGAAAAGGTTGTTCCAAGAAACACCTGCGCCCTGATCAAATCCTTCCTCGGTTTCAAAATGGCCCACATCTGTCCGTTTACTGAAGCCTGCGACATGATTGTCGGAGAAACAACATGTGACGGCAAGAAAAAAGCTTATGAGGCTTTTTCAGAAATGGCTCCGGTTTATGTTATGGAGATTCCTCAGCGCAAAGAAAAAAGCGATTACGCTCTCTTTAAAGCTGAACTTTTAAGGTTTAAAAGCGAGCTTGAAAAACTTACCGGAAAATCAATCACCGCTGAAAATCTGAAAAAAGGCATTAAGATAGCAAATGATAAACGCCGGGCTCTGCAAAGACTTGATAAACTCCGTGCGGCTGACCCCGCTCCTATTTCAGGCCGGGATTCACTTCTGATCAATCAGGTCAGCTTCTATGACGATCCTGTCCGTTTTACCGCAAGCATAAACACACTTTGCGACCAGCTCGAAGAACGTATCGCCAAGAAAGAAGGAATAGCTCCCGCAAAAACAACCAGACTCCTGCTTTCAGGATGTCCCATGGCTGTTCCCAACTGGAAACTGCCTTATGTTGTAGAAAGCTCCGGCGCTGTAATTGTTGGCGAAGAATCATGCATCGGCACCAGAAATACCCGTGACCTTGTGGATGAATCTGGCGAAACAGTTGAAGAAATGCTTGATGCCATTTGTGAACGCTACATGAAGATAGACTGTGCCTGCTTTACTCCAAATAACGAAAGACTTGAAAATATCACCAGTCTGGCCAAAGAAACAAAAGCTGACGGAGTTCTGCACTACTCTCTCATGTTCTGCCAGCCTTACACTCATGAAGCCTTTAAAGTTGAAAAAAAATTGAAAGAAACCGGCATCCCGATGCTGGCAATAGAGACCGACTACAGCATGGAAGACATAGAGCAGCTCAAGACAAGAGTTGAAGCATTTGTCGAAATGCTCTCCTGAACAGGTATATAAATTTACCGCTTTTCAGAAAGAAATAAAGCAAACAGGTTTCTTAGTTTAAGGAAAAATAATTTAAAAGACGGCCCGGACTTAATTTTAAATAAGTTCTGGCCGTCTTGATTTTTTTTGTGGTAAAAATGTTGCATTACAATCCATCAACTTAAAACAGCAGTAATAATATCAAAAGGAGTTATCCGGCATATTTTTTTTGCAAAACGTAAAAATACTGTTCTATTAATAGAATACATGCGCCAGCGTTAGTTGCAACAAATTCAGAATTTTATATCCCTATTTAACATTGTATTTCAGGCGCAGCCAATTTTCCCGAGAAATCATGCATAAATCGTTTGTAAAATGCGCCCTTTCCCGGTAGGTTCCCTCTGTCTGTGACATATTCCCCATGGATTAAGTTACAGACCAATTTTTCTCCAGGAGTATTGAGAATGTCCGAGAACAACTTGGAAACCAATGGCGAAGAAAGCTTCGCCGAGCTGTTCGAAGCCTACGAGGCTGATTCCAACGACAACCTTCAGGTGGGTGACCTTATCAAAGGTACAGTCATCTCCATCACCAAAGACTCTGTGTTTGTTGACACAGGTGCCAAAATTGACGGCGTGGTGGGCATAGATGAACTTACCGATGAAAACGGCGAAGTCAGTGTCAAAGAAGGCGACACTGTTGAACTTTACGTTATCAAGGCCACAGGCAGCGAAATAGTCCTCTCCAAAGCCATGTCAGGCGCTGGTGGACTAAAAATGCTGCAGGAAGCATTCGACAGCAGGCTTCCGGTGGAAGGCAAAGTAGCTGAAACCTGCAAAGGCGGTTTCAGAGTAGAAATGATGCACCGCAAAGTATTCTGTCCGGTCAGCCAGATAGATACATCTTTCGTTGAAACCCCGGAAGATTTTGTCGGTCTTACTTTTAACTTTCAGGTTATCAAGTTTGAGGAAAACGGACGCAACGTAGTCGTTTCGCGTCGTGTGCTCCTTGAGCAGGAACAGGAAGAGTCCCGCAAGAGCTTCCTTGCAGAAGTAAAACCGGATTCCGAAATCAAGGGTAAAGTTACCAAGCTTATGCCCTTCGGTGCTTTTGTTGAACTTGTGCCCGGAGTGGAAGGCATGATCCATGTCTCCGAACTGAGCTGGAGCCGCAACAGCCGTCCTGAAGATATCGTTCAGACCGGTGATGAAGTTACAGTCAAAATCCTCTCCATTGAAGAGCGCAAAGACGGCAAGGGCCTTAAGATCGGACTTTCTCTCAAGCAGCTTCAGGAAGATCCCTGGGACAGCATCGGAGATAAATTCGCAGCAGGCGACAAGATTACCGGTAAAGTTTCCAGATGCGCCGATTTCGGTGTATTTGTTGAAATAGCTCCGGGAATTGAAGGATTGGTTCACATCAGTGAAATGAGCTACACTAAACGTGTACTCAAACCTGAAGATGAAGTCTCTCCCGGTCAGGATGTCGCTGTAATGATAAAAGAAATTGATCCCGAAAAACGCCGCATTGCTATGAGCATGAAAGATGCAGCAGGCGATCCGTGGCTTGATGTTGCCGACTCTTTCAAAGTTGGCGACACCGTTGAGGGAACAGTTGAAAATAAAGCTGAATTCGGCATTTTCATCAATCTGGCTCCGGGAATAACAGGTCTTCTGCCTAAATCCCGTGTATCAGCTTCTGAAAAGAGAAATGAGCTTGAAGCTCTTATCCCCGGAAGCAAAGTCAGCATCGTTATTACCGAGATCAATGTTGCCAACCGCAAAGTGACCCTCGGAACAGGCGAAAAGAATGAAGCCGATGACAACTGGAAGGAATACACAAAACCTTCAAAGCCGAAAGCTCCCAGAGAAAAGAGGGGCTCCGGCAAACCGAAGTCTTCTGTTTCATTCGGAGACTCCGGCGGATTCGGACTTCTTGGAGACAAGCTTCAGGAAGCAATGAAAAACAAGAAATAGATCAAAGGGCCGGAGTGAAAACTCCGGCCTTTTAATTTCGGCACAAAGCATGAAAAACGACCAACCAATTTTATGCTGGCAAGACTGCTGAAGCGGATTTTTGGAGACGAGTTCACGTCTTCGCGAAATGGCCTCAGGAGAAATTCTTGAGGTTGATGCGGCCGAGAATCAGTTAAAGCAGATCTCTTCCATAGCAAAAGTAAGAAAAGCCGAGGTTATTTCCAGCTCGGAAATAAAATCCGGCATCTATAGACTTACCCTTAAAAAATCCTGAACGCTGCCACCACAACAATTTTCCTTTTGTCTGACAGACCAATATCCCTATTATGACTGTTTATATTTTTGTACCGATTATTCTTTTTATTGCAGGCTATTTACAGGGGCTTACCGGTTTCGGCTCCGCCCTGATAGCAATGCCGCTTCTTGCTTTTTTTATTGATATCAAGACAGCTGTAGCAGTTTGCACTTTATGCGGAGTTTTAATTAATCTGCAAATGACTCTGAATCTCTGCTGCCATGTAAGAATAAAAAAAATCATCCCGCTTATTCTTGGCTGTATTCCCGGAACTCTGGCCGGAACGCTCCTAATTAAATTTGTCGACGGGCATATTATTACCCTGCTGCTTGGAATGCTGGTAACTTTCTACGCTCTCTACTGCCTCTTTATAAGACCTGTGGTACTAAATCTGCGCCCGATATGGGGTGCGGTAGCAGGTTTCTTCACCGGTGTGATAGCTTCTTCCGTAAGTGCCGGGGGACCACCGACAATTATCTACTCGTCCCTTATGGGCTGGAAGAAAAATGATTTCAAAGCCACGCTGGCATCTTTTTTTCTTATCTCCGCAACCATGGCAGCGGCAGGCCATCTGATAAGCGGGATTACAACTTTCTACGTTTTCAAACTGTTTCTGGCTTCACTGCCCCTTGTTCTGATCGGGGTCTATTTAGGAAACAGACTCGCAGGCAGAGTGAGTGAAGAGTCCTATAAAAAGGTCGTCATGGTTCTGCTTGTCATAATGGGATTAATGCTTATGTTTGAGGGACTGAGTTAAGATAAGATGGATTCAAACACGGAGTAAGAGATGTTCGGAAAGCTATTTATCGCCTTCGCGATAATCCCGGTTATGGAAATATATCTGCTGGTAAAAGTCGGATCAGTTATCGGCACCCTTAATACAGTTATTCTGGTTTTGATAAGTGCTTTTGTCGGCGCTTCACTGGCACGTTCCCAAGGAGCGGCAACCATGCAGAAAGTAAAACTCAGTCTGGATCAGGGACGCATGCCGGCTGAAGAACTTCTTGATGCCTTCATGATTTTCGGAGCAGGCCTTGTTCTGCTCACTCCGGGCTTTATTACAGACGCAATGGGTATTCTGCTGCTGATACCATTTACAAGAAAATATATAAAAAACTGGCTGCGTGACAATCTTCAGTCATGGATGAAAAGTCCGAACGTGCATGTTCACTACCAGCAGACGGAATTCAGGGCTTGGACTAATGACAGCAGGCATGATGATCCTGATGTTATCGAAATACAAAGCGAAGACAGAGATAAGCAATAAATCTTGTAAAATAATTTAGAACTAATTTCCTGCAAAACCTGCGGAGCTGTATCACTGATACGGCTCCGCTTTTATATAAAGTGTTATAAATACTAATATTGTCCGAGATAATTATGATTTGACAATTGCTGTTTCAGACAGATAATTATTAATTATATTAAATATAAAACTGGAGCAGATATGAAATTACCAGCAAGGCTTTGGATTATCTTCATTTCCGTTTTTATTATCTCGGCATGTCATGGAAAAAATATGATGCATGCTCCAAAATCACCGGACTACTCGCAGGACAGATACTGGTCTGTTAAAACTGAAAAGATCATTCATCCTGTCGATGTTTTCTTTGTCCATCCTACAACTTACGGTCCTCCGGCAAACGGTAATTATATAGCCGATCTGGCAGACGAACATCTGAACATGGTCACTGACAGGGATACAATAAACTGGATCACAGCCGCATTCTCAGAGTCCTGCAATGTCTTCGCTCCCAGATACCGCCAGATGAATATTGCGGTCATGAAAATGAGCAGTGAAAAAAAAGAACCCTATATGGAGATACCTGTCTCTGATATTAGCAGTGCATTCAGATACTATCTCAATAACTTGAATCAGGGGCGGCCATTTATTCTGGCAAGCCACAGTCAGGGCTCAAATGTTCTGCAAATGGTTCTGCTGGCTGAACCGCAGCTGTTGGACCATAAAAAACTTGTTGCAGCTTATATGCCCGGATGGAGCTTCAGTAAAACAGATTTAAACGATCTTGGCCTCAAACTCAGCGAAGCTCCTGATCAAACAGGATGCCTCATAAGCTGGAATACAATTGGTCCCGGAGGAATATCTCCAACAGTGTTCAAGGGTGCAACATGTGTAAATCCCCTTTCATGGACAACAACTACAGACGAAGTCCCGGCATCTAAAAATATGGGAGCAAAAATTTTCATAAGCCCGGAAAAAACTCTGCGGATTAAAAACTTCACCGCGGCCAAAATAAATGCTGAGGGAGCGCTTGAAATTCCATCTCCACCTGCTGAAATAGCTGCACAGCTGAACATGTCGCTTGGAAAGGAAGTTTACCACCGTTACGATTATGATTTCTTTTTCAACAATATTAGAGAAAATGTCAGCTTGAGATGTTCCGCATACCTGACAGAACATAAAATGAAATAATCCAGAAAGCAGACCTTACAGATAATAACAGGGGACAGTTTCGAGAAACTGTCCCCTGTTTATTGATTATATGAATTAAAAATCGATAGAGTGAAAAGTCTATTCCTGAATTACATCAGCCAGAACAAAAGATCCCGGAAATCCTTTACCCAGTTTGCCAAGAGCTTCTCTAGCCTTGGAAAGTGACTTGAACATCCCTATCTGCACTTTGAAAACCTGAGAATTATCATTCACAATCCTGAGCAGACGATGGTTTGAAAATCCTGCCTTCTCCACCCGTTCAATCAGAAAATCAGCGTTTTTCTTAACCTTGAAAGCTCCAACCTGCACATAAAAGGCTCCATACAAATCACCAGCTACTGCCGGGATTATTTTTGCAACCGGAGCAACGGTTTCAGGTTCAGGGGTATAGGCCTCAATTCTAACCTTTGTTTTACCATGCTCAAGGATACCGATTTTTTCACCGGCTGCCCGTGAAAGATCAATAATTCTCTCCGGAACAAAGGGGCCGCGATCATTTATTCTGACGACCACACTTTTTTTATTGGAAAGGTTGGTAACTTTAACCTTCACTCCAAGCGGAAGATAATTGTGTGCAGCTGTAAGTTTATCCATATCATAGGGTTCACCACTGGCAGTCACTTTACCGTGAAATTTTTTACCGTACCATGAGGCATAACCTATTTCTTTATAATCAGCGGGAATGATATTTTCAGCTTCTGATTTTACAACTGAAGAATTGGAATAACTCTCAGAAGCTTTGTAATTCTGGAAGGTTGAAGAATTCTGAGTCTGCTTTGTCGTTATAGTTGCATTTATATCTGAATCCTGAGATTCTGCGGCATATCCGGCCCCGGGTAAAATAAACAGGATAAGAACGATAGCGATCATGAAATTTTTTTTCACAACAAATTTCTCCATGAAATAATATTTGGATTCAGCTTACAACCCGTTTTTTTTTAAGATCACAAAGTGGACAAAGCAACGGACAAGGCTGAAAGAAAAAGGCGGTGGCCGCTAGATTTTTTTCAATTTTCTGTCTTTCAGGCTTTCATCAAATTGCCCAAGGCTGTATAATCTTAATTTCCGACTGCGTGGAAATTCCTTTTTAATCAGGTTTTTCAATTTTCTGCGGATTACATCAAGAGACACAATATGCTTCTTTTTTTCATAACCATCTTCGAGAATCAATATCTCTCTATTATTAATCTTCACAAATATAAGCGAACGATCTCTTTTGTATGAACGTAGATCAATGGAATGTCCATCCGAAAGCTTTTGAAGCTTTTCAATTACAGTTTCAACAGCTGTTACTTTATCAATCATGGGTACGGTATTTACTCGGCAGCTTACCGTACTGTCAAACCTGCCGATAAATGGATTAATTAATGAATCTTACATCAGGACAAATTCTTGAACTTGAAGTTGAAAAACTGGCTTTCGGTGGAGAAGGTATTGCCAGATACAACGGATTTACAATCTTTCTGGATCATGCTGTTCCGGGACAAAAAGTAAAAGCAGAACTGACCGAAGTAAAAAAAAGATTTGCAAAAGCAACATCTATTGAAGTCACAGAGCATGCTGAAATTGAAGCACAGCCTTTCTGTAAGCATTTCAACAAATGCGGAGGATGCCAGCATCAGGATATGGACTACCGGTCCCAGTTATACTGGAAAGGTCGCCAGACAGCAGAAACACTTTCCAGAATAGGAAAAGTAGAATCTGAGATCACTGACCAGTGCGGTGATGCTTTAGCTTCACCCCAGACAGAGTCCTACCGCAACAAAATGGAATTTTTTATTTCCGGACAGGGTGAAAATCTGGTTGTAGGCCTTAAGCGTAAAGGCAGTGATACCGATGTTCTTGATATTGATTATTGTCCGCTGCTTGGTGCTGAGAGTGAGAATATAATTAAAACTGTGCGCAAATTCTGTGCTGACAGTAAAATTCCTTCATTCTCCGACTCAAAAACCGGCTACTGGCGCAGACTTGTAATAAGAAAGTCAGTGACTACTGGTAAAATACTGGTTCATCTGATTACCGGTCCGGGAAAGAAATTTCATGAAGAATCCTCCAGACTGGGAGATATTCTGATTGAACAGGGCGAGGTTACAGCCTTTGCCCATTCCACCAGAAAAGCCAAAACCGATATTGCCGAAGGTGAATGGATTGTTGACGTTAAAGGTGATGATCATATCATTGAAAAACTGTCGAGAAGTGATGGTAGCAGTGTTCAGTATGCCATTACTCCCAATGCATTCTTTCAGACCAATACCGGGGGAGCTGAAATTCTGTTTTCAACAGTTGCAGAACAGCTTAAACTTGACCGTTCTGAAACTGTGGTTGACCTTTACTGCGGCTCAGGCGGCATAGGCCTTTTCATCGCGGACAAAGTCAAAAATGTTTTCGGCATTGAATTATCCGAGGAAGCGGTTCTGATGGCCACAGACAATGCAAAGTCCAACTCCATTGGCAACTGTATGTTCCGCTGCGCCAATCTTGAAAAAAGTAAATCAGTTCTGGCAGGAATACCGGAAATGGATGTCATCATAATGGATCCGCCCAGACGCGGAGTAAGTAAAACAACTCTCAATGAAGTATCCACAGCAGGAGCGGAAAAAATCATATATGTTTCCTGCAATCCGGCTACCCTCGCCAGAGATGCGGCTCTGCTTAAAGGGAAATATGAAGTAACAAAGGTTGTTCCGGTAGATATGTTCCCACATACACAGCACATTGAATGTGTCTGCGTTTTCAGCAAATCAGCATAATCATTATACAGATAAAAATCCCGCAAAAGTACAACTTTTGCGGGAATAACCAGCATGACTAAACAGGCAGCAGAAGATAAATTTTTAAAAGAATTACGCAGGCGGACACTCAGCCTGCCTGATAAAAGGCAGACTCCGGAATTAGTTTCAAAAATTCATAAGTATATGCAGGCTCTTGATGAAAATGAGGGCCGCAAAACTTTGAGTACAAAATCCGCAGTCCTTGTCTACAGCCTCGTCCGCAGTCTTCTGGAACAGGATCGTGAGGACAGTTGCCCTGCGTCTGTAAGTCTTATTGAAGAAGGTTCTCTGCCGGCAATCTGTCTTAACCTGCTGATGAAGTACGGAAAATTCGGTTTCCTGCTTACAGCCAGAATACTGGCTGAGGCTAAAATTTCTGAAAATGAAATTCAGCTCTGGCTGGAAGAACTACCGGAAAAAGACGCTCTGGCTGTTTCAGGTATACTGATGCTGCTCTCCAACGGAGAACCGTCAAAAGTTAATCCAGCTCTAAGTCTCATTTCAAAAGCTTCAAAGATGCCGGCGGATAAGGCAGCTTTGTTTCTCAAAGATTCCGCGGCTAAAAATGAACGCATTCCTTTTGCTCTCATTGATGCGTTTATGACCGGTGCGTACGGTGAGCAGTGCTCCAAAGCTCTTAATCTCCCTGAATCAATGGAAGAGATTATCACCTTTGCCGAGTCCATCCCGCCTTACACTGACCATGAACTGATAGAGGCGCTCAGCATTCATCTAAAATCTGGCGACGTCCGCTGTATGAGATCAGTTCTGGAAGCTCTGGACAGAATAGCTTCAGCCCCGGCTGAAATGATCAGCAAGGCATTAATACCCCAGACAGTCTCGCCGACACCTTTTTTAAGTGCCAAAGCCATTCAACTGCTAGCCAGATTTAAAACAGAAAAAACCCCTGTTTTCCTTGCCGAGCTGTTTGTAAAAGAACCTAAGCTCAGGGCTTCAATTATAAACAGACTCCCGCACCTTGACCTTATCTCAGTTAAAACATTTTTAAAAAAAATTGATCCCCAGCTGCATAAGACTATCATTGCGGCTGTTTTTACGCTCATATCAGAGGTTGACCCCGGTGGAGCTGAATTACATTTAGATAAAATACTTAATAATGAGAACTTGGAAGATGCGGAAACAGCCGAAGCTGTAACAGCCTTAAAAAATGTAATAAAAGCCAGACCGCTTGAAATTCCTGAAGAAACAGAAGAACTGGAAGGGCTGGAAAAGCCGGGTGCAGACTTTTTAAAATCGGGCAACCCGATAGTAATAAATGTGGAACAGACCGGTAAAGCCAAAGGGTTCCGCAGGATATTTGGAAAAGCGACTAAAAACGATGACCATTCCGCCCTTGAAATATACCGTGATGAAAAATTCATAAACCAGAAAATTAATCGTATTAACCGCTGGAAATGCGGTTTGTCCGAGCTGCATTTTACAGATTGCAGTTTCACTGCTTCAGATTTCAGGGAATCCCATATTTATGGGTGTGACTTCAGCTTCTGCGTTTTTAAATCCTGCACCTTCGATGAAGCAGTTTTCAGCGACTGCCGCTTCACCGACTGCGAATTTGAATCCTGCAACATGGATGCTTCAAGATTCGATAAGACTGTTTTTCTACGCTGTACAGTGGAAGGATGCAGCTTTGACAGAAGCGTTACTTCAAAATCATACTTCATTGAGACCCTTATCAAAGCCAGCTCTCTGAAAGATATTTTTCTGCACGACAGCAGGCATTTACGCACGAGCTTTGACGCCTGTGATCTAAGCCGGGCCAGAATTCAGCTCTGTGTACAATCCGGCATTGAATACAGGCATACAATTCTTGAAGATACTATTTTCGTTAAAAGTAAGGTGGCAAGTTCCACTTTTACTGAATGCTGCTCTACAGGATGCCTTGCAGACTCTGTAGACTCACAGTCAGCGGTGCTTTTAGGAGCAGAATCAACCAGATTTATAAAGCTTTTTGATAAAAGGGAGCAGGATGGAGCTCCCATAAAACCACCCTCTTTTCAAAATAAAAAAGTTAATGAACTGATCACTAAGACCGTAAGAAGCTGGCTGGAAAACAGGGATATCAAACGAAGACTCCAAAAATTTGCAGCCAATAATTCGCGCAGAATATCATGGGCTCTTGAAAAATTTGAACCAAAAGCAAGAGACCTCTTTCTGCTTATCCCCTATCTTCTGCACACCGATATACTTGAACAATTTTTTGAAATGAAAAATCCTCCGGTAAGAACTATCGTTGCCGGATACCAGCCTGTGCGCGAAGTTTTGAATTTAAGTGAAGATTACTTTCCTGATCTGATTCCCGGCAAAGCTGGTAAAAATCCTGTTGTAATTGAAACGATTCTTACCATCGGCAGTGTCGGAACAATGTCTCAAAGTGCAGGCTCCGACATTGATTACTGGATATGCTGTAATCTGTCAGAGGTGGACACTGTAAAAAGGAAATGGCTCGAATCACGCTTCCAGCTTCTTGAAGAATGGGCCATGCAGCAGCTAAATGTTGAAATTCACTTTTTCCTTATGGATGTAGCCGATGTCCGCAATAACAACTTCGGCATGAGCGATGCTGAAAGTTCCGGTTCTGCTCAGGGAGCGATCCTTAAGGAAGAATTTTATCGTTCAGCCCTGCTCGTTGCAGGTAAGCCGCCACTCTGGTGGTTTGTTCCACCGGAAGCAGACGACAGGACCTATCGTGAGTATGCTTCGCTTACCCGAAATCAGCTCGGCAAAGATGCCGCAGTCGACCTCGGGCATGTTCCGCGTATTCCCGGTGAAGAATTTTTTGGTGCGGCACTCTGGCAGATTGTAAAAGGGATCAAAAGCCCCTTCAAATCAATCATGAAATTCGGTCTGCTTGAACGTTATACCGCCGGCGATAAAAAACCGCTTTTGTGTGAAACAATAAAGCGCAATATCCTTGAAGGACATCAAGAACTGGATAGGGTCGATCCGTATATGCTTTTGTATAAGGAAATTGCCGACTTCTATTCCAGACAGGGTCTGCCGGAAAACGTCTGGCTGGCGGGAATGTCTCTTAAGCTAAAATCAGGGATGCTATCCGCTAACAGAGTAGAAAAACAGCCAATCAGAAGCGAAGAAAGAGAACTTCTTAATTTCACTGTTAACGATACTCAGGGAACGGCAGGTGCAAAGACAGATTCTGATAATGTTTTCACGGAATTCAGCTCTGTTCTCAATCTGGGTCAGAAAATCAACCTTTTCATGATTGAAACTTACGGCAGAGTTAATAAAAAACAGGATGACAGTTTAAAAACACTTATCAGTCCGGAAGATATAACTAAACTCGGGCGCAAAATTTCCGCAACTTTTGTTGATCGCAGACACAAGATAACCAGACTGCTGCTTCCCGGTGATAAAAAAGATTTCTTCACTTCAATCCAGCTTTCACGCTCTGATATCGGAAAATGGATTCTGCAGGGTGAATACCCGGACCCAACCGGGGCCAGAAATCTGCTTACCGATGTTAGTGCAGACAAAAATCTTCTGAGTATTTTGACATGGTTTGCCCTGAACAGGCTTTACCAGCCGGAAATGGTGATTAAAACGGATATGTCGTCAGCTCCTGTCCGCAAACGTGATATTAAAGAGCTGCTGAACTCCCTGTGTGACTTTTTTCCATATAAAGAAACGTTTGACACTCCGATTGAGGAAATGCTTAATCAAGAAAGGATGTTAAAAGTCTTTTTTATTGTAAACATGACTTCTCCCAGAGAACAGAGTCAGATAGACAGCATTAACGCCGTGTACTCCACAAACTGGGGAGAAATTTTCTGCCGTCCACTCGTTGTCAGCAAAAAACTTATCGAAAACCCTGCTGACTATCTTTGCGAAAAAATGGCTGAAATTTGTCCTGAGCCACCAGAAATGACCCAATTTTTACCAGCGCAGGCCCAATGCCCGCAACTGAACATCTATAATAATTCACTGAGAATGGACGAGCTTAGAACAACAACTTAACAATTTTCATATTCAAATAACGGAGCAGGCATGCCATACATCAGAAAAAGCCTTTTACAGCTGATTTTTTCCGGTTCTTTTATGAAACGCTGGAATGACAAGCTCCGTCCAATGGAACTTGTAGAAGTTGACAAGCAGGCCCATAAAATGATCGCAGCTTGGCTGCTCTTTATGCTTAACAGCAAAGAGCTTGGAGCGCGCGAGCGGATTGAACTGGGCAACGAAATAATTGAAGGCGGAATATTCGATTATCTGTTCAGGATGGTCATAACAGACATAAAACCTCCTGTATTCTATAGAATAAAAGCCAATAAAGACCACTACCATAAATTAACAATGTGGGTGCTTGAGCAGCTGCGCCCACGGCTTATGCCCCTTGGACGCGAGTTCTGGGAAAAACTCAGTAATTATCATTTAACCAGCCACGAAGAATCACTTTCCGGACGGATACTTTCGGCGGCACACATGTATGCCAGCTATTCAGAATTCAAGCTCCTCAAAAATCTGAACCACCCGGACGAAGAACTTCACGATATTGAACAGAACTTTAGGGACAATCTTAAAAAATCTTCCGACATTGCAGGAGTTTCTGACCTGCTCCATTCTGAAAACACGGTGTTGGGCAGATTTGCTGATCTCTGCGGAAGGCTGCGGTTTCAGACAAGATGGTCACAAACACCGAGAATACCTGAAACATCTGTTCTGGGACATGTTTTCATTGTCGCCACTTTTGCATGGTTCTTCAGTCATGAAGTCGGAGCCTGCCGCCTGCGCAGACAAAATAATTTTTTCAGCGGTCTGTTCCACGATCTGCCCGAGCTGCTGACAAGAGATATTATCTCCCCGGTTAAAAAATCCGACCCGACAATAGGTGACATCATCAAAGAATATGAAGAGGATGAATTGGAAACCAAGATCATCGCCCCACTCATAAATGACGGGAAATCAGATTTAACCGACAGATTGAGCTACTTTTTAGGATTGGAAACAGGATCGGAATTCAACGCTACCGCCATAATTGACGGATGTACTAAAAAGATAACCTCTGAAGAACTGAATTCCCGTTACAATGATGACGGCTATGACCCCAAGGATGGAGAGCTGCTTAAATTATGTGACCATCTGGCGGCTTTTATGGAGGCTTATTCCGCAGTCAGAAACGGTATAACTTCCCCGCAACTGCATCAGGCATACTGGCGGATATCTCAAAATTATATGAAAAATCCAGTTGTTGCAGGAATCCATATTGGTCCTTTGTTAGCTGATTTTGAATAGCTCATAATTCAGGTACCCGATCAGGGCATAAAAATGTTGCCCGAAACAGCTCAGAGCAGTATACGGGATTTTAACTAAAACTTAATAACACACCAATATTCTTAAGGAGATGCAGATGCTGCTCAGAAAAAGGGCATGGGACATGATGCGGGAAGAATTTGCAACAGTAAGTGAATCCGCAAGTCTTGCTGAAGCCATCCGCGTGCTGCGCGAAAGCATGAAAGAGACTCCGGAAAACAGTATTATTGTTGTCCTGAAAAAAAATGGAAATCCCAGAGGGGTTGTTTCCGTATGGACACTGCTTAAAGCTATTCAGGATGGAGTTTTCAAAGACGAAGAACTAAGTCTCACAGAAAATGTTGACTGGGATGAAGCATTCAAAAGGGCAGGTGTGCTTTGCGCTGATGAACCTCTTGAAAAATATATTGATGAAAATTTCACCATGTTCAGGCCGACAGACCCTATGCTGGTTGTGCTGGAACTGATCCGTAAAAAACGTCAGCCGTGGGCTCTGGTTCAGGAAGGCGGAAAAGTAATCGGGGTTGTCATAGTTAGTGATATCTATCAGGAACTGACCCGCGATCTAGTGTAATGAAATAAAAGCAAATGTCCCGTTTTCAAACTTTGAAAGCGGGACATTTTTTTTAAGTCTACTTTTTAGTCAGCGCCCAGGCTTGAAGAGTTTTTACCACCTCAATGTCATATTCCTTGCTTTGCCCTAAAATCATAGCGGCTTCAGCCGGTGGATATGTCTTTGCGTAGGCCCTTTTGGTCGTCATAGCACAAAAAGAATCAACTGCGGCGCAAAGACGGCCTATCTTACTGATATCCCGGCCTGATTTCTTCTGGGGATAACCTTTTCCGTTCAGCCGCTCATGGTGTTCGAGAACGCATTTCTCGATTTCGGGATATTTCAAATCAAGTTTCGCAAGCATTTCATAACCAAGCATAGGATGTTTATCCACCTTGGAACGCTCGTCAGGAGTCAGCGGTTTATCTTTATCACGTATAAAAGCCGGGATTTTGGTCATTCCCAGATCATGGAGAAACAACCCGGCTGTAAGTCTGTTGAAATGATCCCTTCCAACCTGATTTTTTGAAAAATTCTCAGATTCCATTTTTATATAGGTAGCCAGACCTAAAATTCCGGTATTAACGCTATGGTTGGGCAGAGAATGTTCAGTATGGATTCTTTTAGCCAGTGCTCTGATCCGATAAACATCATTCCAAAGGTATTCGGTGAGAACCATCAAATCCACCCAGACCTTTTCAAAAACAGCAGGCACAGGCTGATCAAGAAATTCGCCAAGCTTCATAGTTAAAGCTTCAAGAAAAATATCAGCAATTTCGCTTTCTTTAAGGTTTTTATCAATAAGAACAAGATCAAGCTGATAAGCAATATGTTTTACATAAACAGGATGATCGCTTCTGGAAACAAAAATCAAACCTTCAGAAACAAGACGGGATAATTCTTCAATCTGTTCCTTGGACAGTCTTTCACCCACTTTATAATAGGGGGAAATTCTGCCAACATCCTCTTTGAATAAATATATATTCAATGGAGGCCTAAATTTATTGAAACTTTGAAGAATTTCAGAACTGATCTGATAATATTCTTCATTCAACCCGTCAGGGACTTCCATCCTAGCTTTTGCGTTCATACCGTTTCCTGTATTGAAATTCCGTTTTCTGACCAGCAAACCTGACTATTTTGATTAGTTTTTTCAGAATGTTAGCAGTACACAAAGAAAATGTACCTACAGCCCCGCATTTGAAAAGACCTCAAATTTATTCAAAATCCACTTTTGCCTATATCATTCATAATTGCATTCGTGAAGTATTCTAAAGGACGGTCCTTTTATTTTTTAGAATATTTTTCCAGAATCTTCATAAAAAAATAATGAACATAATTATGTCCTATTATTTTTCATATATTCAGCTCTTTACCCATATTACGAACATTTTCCTCAACAGTTTTAAACATAATTTCACCTGTCAATTTACAATAAGGGTATTGACTTTTCGACTATTTTCCCACACAGGTGGGGAGACGGGGGGAATTGGTGGTAGAACGTGTAATATGGTGGTAGATGAATGAAATTTCGTGGTCATGTACATCGCAGTCTCGATCCGAAAGGCAGACTGATGCTCACACCAGAGTTCCGGGATCAAGTCTATAAAGACTCCCCGGACGGTCGCGTGACCCTGACAATTTTTGAAGGCAATATCGTTGGTTTTACTCCTCCTGACTGGGATGAGCTTGAAAAACAGCTTTCTGCTATCAAGAATCCCAGCCGCAGCCTTAGGAATTTCATCCGCATTACCATATCCGGTTCTGAAGACCTGACCCTCGATAAACAGGGCCGCATCACCATCCCCTCCCATCTGCGCAAAAGCGGAAAGCTTGAAAAGGACGTTGTCCTTGCCGGTGTCGGAGATCGTTTCGAAATTTGGGATAAGAGAGCTTACGAAGAGCTGCTTACTCAGGATTTCAACGACGTATCCGATGAACTGTCGCAGGCTGGAGTGGATCTCCCCTTCTAAGCTGATCCTCCTCTCCGCTTTGCCATACGGTACTTAATCGATGTTGTCGATTCAACCACTTGAAACTTTATTACACAAACCACCGGACCTTCTGGAGATTCTCCCCCTAAAATGAAACTCCGGGGCCTGATATTTATGGAAAACAAAAATACGGATCCGGCAAGGATTCATACCTCTGTTCTTTTAAATGAAATAATCCAGTGGCTTAATCCAAAAAGTGGAGGCAGGTATCTGGACGGTACTTTAGGTATGGGCGGGCATAGTTCCGCAATACTTGAAGCAGGCGGTCCTGACTGCCAGCTTGTCGGATTGGACAGAGATGAGGAAGCCCTAGAACTGGCTGGTGTCAGACTGGCACCCTTCGGCGAACGGGCAAACCGGTTTCATCTGGCTTTCAGCCATTTTGAAGCCGCTCTTGACGAACTTGGCTGGGATAAAATTGACGGAGTTGTTCTGGACCTCGGAGTATCATCACTCCATCTGGATGAAGCTGCCAGAGGTTTCAGCTTTATTAAAGACGGACCGCTGGATATGCGCATGGACCCTTCCGGGGGCATGCCTCCGGCATCAACTCTGGTTAACAAGGGGTCTTTCTCGGACCTAACCAGAATATTGAGACTTTACGGCGAAGAACCGATGGCCCCGAGAATTGTTAAGGCCATCATCAAAGCCAGAGAAGAAAAAAAGATTGAAACGACTCTGGAACTGGCTTCGATCGTTGAAAAGGCTTATCCGGCAAAACGCAGGGCTCAATCCCGCAATCACCCGGCAACCAAGACTTTTCAGGGACTTCGGATAGCAGTCAACTCAGAGCTGGATGAGCTTTCCGAATTTTTGAGACTTATTCCGGAAAGACTGAATCCGGGAGCAAGGGTTGCAATTATTTCCTTCCACTCGCTGGAAGACCGGGTCGTTAAAAGATCTTTCAGGGAAGAAGCTCGCGAGTGCACCTGTCCTCCGAGGCAGCCGATATGTACCTGCGGCAAAAAAGCAAGGCTTAAAGTTCTCACTAAAAAGCCTCAGCTTCCCGGAGAAGAAGAGCTTGAAAACAATCCGCGCAGCCGTAGCGCAAAACTGAGAGTGGCGGAAAGAATTGATGGCTGAAAAAAGACAGGGAGAATCAGACAATAAAAATATAGCCCTGACCATGACGGTTATGGTCATAACCGCTCTGATTCTGGGTCTTGTTTCAGTCTGGCTCAATATAGAACGTGTGGACAAGGCTTACGAATTCAGACGCATGGAAAGAGAGCTTAATGAAAAAAAGGCTCTCGCCACGAAACTGGAAGTTGAAAGAGACAATCTCTTATCACCGCTGAGACTGAGAAAACTGGCCAAAGAATATGGCTACGGACCGGCCTCTCAGGGGCAGATAAGAAAACCACGTAAAGGGGCGTCAAAAAATTCGCCCGAATAGACAAAGGCAGGAGCAGATCTGATGGCTAAGAAAAAGAAACAGAGCATGAAATCAAGCAGTTTAAAGCTGCTGTTCATCATGGTCCTTTTCGCCATCATCTGGACGGCTCTTCTTGGAAGAGCTGCGTGGCTTCAACTTTATCAGGGACCGGAGCTGCGCCAACTCGCTTTGCGGCAGCATCTTGCTGCGGAGCTTCAGCGAGGCGAACGCGGACGGATATACGACCGCAACGGCAACCTTCTCGCAACCAGTGTTGAAGCCGAGTCTGTTTATCTGCGCCCTGTAAAAGTGGTCAATGTCAACGATACGGCAGCTAAACTTTCAGAGATTGTAGGAATTTCACGCAGTACTCTGCGCAAAAAGCTTTCGAGTAAACGAAATTTTATCTGGATAAAACGTCAGGTTGATGACCGTGTCGCCGCAAAAATCAGACAGGCCGATCTTCCAGGTGTTTATCTGACCAAAGAATTTGCAAGATTATATCCAAACAACCACCTTGCCGGACAGCTGATCGGTTTTGTCGGGGTTGATGGAAAAGGTCTTGAAGGTATTGAAAAGAAAATGAACTTCAGGCTGACCGGTAAGAAAGCCCAGTTTGTTGTTCAGCGTGATGCATCGGGAAGAAGGCTCTACCTTGATGCATCAGGACATGAAGTGAACACCAGAGGAGAAGATGTCCGGCTGACAATTGACGCGCATCTTCAGGCTATTACTGAAAATGCTCTGGTGGAAGCGGTTAAGAAGAACAGCGGCAGATGGGGTTCTGCTGTTGTTGTTGATGTTGCCAGCGGAGACATACTCGCTATGGCTAACTGCCCGCGTTTCAACCCGAACACGTTCCGCAAAAGTTCGCCTAAAATATGGCGTGACCATGCGGTTCTTGATGTCGTTGAACCGGGTTCAACAATGAAACCGGTACTTTTTGCGGCAGCCCTTGAGCATGGAGTGATCACCCCTGAAAAGCTTTATGACTGCGAAGGTGGAAGATGGAAAATCAACGGACAGTACATCAGAGACACGCATCGCTATCACTGGCTGCCGGCGCATAAAATTCTGAGATACTCAAGCAATATCGGCAGTGCAAAGATTGGCATGGAGCTTGGTGTTCAGAATTATTACTATTTTTTAAAAGACATAGGCTTCGGAAGTTCGACTGATTTAGGAGTTCCGGGAGAAAGGGACGGCTCAATAAGACCTCCTTCACAATGGAATGAATTCGATCTTGCCGCAGCCTCTTTCGGTCAGGGAATAGGAGTAACGGCAGTGCAAATGGCGAAAGCCTTTTTGTGCATTGCCAACAAAGGGGTTGTAAAACCTTTAAGGCTGATCATTGACGAGGACCAGCAAAAGACAACGCCCAGAAGACTGTTCAGTGAAAAAACGGCAGACACCGTTCTTTCCATGATGCGGGAAGTAGTCCAGCTGGATGGAACAGGACAGCGGGCCAGAATTCCCGGAATAACCGTAGCCGGAAAAACCGGGACAGCTCAGAAAGCAACCCGCAACGGCAGAGGATACGGACAGGAACATCTGGCATCATTTGTCGGAATGATTCCCGGAGATAATCCGCAGTATCTGGTTGTTGTCATGGTTGATGACCCGAGACCGAATCATTACGGAGGGGTTGTTGCAGCACCGGCAGTGAAACAGATTATGGTCCGTTCACTGGCATACTTCGGAAGGCTGCCGGAGGGCGAGGAAAAACACTCTGACCCTGTTCTGGCCGCTCTGGGTAAAAAGCCTATGCCTAGACAGGCTGTTAAAGCTGCCGACCCGTCAATTCTGGCGGCAGGCAAAACAATGCCCGACCTGACGGGAATGCCACTGCGCAGAGCTGTGGAAGTACTGGTTCGTAAAGGTTTTGTTCCACAAATCCGTGGAAAGGGAATGACTGTAAATAAACAACTGCCGGAGGCCGGAAAAGAATGGCCTCAGAAGGCAGGAGATAAAATAACTCTCTGGCTTTCTTAAATTTTAAGAATGACACAAGGCGATTTGTAGATGTTTGATGAAAAAGGCTGGAAGAAACTTCTTCAATTAAGCGCAGACAAAGTAAATGTGCGCACCGACTCCAGAAAAGTGGAACCGGGTGATATTTTTGTTGCCATTCCCGGACCAAAACAGAATGGAGCCGACTTTATTCCGCAGGCCGTGGAAAAAGGCGCAGCCTATATACTGACATGCGCAGAAATAAAAGAATGCGAAGCTGAAGTTATCCGCCACCCTGATCCGGCCGCGGCTCTCGGTGAACTTGCCAGAGCATATTTTAAAACGGACAGACTTAAACTTAAAGTTGTTGGAATAACCGGGACTAACGGCAAGACAACTGTTTCTTATCTGATTGAACATCTTTTAAGCAGCGCCGGGATGAAAGTTGGAGTGCTTGGCACCGTGGCTTACCGCTGGCCCGGATTTAAAATTGACGCTCCGCTGACAACACCGGACTGCTGGACCCTGCACAGCTACATTGCAAAAATGGAAGCAGACGGCGTGGATGTAGCCGTAATGGAAGTTTCTTCTCATGCTCTGCACCAGAACAGGGCCGCCGGTATAGAATTCGATTGCGCTGTGCTGACAAACGTCACTCAGGACCATCTGGATTACCACGGTGATATGGAATCATATTTTGAGGCAAAATCCCTGCTCTTTAAAAGCTGTCCCCGTGAAGGCAAGCAGGCCGTAATCAATTACGATGATCCCTACGGCAAAAGACTTCTTGAAGACTACTCCCCGGCCACAGGATTCGGACTTACAGATCCTTACGAAAGCAAAGCCGACCAGCTTCATGGAGAAATGCTTTCCTGCACCGGTAACGGCCTGCACTTGAAGATGACTTACAAGGGTCAAAGCTGGGAACTGGATTCAGACCTCATCGGCAGACATAACGGTTCAAACCTGCTTGCTGCGCAGGGAGTAGGACTGTTCTTCGGACTTACAGCTGAAGACATGAAGAAATTTTCTTCATTCCACGGTGTCCCCGGAAGACTCGAAAGAGTCCGTAATGACAAGGGACTGAATATTTTTGTTGATTATGCACATACTCCTGATGCTCTGGACAATGTCCTTTCAACTCTGAACGAACTCGACTTTGAACGGGTTATCACTGTTTTCGGCTGCGGAGGAGATAGAGACCGCACAAAACGGCCGTTAATGGGTAAAGCCGTATGTTCCAAAACAGACATTGCAGTTATGACGTCAGACAATCCGAGAACTGAAAATCCCGAAGCAATTCTTGATGATATCAGACCGGGGCTTTCCTCCTGCACCGAAGTAATAGAGGAAGTAGACCGTTCAAAGGCCATCAGAAAAGCTGTTGAAATAATGAACAGCAATGATGTGCTGCTGATAGCAGGCAAGGGCCATGAAACTTATCAGATTGTCGGCACCACCAAGCATCCTTTCAGTGACTCTGAAGAAGTTACGAAAGCTTTAGGGGAGATTTACGCTTGAAACTGACTCTAAGCGAAATAGAAGAGCAGCTCCGAGGCGGACACGAAATTCCTTCTGCTGAGACCACAGAAGTGACTCAAATCCGAATTGACAGTCGTCTGGTAAAAAAAGGAGATGTTTTTTTCTGCCTCGAAGGGGAAAATTTCGATGGCCACAACTTCGCCCTTTCAGCTCTTGAAAGCGGCGCAAGTGCTGTTGTGGTTTCCAAATTCATGCCCGAACTGGAAGATAAACCTGCAATAATGGTAAAAAATACAGTCCATGCCCTTGGACTTCTCGCCACTTACTGGCGTTCCCGCTCAAAAGCCGAAGTTATCGCCGTGACAGGTTCTGCCGGTAAAACCACGGTAAAAGAGATGCTTTCTCAGGTGCTTTCAGAGAAGTACAGCGTTCATAAAAATTTTATGAACCTGAACAACCAGATAGGACTCCCCTGCTCAATGCTGGAAGCCAGCGGCGAAGAGGATTTCTGGGTTGTGGAACTCGGCATCAGCCATCCCGGTGACATGGCGGAACTTGGTTCCGTAGCCCAACCGGATATCGCGGTAGTTCATAACATCGGTCCGGCCCATATCGAAGGTCTGGGAAGTCTTGAAAATATTGCCAGAGAAAAAGCTTCCATATTCAAATACCTGCAACCAAATGGCGAAGCCCTCTGCTGCAAGGATTATGAGCTTCTCTTGAATGCGGCAAAAGAAATTGTACCCGAACCGGTTACATTTTCATCGCAGGACAGCTCTGCTGATTATTACTGCACTCTTCTTGAAGCACTCCCGGACGGAAGAGGAAAATTTCTGCTGAATATTAAAGGTGAGTCAGCCGAGATAATTCTGCCCGGCTGTGGATCACATCTGGCTGAGGATGCCGCAGCAGTGGCCTGCGCTGTCTCAAAAGCCGGATTCTCCCCAGCGGAAACATTTAAGGCCCTTGAGACAGTTACCCTGCCCAGACAGAGGTTCTGCTGCAGCAACAAAGGTCGCTGGACTCTTATTGACGACACATACAACGCCAATCCTCTTTCCATGAAAAAGGCTATAGAAACAGCCAGAAAAATGGCTGAAAGCAGACCTTTTGTGCTGGTTCTGGGTGACATGCTCGAACTTGGCGCAGATGCGGTCAGGGCTCATGTTGATCTTGGAAAACAGATAGCTCAGGCGGCTCCTGAAGCAACATTTTTCTTCGGACGTCACTATGATGACGTGGCGTCAACAACCAACGGCTCAACTTTAGTTCCGGTAAATACTCCTTCTGAATTCATAACCGGAATAAGGGAACTCGGCCTCTGTGATGCCGTGGTCCTGTTCAAAGGTTCGCGCTCATGCCATATGGAAGAGTACCACGCGGCTTTATCAAACGAGCTTAACAAAGAAACCTCGGGAGCCGTAAAATGATCTACCATTTCCTGGTACCCTTAAGCGCACAACTGGGAGCTTTCAATGTATTCAGATACATTACCTTCCGCTCCATATACGCCCTGCTGACAGCACTTGTGCTGACCATAGTTTTAGGGCCTATGCTCATCAGATGGCTGCAAAAAATCAAATGCGGTCAGTATATCCGTGAAGATGGACCTCAGCACCAGTGCAAAGCCGGAACGCCTACCATGGGCGGCCTTATCATCGGCATGGCGGTTATGTGCTCCACTCTGCTCTGGGCCGATCTTACAAATATTTACGTCTGGCTGACCATGTTTGTTTTTACAGGGTTCGGCGTTGTCGGCTTTGTTGATGACTACATAAAAGTTGTCAAAAAACGCAATAAAGGACTTTCTCCTGCGGCCAAACTCGGAGGACAGCTTCTGGTGGCCGGAATAGCGGTATCACTGCTCATCATGGAGCCGGCCTACTCAACAACTTTATCTGTCCCGTTTTTCAAGAACATCAACCCTGATCTGGGCTGGTTCTATCTGCCATTTGCCATATTCGTTCTGGTCGGCTCGTCAAACGGCGTTAACCTCACGGACGGTCTTGACGGACTGGCTATAGGTCCCATGATAGTCGGAGCCGGATGTTTTGCTCTTTTCATTTATGTTGCAGGACACTCGGAAATGGCCGGTTATCTGAAAGTAACCCATGTTCCCGGAGTCGGAGAAGTTACCGTTTTCTGCGGAGCTCTGGTCGGAGCCGGGCTGGGATTCCTCTGGTACAACGCCTATCCGGCGCAGATATTTATGGGAGATGTCGGCTCACTAAGTCTGGGAGGCGTTCTCGGTTTTATTTCCGTTCTTGCGAAACAGGAACTTCTGCTGACAATAGTCGGCGGAGTTTTTGTCTTCGAGACACTCTCGGTAATTTTGCAGGTCAGCTATTTCAAATTCAGCGGAGGCAAAAGAATTTTCCGCATGGCTCCGCTTCACCATCACTTTGAACTCAAGGGAATACCTGAATCTAAAATTATCATCAGATTCTGGATTCTTTCCCTGTTAATGGCCCTTATGGCCCTCAGCACACTTAAATTGAGGTAACGAATGTCCAGCATACTCGCTCAACAATCAGCAAATAAAAACATCTTTAAAGATCGGTTCGGCGTAATTGCCGGAGCCGGGCGTTCCGGTATTGCGGCAGCGAAAGTGCTGCACATGCTCGGTGCGAAGGTGCGTATTGTTGACGAGAACACCAGTCTTGAAGAAAACATCCTCGAAGGACTCGGTGCTGATGCTCAGCTAAAGACCGGTCCACTCAGCGCATCCGGATTTGAAGGTGCTGATATTATAGTCCTGAGCCCGGGAATTCCTTCCAGAAAGATAAAAGAGCTTCTGCCTGAATTTCCTGATGAAAAAATAATCTCAGAGCTTGAACTTGCTTCGTTCCTTACAGACGAACCAATCATCGCGATTACCGGAACCAATGGAAAAACAACCACGACTTCCATCATAAGTCATGTTCTGGAATACGCGGGGAAAAGCGTCTTTACCGGTGGCAACATAGGCACCCCACTTTGTGAACACCTATTGCAGGATAAACGCTCGGATGTGCTGGTTCTTGAAGTTTCCAGCTTCCAGTTGCAAAACTGCTATAATTTCAGTCCTGATGCAGCAATACTGCTGAACATTTCCGCCAACCATCTCGATTACCATCTCGATATGGAAGAATATACCGAGGCCAAGCTTAATATTTTCAAAAAACAGACTGCTGACGATCTCGCCATTATAGCGGAAGAAATGAAGCCAATGCTTGGCAGCCGCAATTTTACCGGGGCTGAAATAAAGTATTTCAATAATGACTCAGTGGAAGAAATTCCCAATCTTCCCGGACCGCATAACCGTGGAAATATGCACGCAGCCATGCTTGCCACGGCTAAATTCGGCGTAACTTCCGAACTGTTCATGAAAGCAGTCAGAGAATTTAAGGGTAAACCGCATCGCATTGAATACTTGGGAACTGTCAACGGTGTAAAATTTATTGACGACTCCAAAGCTACAAATCTTGATGCTGTCTGTGCAGCTTTAAACAGTTGTTCAAGCCCGGTGAGACTCCTTCTCGGAGGTCATTTCAAGGGAGGAGATGTCACAACAATTATACCTTCCATGCAGGGCAAAGTTGTTGAAGTCGGTCTGTTCGGTGCGGGCAGAGAATATTTTGAAACACCACTTAAAAAAGAATTTCCCACTTCATGGAATGAAAAACTTGAGGATGCAGTCAGGAAACTTTTCTCCACTGCAAATTGCGGGGACACAATACTTCTTTCCCCGGCAACAGCAAGTTTTGATGCTTACAAAAGCTATGCGGCCAGAGGCGATGATTTCAAAAGAATCATGGAGGAACTTTCATGAACAGCAGAAAAACAAAGCTTGATGAAAATACCGCGCGCCCGGATTACTGGTTCATGGCAGCGGCTCTGCTGCTGGCCTTTTTCGGACTGATGATGGTTCTTTCCGCCAGTGGAATCATGGCTGAACGCTATTTTGACGACAAATACCTGTTCTTCAAAAAACAGGCTGTTTTTCTCGTCGGCGGTCTGGTGCTGATGTTTTTCAGCTCCAGAGTCTCAAAAAAGTTTTTCTACAATCTGGTTTATATATGGCTTATTGGAGCGTTCCTGCTGCTTATCCTATGTGATTTCACTCCACTTGCCGTTAACGCCGGTGGAGCAAAACGCTGGCTGGCACTCGGGCCACTGAGACTTCAGCCTCTGGAATTCGCCAAACCTGCGCTTGTCCTTTACCTAGCTTACTTCTTTTCCCAGAAGCAGGATAAAGTAAAAACTTTCAGTGTCGGCTTTCTGCCGCCATTTGCAATAACCGGAATGCTGTGTCTGCTGCTTATGCTCCAACCTGATTTCGGCGGATCTGTTTTTATTGCAATGCTTTTATTTTTCATGAGCCTTGTAGGCGGGACCAGAATAAGTTATCTGCTCACCTCTCTCATTTTTGCCGGTGGTGCCGGATACATGCTTATCACAAGCTCACCATACCGTTTAAAACGTATGACAGCCTTTCTGGACCCCTTCAAAAGTGCAAAAAATGAGGGCTACCAGCTTGTCCAGTCCCTTTATGCCTTCGGTTCCGGGCATTTTTTCGGAGAAGGACTTGGAGCTGGAAAGCAGAAGCTGTTTTTCCTTCCGGAAGCACACAATGACTTCATTATGGCGGTTGTAGGGGAAGAACTTGGATTTATCGGCGTGCTGGCAATTTTTCTCATTATAGGACTTCTGCTCTACCGGGGATTTAAGATAGCTCTGGCGCAGGAAGAACTTCAGGATAAGTTCACAGCCTATGGCATGGTACTTATTCTGGCTCTCGGATTTTTTCTGAATCTTGCGGTTGTCATGGGAACAGTACCTCCCAAGGGAGTTCCGATGCCGTTTGTCAGTTATGGAGGATCGAGCCTTATGATTTCCTGTCTCTGCACAGGAGTTCTGCTCAATCTTTCAAGGGGCAAAGTATGAATAGAATCGTTCTGACCACAGGCGGAACCGGCGGGCATGTTTTCCCCGCCATTGCAGTGGCCCGTGAGCTGACGGACCGCTATCCGCAATGTGAAATTCTCTTTCTGGGGGGTAAAGGCCCTGAAAGGGAAATGGTCGAACGTGCCGGAATTAAATTTAAGGGACTGCCTGCAAAAGGAATTGTTGGTGGCGGCATCAGGAAACTACTTTCAAGTTTCTGGATAGCTGGCGGACTTTTCATGTCCGTGCTTGAACTGCTCCGCTTCAAACCTGAAGCCGTCATAGGTTTCGGCGGCTACGCAGGCTTCTGCCCGGTCCTTGGCGGAGCAATGCTTGGCATTCCCTGCGCAATACATGAGCAGAACAGTGTTCCCGGAGTGACCAATAAGGTTCTCGGACGCTTTGTTAAAAAAGTTTTTGCCTCATTTGAGGATAAGGAAGGAGCATTTCCTTCTGAAAAAGTGATGCTTACCGGTAACCCGGTACGAAAAGAAATTGTGGAATGTGCGCAACATAAACCGGGATCAACGGTTCTGGTCTTTGGCGGAAGTCAGGGCGCCTCAGCAATAAACGAAGCTGTTGTAGATGCTCTAGCGCTTCTGAAAAAAGCAGGAATTAAACTTTTCCACCAGACCGGAAAAAACGATCTGCAGAAAGTGCGCAAGGCATACGAAGCCGCCGGATATAATCCGGACTGTGTTCAGCCTTTCATCCACAATATGGCTGAAGCTTATGCGGAAGCGGCTCTCGTAATATGCAGGTCCGGAGCATCAACGGTTTTTGAAATTTCGGCGGCGGGAAAACCGGCTGTTTTCATACCTTTTCCCCACGCCACCCATGACCATCAGACCAGTAACGCTAAAAGACTGGCTGAAATAGGTGCTGCAAAGATTATCCCGCAGAATGAACTCAGCGGAGAAAAACTTGCGGAAACAATTATCGGGCTGATTGCCAGCCCCAATAATCTGAATGAAATGCGGGATGCGGCTTTATCTTTCGCCCGTCCCGGGGCCGCTGCATCTGTAGTGGACGGACTGGAAACAATAATAAACTCAAAGGCAAGAGGTTAGGAATGATCGCAGCAGAAGGACCGGCAATTCAAGCAGGTGCAGATATGACCAGTAATATGATGCGCAGCAGGGTCGGTACAATTCACATGGTCGGAATCGGAGGATCAGGCATGAGCGGCATTGCCGAGGTGCTTTTGAATCTCGGTTTTTCGGTCAGCGGTTCAGACCTTGCTGCCGGAGCGCCCGTAAGAAGGCTTCAGAATCTTGGCGCACAGGTATTTATAGGACACGGAGAAGAAAATGTGCGCGATGCGGACGTGCTGGTAAAATCAACAGCTATCTCGGAAGATAATCCGGAAGTAGTCAAAGCCCGTGAAATGGGTATCCCCATCATTCCCCGTGCTGAGATGCTGGCTGAACTGATGCGCCTGCGGACAGGAATTGCCGTAGCCGGAACACACGGAAAAACAACCACGACATCGCTGCTTGCCACTATTTTTACCGAGGCCGGATTCGACCCCACGGTTATCATCGGCGGAAGACTCAACACCTATGGCAGCAACGCCAGACTGGGTGAAGGTCAATATCTTATTGCGGAAGCTGACGAATCCGATGGATCGTTTTTGTGTCTTTCACCCATCATCACCGTAGTAACCAACATCGATCTGGACCACATGGATTTCTACAAGGATCAGGACGCCATCGACCAGTCCTTCCTTAAATTCATGAACGCAATTCCATTTTACGGAATGAACGTGATCTGCGGTGATGACACTGGAGTTAAAAGACTTCTTCCGTCTATTAAACGCCCCTGCCTTACATACGGAATAGAAAAAGAAAACAGATTACGGGCTGAAGTAATTTCATGTGAAGTAAGAAGCCTTTTCAAAGTATTTCTTGATGATGAATTTTTAGGAGAAGTAACTCTCGCTCAGCCGGGAAGGCACAATGTGCTCAACGCACTGGCCTCAATAGGTGTTGCGCTGGAAGCCGGAATCAAAAAGGAAGACATCTTTCAGGGACTCATGAATTTTGGCGGAGTAGGAAGAAGATTCGAGCGTAAGGGTGAAGCCAGAGGCGTACTTATTGTTGATGACTACGGGCATCACCCCGCAGAAATTAAAGCAACAATTGAAACGGCAAAGAATTGTTACCCCGACCGCCGGCTGGTAATGGCTTTTCAACCTCACAGATTTTCACGCACTCAGGCTCTGTTCGGAGATTTTTGTAAAACCTTCGACAAGGTTGACCAGCTGCTGCTCACGGAAATATATCCCGCCTCCGAATCTCCGATTCCCGGAGTAAACGGATTATCCCTGGCACAAGGGATCAGGCAGGTCAGTTCCACCAAAGTCAACTTCTACCCTGACTTTGAAGCCATGGAGGCAGAACTTCAGGATATTTTAAAACCCGGAGACCTGTTCATAACTCAGGGTGCAGGCAGTGTTTATCTTGTTGGAGAAAATTATCTCAACTCCGGTAAGAACAACAGCTAACCAGCTGAAAATTTAGGAATAAGGAAAAACCGAAAATGACTCTTGAACTTATACACGAACCGAAAATATCCAAGCTGACAACTCTTGGAATAGGTGGCAGTGCGCAGGCTCTGGCCACGGTCCGTGACATAGACGGTCTGGATGAGCTTTCGGTTTTCATGGAAAAGCAGTCTGCAAGAATTATTGCTCTCGGCAACGGCAGCAATATGCTCGCAGCTGACGGAAAGCTGGATATAGTTTTCATCAAAGTCAGCCCTGAAAAGATTCCTGAACCGGAACTTCAGGGAACCTCAGTAAAAGTTCACGCAGCAAGCGCGCTGCCAAGACTGCTGGGATTTTTTACCTACAATGGCCTTTCCGGAATGGAAGGACTCTGCGGCATTCCCGGAACTGTCGGCGGGGCCGTAGCCATGAACGCTGGATCATACGGAACAGATATCAGTGCAAGCCTTGAAAAGGTCCGCTTATGGACTCCTTCAAAGGGACTTTTCTGGAAGGATAAAACCGAAATTGAATTCGGCTACCGTCATTTCAACCCCGGAACAGATGAATTTACACTTGTCTGGGAAGCTGTGTTTGAACTGAACAAAGCCGATAGGGATAAAATTAAAAAAGAGCTTAACGCAGTTATTTCACGCAAAAAAACAACCCAGCCTATCCTTGAAAGGACAGCGGGATGCGTTTTTAAAAATCCGGAAAACGAAAGTGCCGGAAAGCTTTTGGATCAGGCAGGTTTCAAAGGCAAAAAAAATGGTGGAATGGCTTTTTCAACAATACACGCCAACTTCCTTGTCAATAAAGACCATGGAACCGGATCACAGGCCATGGAACTTCTGGATGAGGCTGTTGCAGCAGTTAAGGATAAATTCAACGTAACCCTTGAACATGAGGTGGTAATTCTCAAATGAGTGTAGCAAAACTCAATAACAGCAGACTTACCCTGGTTAGGGGAAACGGTAAAAAAGCCAGCAACCGCAGGCGTAAAAAACCGGATCGCCAGTCTTCAGAGGTCTTCATATCCTTATTCAAGAAGATCTGTGTTTCCGGAATGTGCCTCCTGCTTCTGGCTTTTGTCGGAGTCGGATGCTTAGCCGGATACCGCTGGGTTACAAGCCACTCCTATTTTGCTCTCAAGGATATCAGCGTAACCGGTAACAACCGCTTAAGTTACGGTGAAATTCTTGATATCGCGGGGATAGGTCTCAACCGTAACAGCCTGTCTGTGAATATAGGTGAAGTTGAAAGAAAATTAAGCGAAAGCCCGTGGATTGAATCCGCAGCAATAAAAAGAGAATTGCCTCGAAAACTATATGTGCACATCAAGGAAAGGACTCCGGAATTTATGGTCAGACAGGGTCAGAATCTTTGGTACTGCGATGCCGAAGGTGAGCTGATATCCCCTGTTGAACCCGGAAAATTCAGTTCTCTTCCATATTTGGATATAGATTCCGAAGCAATGGAACAAACGGATATACTTAAAGATTTTATGACCAGACTTGACCGCAGAACCCTTCCGTTTGATCCGGGCCAGATCGCCTGGATAAAGCTCAGGGGCGGGAACAGGATGGAATTTTTCATAGATCGTCTCGGCCTGACTGTAGAGCTGGGACTTAAAAATTGGCAGAAGCAGCTTTCACACCTGAACGTGGTCTGGAGAGATCTCCAGAAGAGGGGCGAATTCAGGAACATAGCGGCGATTTCAGCCGGAGAAGGCAGAGTCTGGGTAGAAAAGAAAACCTCCGGCGGAAGCTGATCCGCTTTAGTTTAAGAACCCGCTCAAGGGTGATGAGGAGAAACTTTTATGGCGAAATCTGATTTAATCGTCGGTCTTGATGTGGGAACCACCAAGATATGCGCAGTGGTTGGGGAACCCACTGCGGACGGCGTGGACATTGTTGGAATAGGTACGGCTCCATCCACGGGACTTAGAAAAGGTGTGGTGGTCAATATTGAACAGACTGTCCAGTCCATCAAAAAAGCTCTTGAAGAAGCTGAACTGATGGCAGGCTGTGAAATTCGTTCGGTATACGCCGGAATTGCCGGAAGCCACATAAAAGGCTTCAACAGCCACGGGGTTATTGCCGTTAAAGGCGGAGAAGTAACCCAGAAAGATGTGGACAGAGTCATAGACGCCGCAAAAGCGGTTGCTATTCCTCTTGACCGTGAAGTCATTCACACACTCCCGCAGGAGTACATTGTGGATGATCAGCGTGGAATTGCCGATCCGCTGGGCATGGCAGGAGTAAGGCTTGAGGTAAAAGTGCACATCGTAACAGGTGCGGTTACTTCGGCCCAGAACATCATTCGTTCCTGTCACCGTTCCGGACTGGATGTATCAGATATCGTTCTGGAATCTCTCGCATCGAGCAAAGCTGTTCTTTCCGAGGAAGAACGGGAAATCGGTGTTGCAATTGTTGATATCGGAGGCGGCACAACAGATCTGGCCATATTTGCCAATGATTCAATAAAACATACTTCGGTTATCGCTCTTGGCGGAAACAACCTGACAAATGATATCGCTTTCGGTCTCAGAACTCCCATGAGTTCGGCTGAACAGATCAAGGTCAAATATTCTACGGCCCTGACGGAACTGGTTACCAGTGACGAAACCATAGAAGTTCCTTCCGTGGGCGGACGCGACAGTCGCAAAATGTCCAAGCGTGTGCTTTCGGAAATATGCGAACCGCGCTGTGAAGAAATAATGGCTCTTGTTGATCAGGAACTTGTTCGCAGCGGTTATAAGAGCATGATTGCCGCAGGTGTTGTTCTCACAGGCGGAACCTCACTTGTTGACGGAATGCAGGAACTGGCTGAACAGATTTTCGACCTCCCGGTACGCATCGGATATCCGAGCGGAATCGGTGGTCTTAAAGATGTCGTCAACAGTCCTAAATTCGCCACGGCAGTAGGACTGCTTATGTACGGGGCAGAAAAAGAAGGTGGAGGAGAACAGGTCTTCCGTATTCGTGATGAAAATGTTTTCAACCGCATTCTGGGCAGGATGCGGAAATGGTTCAAGGAAATAGCCTGACCATTGAATGACTAAGGTCATAAGATTATTCGGCATTAAGATGCCGGAGACTTTTTAAGGAAGCCTACTAAAAACAGGGGATTGAAAATGATGGATTACATGGAAATTGAAAACGAAGGTCATGCAAGAATCAAGGTTATCGGTTGCGGTGGTGGTGGCGGTAACGCCATAAACAATATGATTCAGTCCGCCCTTGCAGGTGTACGTTTCATAGCTGCAAACACAGACTCACAGGACATCAATAAATCACTGGCTGAATACAAAATTCAGCTTGGTGACAAACTGACCAAAGGTCTCGGCGCAGGTGCAAACCCTGAAATCGGTAAAAACGCCGCCATGGAAAGCATTGAACAGATCCGTGAGCTGGTCAGTGACTGCGACATGGTTTTTGTTACTGCCGGTATGGGCGGCGGAACAGGTACAGGAGCTGCCCCCGTTATTGCGGAAGTAGCTAAGGAAGCCGGCGCGCTTACCGTTGCCGTAGTAACCAAACCTTTCTATTTTGAAGGAAAACGCAGACTGCTTCAGGCCGAAAAAGGTATTGAAGAACTTAAGAATGTTGTCGATTCAATAATCACCATTCCCAACGACAGACTGCTCCAGCTTGCAGCCAAGAAAGCAGCTTTCTCTGAAATGCTCAAAAAAGCTGATGAAGTCCTCTACTACGGTGTTAAAGGTATAGCCGATCTGATCACAGTTCACGGCCTCATCAACCTTGACTTCGCAGATGTTCAGGCTGTTATGTCAAGTTCCGGTCTTGCCCTCATGGGAACCGGAATAGCCAGAGGTGAAAACAGAGCCCGTGAAGCAGCAATGAAAGCTATCACCAGTCCTCTGCTTGAAGATGTATCCATTGAAGGAGCCAAGGGTGTGCTCATCAACATCACCTGCTCTCCTGACATGACCATAGATGAAGTAAGCGAAGCCGCTAATATCATCTATGAAGAAGCACATGAAGATGCCCAGATTTTCTTCGGAACTGTTTTTGATGCTGAATGCGGCGATGAAATGCGCATCACCGTTATTGCAACCGGCATTGACAACTCCGGTGAGATAGCAAACCAGCCTCCGGTTGAAACTGCTAATACCCGTCAGGCTCAGCAGCCTACTTTCACCCCGCGTGGTATGACCCGTAAATCGGAAGCAACAGGTAAAGTAAAAGAATTTAAAAACCCGAATTCAGAAGAAGACCGTTCAATTCCGGCTTATCTGCGCAACACCGCAAGGCCGGCTGACAATGCTCAGCCTGAACCTTCTCTGAAACAGTCAAGATCCGCAGCAAACAGCGGTGAAGAATTCATCTTCCATGACGATGATGATTTCGAGGTTCCTACTTTCATCCGCAAACAGGCAGACTAAGCCGCGGATAATGAAAATTAGAAGAACCGCCCGGACAAACCGGGTCATACGGATATTCTGGTAATGGATCAGAGAGAACTGGTTTATTACGGTAGAGAAAATCCCGATAGCGGAGAAACAGGAGGCCGACTGCCCACGGCCCTGGTTTTTCCCGGAAGGAAATCTGCTGCCATGTCTACTTTAGGCTGGCAGGCTGTTTACAGACTTCTCGCTCCGGACGCGGAGCTTGCTGTGGACAGATTTTTCCTTGGCGACCCCGGAACCGAAGCGGTTTCCGAGGACAATGGTAAAACGTTGTCCGAATATCCCCTGATAGGGTTCAGCATTAATTTTGAGGAAGAATATCTTCACCTCGTAAGAATGCTGAAAGATTCGGGCGTTCCGCCTCTTGCGTCGGAACGCCCGGGCTTCCCTCTCGTAATGGGAGGAGGCCCTGTATCTTTTATAAACCCGGCACCAATAGCTCCTTTTTTCGATTTCTTCTGGGTAGGAGAAGCCGAAGCAGGTCTTAAAGAGCTTTGTGTCGAACTTAAAAGATACATTTATGACGGCGGTGAAAAGCAGGACTTCCTTGAACTTATCAAGGACAGACCCGGCGTTTATGTTCCGGGTAAAAGTTCCGATAAAACACTGAGAATGGTTGTTCCGCCGGCCCCCGGAAGGGTTCCGGCTCTCAAAGATCCGGCATATTCATGTTTCATCAGTCCTGAAGCGGTCTTCAAAGACATGTTTCTGATTGAGGTAAATCGCGGCTGTCCTTACGGATGCCGCTTCTGTGCTGCCGGGTTTATCTATCGCCCCCCGAGACATGCTGAAATTGATGATCTTAAAGAGATCGTTGAAATAGCAGATCCCCCCAAAGTAGGACTGGTCGGAACAGCTTTGACCGACTGGCCTGACCTTATAGATTTCATTACCTGGCTAAAAAAAAGGAAAACCAAATTTTCCCTATCCTCTGTCCGTGCTGATGGAGTGACAGAAGAACTGCTGGATATCCTGCGTGAAAGCGGAGTGAGAACAGTGACTCTAGCCCTCGAAGGGGCAAGCGCACGCCTGAGAAATGCAGCCAGCAAAAAAATTGAAGAAGATGATTTTCTAAGAGCTGTCGAGCTCTGCGCCACGAAGGGAGTTAACCACCTTAGAATCTACATAATTGTAGGATGGCCTGGTGAAACCGCTGAAGACTATGAAGAACTGGGACGCATGCTGGAGAAGATCGATGCGGCCAGACTTCGCGGGCAGGGAAATAAAAAAAAGAAATTTATGCGGATTACACTTGGTGCAAGCTGCCTTGTGCCTAAGCCGTGGACTCCTCTGCAATGGGCTCCTATGGGTTCGGAAAAAGAGCTTAAGGAAGTTCTCTCCACAGTTAAAAAGCTGACCAAAAAATTCAAAGGTATGGCATTTTCAGGCGATTCTCCATTTCAGGCCAGACTTCAGGGACTGTTGTCGCGTGGGGATGAATCACTCCATGAATTCATCATGCTTGCCGCTGAAAAAGGCGGCTGGAAAAAAGCCCTGAAACTCTGGGACGGCGATCCTTCCCATTATATTGATAGGGAATGGGACAAAGATGAAGACCTGCCCTGGGATTTTATCGATATGGGTGTGAAAAAGTCATACCTGTACAGAGAGTGGAAAAGATTTTTAAAAGAAGAAGTCAGCCCGTCTTGTCCTCCTGAAGGCTGCTCTGCATGCAAAACCTGCGGCATGGATTCATGGTTGCAGAATAAATAGCCGCCCGGAAGCTACCTCCCTGACTGACTTAGTGCAAAATTTATATTAAATTATATAAACTTCTCTATTCATCTTGCACTAATGTGCAATTTATTGCTCAACAAGTTGCACATTACAAACCACACAAAATCACACCAAATAAAAATTCAATATTTACAACATATTATAAGTTGGCACGACACCTGCTATGTTTGATTTCGAGAGGGCATTAACTTTTAAATTTATGGAGGTCGTGCTTATGAACAGAAAATCACTCATACCTCTGATGGCTCTGGTAGTACTGTCCTTTGCGGCAGTAGCAATCGCCAAGGGCGGTCCCGGGTATGGTGGAGCCCAAGGCCAGGGGCCTGCAATAAGCCCTGAAAATCAGCAGAAGCTTCAGGATATCTTTGAAAAATATGATGCAAAAATGCACCCGCTTCGAGAAGAGAAGTGGCGTTTGAACAAAGAACTTGATGCTCTGGTCAGATCAGGCCAGGCTGATAAAGAAACTATCCACAATCTTGTAGAGGATCTTTCCAAGAACCGTGACAAGATTTACGAACTTCATAAAAAAATGTCCGCTGAGATTGAAAAAGAAACAGGACTCGTTTTCCCAATGGGAAAACCTGACTGCGGATTCGGCGGACCATGCGGATCTTCCGGCCACCCGCCCATGGGGCATGGCAGGAACTTTAAAGGCCCCGGGGGTGGATGTCCCGGAGCACAAAACTGATCACAAAATATCATTTAGTTGGGAAAACGGTAAATCGGGGGGCTTCATAATATGAAGACCTCCCGTTTTGCGTATTGCGGATTGCCACACAGAGAGGAGTAACTTAATATAGGGATATTATTGAAAGCAAACTCAGGAGCTGACCGTGTTAAGAAAAACAACTTCCCTGACCTGTTTTTTCTCTCTTGCAGTCCTCACATTCACAAGCGTGGTTCTGTACGTTGTTCCGCACGGCCGGGTGGCCTACTGGGCAATGTGGACCTTCGCAGGACTTTCAAAAGACCAGTGGGCAGACATCCATATAACTTCAGGAATTCTTTTTCTGGTTTCTTCCATCATCCACACGGTCCTCAACTGGAAATTGATTCTTAACTACATAAAAGGAACATCAAAAGCCTCAGGGCTTAAAAACCCTGCTCTGATGGCAAGCCTTCTGATTACAGCATTTATAACATTTGGAACAGTTGCCGGGCTGCCACCGATGAAACAGATTCTGGACTTTTCATCTTTTCTTAAAAATCAGGGAGAAATTAAATACGGGACTCCACCCTATGGCCATGCTGAACTAAGTTCCCTGACCCTGTTTTGTAAGCGAACAGGTCTAAATATTAAAACGGTCTTGAATCTGCTGAAAACAAGTGGAATCAAAGTTGAGTCAGAGAAAGAGACCATAGCGGAAATTTCCCAAAAATCAGGATTGACGCCAAAAGAACTGCACGAACTGATTTTAAAGAACCTGCCGCAAAATATTGAGGACCGACAAAAAACTGAAAGCACGGGCAACACAACTCCACAATTGCGTTCAGGCACAGGTCTAGGCAAAATGACTCTTGAACAGTATTGCTCAAGGTACGGAATAGACCTTGATACAGCCATTGAGAAATTGCGGGATCAGGGAGCAGAGGTTGACAAAAATTTAACCATTCGAGAAATTGCCGGACAGCTTAACATGTCCGAACCAATGGAAATCGCCAGAATTTTACATCCATGATTTACCTATTTTATTCTGGAAAAACACTGCAATTGTGCAAAATAAAAAAGTCTTCATAAATCGACAGTTAAATAAAATTTCAACCAGCTAAAATTATGGAATTAAGTTCAAAACAGTCAGGCAAGCTGCCACTCATACTAGCCCTTCTGGCCCTGATACTGCTCGGATCAGGCAGTCTTTACCTAACATGGCAGAACCTGCAGAAAATGCAGAATACTGTTTTTGAACATATGCTGCTCTCCGTCAGATCCATAGCCAGCGGGCTGGATATTCAGCTTGTAAACGGTATGCGGCGTCTTCAAAGAAACGGCCTTCCGCCGGAAGTTGCAAGAGACAGGTTTCTTCCCGTAGCCAGAGAACTATTCCGGGAGATCGTGGCTCAGGGCGATCTTATTTATATCGGTTTATACGGACCTGATAACAAACCACTGATAATTGCCGGTAAAAATGAAAAATCAGCGGTTTTCCAGCCTCCTGCCGATTTTTTTGAACAAATCAATATTTTCGGTGAAGCCAGTTCTCCAGCCCTTATTGACGGTAAGGCCGTAATGCTTTTCGGCCGTTTGGGTCAGCCGCTGCTGCTGCAACTTTACAATCAGCGCTGGCGCGACAGGATGCCGCCACCGCCTAGAAAAGAGAATTATCTTATCGTCGGCCTGAATGCGGAAAAACATCTTGCCCAATTTGGTCAATACCGCCGGGCGGCTCTGATTCAGACAGGTTATGTTTTCCTCGCCGGATTTGTACTCTGGCTTCTTGCTGTTGCCTATTTCAGACGCAGAGAACAGGATACCCGACTGGCAAAGCTGGAAAAATTTCAGGCCAATCTTCTGGATAATATGCCTGATGGACTCCTCATTGCCTCCAACACCAATACGATTCTTGCCGCCAACGGGTCAGCACACGACCTTCTTATTCAGGAGGAAGGAGAAACTCTGGTCGGTAAAGAATGGAGCAGCCTTGGCCTTAAGTCGGGAAAGGATTTCAAGCAGGGCAACATTCGCTGGGAACACGTCAAAGTCTCCAACAAGAATCTGGAGTTTCAATTTTTCCCGTATAACGAAGGGCCTGATGAACAGAAGACCATGATCCTTGTCCGCGACAGGACGGATATAGCAGAGCTTGAAGATGATCTGAATGAAGCCCGCAGACTGGCCTCAATAGGTTCGCTTGCTGCCGGGGTTGCCCATGAAATCCGCAATCCCCTGAGTTCATTAAGAGGCTTCGCCCAGTTGTTTGCCGAAAAGCTTAAAAACGAAAAACCGTTCGGTGAATATGCGACAACAATGCTTGAAGAGGCCGACCGCCTCAACAGGGTTGTCACCGACCTGCTGTTTCTTTCACGCCCGAGGGAACTGCACCCTGAACAGATTGAAATAAACGGGCTTTGTGAGTCCATATTGACCCTCATAGGATTCGACCTTGAGCACAAGGGAGCAAAGCTTGAAACGGATATTCAGGCCGACTCTGTTTTCGCAGACCCGGACGGCATCCGTCAGGTGCTTCTCAATCTGCTGATGAACAGTCTTGACGCCATTCCAGAAGGCACCGGAGTAATAACTATTTCGTCACGAAATGATAAAAACGGGGTGTGGATAAGTGTGACGGACAACGGTCCCGGTATGCCGGAAAATATCATTAAACATGCTCTGGAGCCATTTTTCACAGACAAGCCCAAAGGAACAGGACTCGGGCTTTCAATTGTCAACACTATTATACGAGGCCACAGGGGCAGAGTCAGAATCAGTTCCGGCAGTGAGAACGGAACAGTCATAGACCTCTTTTTCCCTCTGCCCGATGAACAGGAATAAATATTATGGCAGATACTCAGAAAATAGCACTTGTGGTTGATGACGAACCGTCACTTAGAATGCTCGTCAGAGCTGTGCTTGAAGATGACGGCTGGCAGGTGCATGAAGCTGAATCAGGTGAAAAAGCACTGGAAATATTCCCATCCACAACAATCCACGCCGCACTGGTTGATATGCGCATGGACGGCATGAACGGTACGGAACTTATGGATAAGCTCCATAAGTTTGAACCGGGGCTGCCGGTCATCATGCTCACAGCTTACGGTAATGTCGGCTCGGCAGTTGTAGCCATGAAGCAGGGGGCTTACGATTACCTCACAAAACCTGCGGATAACGAAGAGCTGAAAGCTGTGATGAACAAAGCCTGGGAATACAGCAGACTGCTCAATGAAAATGCGAGACTGAAATCAGCAGCTTCGGACAATATCCGCATGATCGGCAGCAGCAGGGCTATGCTACAGGTAAAAGACCTTATCGAACAGGCCGGACCGTCAGAAGCAACAATTCTTATTCTGGGAGAGTCCGGGACAGGAAAGGAACTTGTGGCTGAAGGTCTGCACAGGTCCAGCTCCAGAAGTGATAAGCCGTTGATTAAAGTTAACTGTGCCGCCCTGCCGGCAGACCTGCTGGAGAGCGAACTTTTCGGTTACGTCAAAGGAGCATTTACCGGCGCAGCCAATAATAAACCGGGCAGGTTTCAACTAGCCTCAGGCGGAACTCTCTTTCTGGATGAAATAGGAGAAATGGACCCGGTGTTGCAGGCAAAGATTTTACGGGCTTTGCAGGAAAAAATAGTTGAACCTCTTGGAAGCGTTAATCCCGTTGAAACAGATGTGCGCATTATCGCCGCGACCAACAGGGATCTGAAAGAAGAAGTTAAAAAAGGAAATTTCAGGGAAGATTTGTATTATCGTTTAAGTGTGCTGGAAATCCGTATTCCCCCACTTCGTGAACGTACTGAAGATATCCCGCTTCTGGTAAGTTTTCTGCTGGAAAAACTCGGCCGCAAAAACAAGAAAAAAATCCGCACCGTATCCCCTGCTTTTCTGGAAGCTCTCACCATGCATGACTGGCCCGGAAATGTGCGCGAGCTGGAAAACGTTCTTGAACGCGCTGTTATTTTAAGCAGATCGGAAAGGCTGGGAACAGACCTGCTTCCTCCGCAGATTCTCTCTGCCCCGGTCGTAAAAAAAGCTCCGCACGAAGAAGAAAAAACAACCGTGCCGTCAACCGAGACAGACTCTCCGGTTTCGCTTGATAATGCAGAAAAACAGGCTTTGATAGCGGCTTTGGAAGCAAACAATGATCATCGCGAAAGAACCGCGGAAGCTCTGGGCATAAGCAGAAGGACATTGCAGTATAAACTGAAAAAATACGGGCTGACTAAAAGAAAATAAACTTTGCAAAGGTTCAGCTCGGTAGGAATATATATTCCACCGGACCGCCTTGTCTGCACCGTATATTTTAATACGGTGTCGTATAGAACTGGGTTATGCAGAATCCCTTTTGGGGTGTGACATATTGCCCCTGACAACAGCAGCATGATCTTCAATACAGCAGTCTGTTATAAATTATCTCGCAAAGTGTCATAAAAGCATGACTTGACTTTACAACCTCTCGTTTTTTCTGCCATAGTTTAATAAATAACCGTTCACAGGCAGAAAATAATGAAAGAAGCTTCCATATCTGAACATACCACAGCAAAGGCCAGGGCCCTTGTTGAAGAACGTTTTTCACGAGTAGATCTGAACAGTCCTGTTTTCAGGGTTCTTTTTGATCTGTCGGTTGAACATGTAGCTAAAGATATGGTTGATAATCCGAAGCGTTATGCCCCACGCCCGGAAGTATCCATGCCGGGAACCCATTTTGATGCGATTGATCCTGTGACCCTTTTGCAGGATGAAATTAAACTTCCTTCACTTCCGCAGATATTTATCGAACTTAAGCAGGTTATGAACGACCCTTCAAGCTCAGCCGCTGATCTTGCAGACGTAATTTCGCAGGATACAGGACTTTCGGCTTTTCTGCTGAGAATGGTCAATAGTGCCTTTTACAGTTTTCCATCCCAGATTGATACCATTTCAAGAGCGGTTGCGGTTATAGGAACACGCCAGCTTTCAACTCTGGCTCTCGGGACATCCGTCATGGACATGTTCAAGGACATGGCGGCAAAAGCAATTGATCTTGAACTTTTCTGGCAGCACAGTTTCGCCTGTGGAACAATTGCCAGAGAGCTGGCTTCAATACTCGGAAACGCTTCGCCGGAAAGATGCTTTGTTGCCGGGATGCTGCATGACATAGGCCGCCCGGTGCTTATTAACGCCATGCCCGAAAGGGCAGTAGCTGCGGCAAATATATCAGAATTTAAAAAAGCCCAGCTCCACCGGGCTGAAAGAATTACGATCGGCTTCGACCACGCCCACCTAGGCGGAATGCTGCTGCGCAAATGGAACCTTCCTTTCCCGCTTGTTTCAGCAGTGCTTTATCATCACAATCCCAACAAAGCTAAAAAATATCCTGAAGCCAGAATAGTTTATTTTTCCAATATCATAACCAAAGCTCTTGGAATCGGAACAAGCGGAGACTTTATTATACCTGATATTCCGGAAGAATACTGGGAGTCGTCAGGTATCAATTCCGAGGTACTGACTATGCTGATTTCACGTCTTGATACACTTCTTGAATCAGCCTTTTCCATTCTTGAATCAGCTGCATAAAATTTACTATACAAATCAATGCAGTATCACAGTTACTGCATTGTTATGCCAATGCAGAACCGGTGCATTCAATTGACAAGCCGGGTCAAAGGCAGTAGGTCAGCCTGCATAACATGATGGGAGGAATTACCATGCGCGAAAAAGTCGAAGCCGCACTGGAAAAAGTCAGACCCCTTTTACAGGCTGACGGCGGCAACGTAGAACTCGTTGAGGTAACAGATAAAGGCATTGCAATCGTCCGCCTGGAGGGAGCCTGCAAAGGTTGCCCTATGTCCCAGATAACCCTGCGCAATGCGATAGAACGCACACTGCTCAAGGAAATCCCGGAACTCAAGGGCGTTGAACCTGCTGAATCATAAAATTTAAGCCGGGAAACAATAAGATTTGCCGGCTTAAATAATCAGCAGCTTCGAACCCGCTGAAGGTTCCCTGCAGACACTAAGATAAGTCCATAAAAATACAAAGCCCGCGGTGGCTTATAGTTTCAGTAATCAGAAACACAACTCAGGAGATTCTCCAATGAGCGAGACCATAACCCGTTTCGCCCCGAGTCCGACAGGACATCTGCATATCGGTGGCGCAAGAACGGCTCTTTTTTCATGGCTGATGGCCAGACACGACAACGGAAAATTTGTTCTGCGTATCGAAGATACAGACCGCAAACGCTCCACACAGGAATTCACAGACGCTATCCTTGCTTCCATGAAATGGCTTGGAATGGACTGGGATGGCGACCCTATTTATCAGAGTGATCGCTTTGACTTATACAACAAAGAGATTGATCGCCTGATAGAAGAAGGAAAAGCCTACTGGTGCGACTGCACGGCAGAACAGGTTGACGCCATGCGTGAAAAAGCCATGAAGGAAAAACGCAAACCCAAATATGACGGTTCCTGCCGTGAAAAGAATCTCGGACCGGGTGAAAACAGGGTCGTACGTTTTAAAGCTCCTCAGGACGGCACTACTGTTTATCACGATCTCATCAAGGGAACCATCAGCGTTCACAACTCCGAAATGGACGACATGATTCTGCGCCGTTCAGACGGAACCCCTACTTACAACATAGCAGTGGTCATAGATGACCATACTATGGGAGTTACACAGGTTATCCGCGGAGACGACCACGTCAACAACACCCCTCGCCAGATCCTTCTTTACAAGGCCCTTGGCTGGGATGTTCCTAAATTCGGTCATGTTCCCATGATTCTCGGTCCTGACAAAAAGAAACTTTCCAAACGTCACGGCGCTCTTTCTGTCATGGAATATGAAAAGATGGGTTATCTCCCGGAAGCAGTTGTAAACTATCTGGTACGGCTGGGCTGGTCTCACGGAGATCAGGAAATCTTTACCATCGAAGAACTGATTGAATACTTCAACACTGATTCTCTTGGAAGCTCACCCTCTGTTTTCGACCTGAAAAAACTGGATTGGGTTAACAGCGAATACATAAAAAACAAGCAGCCAGCAGAGCTTATCCCCGGCATGCGTTCTTTTATGCCGGAAGGAATGAATCCTTCGGATGAGATTCTCGAAAAAGCAATCCCTCTGCTCCAGCCGCGTGTTTCCAACTATGTTGAAATGGTTGAGATGAGTCGCTTCTTCTTCGTCACTTCTGAAGAACTGGAATACGAACAAAAAGGTGTTGATAAATTCTTTAAAGCTGAAGATCTGGAAAAATTAAAAGATTTGGCTGACAGAATAAAAGCAGACAGCGAATTTACTCACGACAGTCTCGAAGCAGTCTGTACCGGCTATCTTGAAGAAAAAGAGCTTAAGTTCAAAGCCATAGGACAGCCTGTGCGTCTGGCTTTATGCGGAGCTACCAAAAGCCCCGGCGGACTTTATGAGCTCATGCTGGTTCTCGGCAGGGATGAAACCCTCGCCAGACTTGAAAGAGCTGTAAAACTTTTCAGCTGATTTTAATCTGATACCGGCTGTTCAGACTACGCCCGGTCTGGACGCCATTTGCCCCTTGACTCCCCGTACTTTTCGTGCGGGGAGTTCTTTTTTATGAAACCCGCTTCCGATTATTGATTTTTATACCTCTCCGAGTATTCTCGCTTCACCACGATTACCACACTGTACTTATTTCAGAATAAATCTGCACAATCTTCCGGAGAACACTATGACTTCTTTTGACATTTCGTCCCACAATTCACCACAATTTGAAATGAAATCGCGCCGCAGCCCGGTTTACGCGACCTCTGGCATGGTTGCCAGCAGTCAGCCTCTGGCAACAGAAGCCGGACTGGAAATGCTCCGCAAAGGAGGAACCGCGGCAGACGCAGCGGTTGCCGCAGCGGCTGCTCTAGCAGTATTGGAACCGTGCAGCACCGGACTTGGTGGTGACTCTTTCGCCCTGTATTACAGTGCAGCGGATAAAAAAATTTATGCCCTCAACGGTTCAGGAAAATCTCCTGAAAATATTTCTATAGAACTGCTTAATTCAAAAGGAATCAGTGGAGAAATACCGCCCCACAGTGGGCTGGCGGTGACTACTCCCGGTGCCTGCGCTGCATGGTGTGATCTTGCTCTGAAATTCGGCAGTCTGAATGCAGGAGAAATTTTTGAGCCGGCAATACGCTATGCTGAAAACGGATTTCCGGTGGGTCCGGTTACTGCGTGGCTCTGGAAACAGGGAGCAGCAGATGCGCTCTCCGTACATCCCGGAGGAAACGCCCTGCTTTTAAACGGCCATGCCCCCCGCACAGGAGAAATTTTTAAAAATAAAAATCTTGCAGAAATGTTTAAAAAACTTGCTTCGGGATCTTTTAGCGAGGCAAAAGATGAATTTTATAAAGGCGAAACCTCAGAAAAAATCGTGCAGGCAGTCCTTAATGCAGGCGGGGTTCTTTCTGCAAAAGATATGGCCGGACATGAAAGCCTCTGGTGTGATCCGATAGGAACAATTTACAGAGACAGAAAAGTTTTTGAATGCCCTCCTAACGGTCAGGGACTTGCCGCTCTTCTTGCTCTGGGTATTTTGCAGAATTTCAGCCCGGAAGAACTGGGAGCACCTTTCTCGGCCCGCAGGCTGCACATCATGATTGAAGCAATGCGGCTCGGATTTGCCGATGCCAGACGGCATATTACGGACCCTGAGACATACCATATCCCGCTTAAAACAATGCTCAGTGCTGAATACAGTCGCAGCAGAGCTGAACTTATTGATTTTTATCAGGCCAATCCGTGTTTCAAAAGCGGAGTTCCGGAAAGTTCATCTGACACAGTATATTTCTGCACGGTTGATAAATTCGGCAACGCCTGTTCAATGGTCAGCAGTGTGTATATGGAATTCGGAACCGGAATTGTCCCTGACGGGCTCGGCTTTTCACTTCAGAACCGCGGGAACAATTTTTCACTCGATCCTGAACATCCCAACGCACTGGCTCCCGGAAAACGGACATATCATACCATAATACCGGGAATGATGCTGCGTGAAGACAACTCACTATACGGCCCGTTCGGCGTTATGGGCGGATTCATGCAGCCGCAGGGTCACCTTCAGGTTGTTTCAGCCATGTGTGATGACGGAGCAGATCCTCAGAAGGCTCTGGACAGACTGCGTTTCTGCATCAGTTCCGGTAAAGCCGGCGGAAGTGTTTCCCTTGAGCACGGAATAGACCCCGGAGTTATAAACAGATTGAAGGACGTAGGCCATGAAATTCATGTCAGCCGTGGCTATGGGCGGACACTTTTCGGCAGAGGACAGATTATTGTCAGAGACCCTGAGAGTGGAGTTCTGTGCGGTGGATGTGATCCAAGGTCCGATGGAAGTGTTTCCGGTATAATCTGATTTTAACGAGACTCCCGTTGAAAACCGCAGTGAAATACTGTTAAGATAATAAACAGATTCGGGACAATGAATAAAAAAAAGCCCCGGCCTGACGACCGGGGCTTTTCACGGTTTACCGTGAACTTAAAATTTACTTGTCAGCTTTATTGGCAACGGGCTTTACAACAGCTCCGGAACGAATACAGCGAGTACAAGCATTAATACGCTTGACGCTTCCGTCAGGAAACTGTGCACGGACTTTCTGCAGGTTGGGCATAAAACGTCTTTTTGTCTTGTTATGAGCATGAGAAACGTTGTTGCCGACCTGGGGTCCTTTACCGCATATATCGCAAACCTGGGACATGAGAAACCTCCTTGTGGTACTGGCTTATCAGCTTTGCAGGAAAATTATTATAATACTGCTCCAGTCCTGCAAAAGAGGTATCGTTTATCCTCTCATTCTGGAAAATGCAAGTTCTTTTTGCTTGACATTGGAAAAAAAAACCATATAGGAATCCCTTCCGCGAGGAGAATATGAAAGAAATCTGGCTTGATTTAAATGATATCCCCGAAGAGGGAAAAAACTTTATTTTCGATGACCAATCCTTTTGGGAAGAGGCATGGAAAAATTTTAAGTTCAATACTTCTGTCGGAGAACCTTTAGTGTCGGAGATCTTTGTTCTCCCTCAGGAGAATGGCTGTCTCTACAAAGGCAGTCTTTCTGGCTCTGTAATCGTACCCTGCGATCGCTGCATGGCCGATCACGAGCAACCTATAAGCAGCCAATTCGAAGATTTTGAACAACTTGCCGAGGAAGGCGAGGAATCTTTTCTCGAAGCGGCGGACGGAACGCGCAGACTCAATGCCGGAGCAATCTTCTGGGAGCAATTCGTACTGGCCTACCCGTCCAAACCCCTGTGCAGTGAAGACTGCAAAGGACTCTGCCCCGAATGCGGAGCGGACCTCAATAAAGGAAAGTGCGAATGTAAGCAGGATAAAGGCGATCCAAGGCTTGCAGTTTTACGCAATCTTAAGATAAAGAACTGATTTCCGGACACACAGTACCGGATTAAACTAATTTCAGGAGACCGTCATGGCTTTACCCAAGAAAAAAACATCCAAGTCACGTAGAAATATGCGCAGATCACACGACAAAGTAGCTGCACCCAACGTAATTTATTGCGAATGCGGCGAACCTGTTCTGCCTCACAGAGCATGCTCAGCATGTGGAACCTACAATGGTCGTCAGGTAACAGAATCTTCCGATGCATAAAAAATCGCCCCGTATTGCTGTAGACGCCATGGGTGGCGACTACGGACTTTCGGAAGTAGTTCCGGGAGCGGTTAACGCCGCAAAACAGGGTATTCCAGTCATCTTAACAGGTGACGAGTATATGATCCGGTCCGAGCTTGATAAGCTCGATACCGGGTCATGCGATATTGAAGTTGTTCATGCGTCACAGATTGTGACTATGGAAGACAAACCATCAGAAGCCCTGCGCAAAAAAAAAGATTCGTCTATTCAGGTTGCATGCAGACTGGTCCGGGACGGCCATGCTGACGGAGTCGTCAGTGCCGGCAATTCCGGAGCAACTGTAGCCTGCGGTATGTTTACCATCGGCAGAATCAAAGGAGTGCTCCGTCCCGGTATGGCAGGAATTCTGCCTACCGAAAAGAGTCCTATGGTTCTGATAGACGTTGGAGCCAATGTTGACTGCAAACCGGAACATCTTTTCCAGTATGGCCTTATGGCTGATGTGCTGGCAAAAGATGTACTTGGTATTGAGAATCCGAAAGTCGGACTTCTGACCATTGGCGAAGAAGAAGGCAAAGGCAACTCCCTGGTACGAACTTCTTATGAAATGCTGAGAAAATCTTCCCTGAACTTTGTAGGCAATATAGAGGGAAGGGATATTTTCACAGGCGATGTTGATGTGGCTGTCTGCGATGGTTTTGTCGGAAACGTTGCCCTTAAACTTTCGGAAGGCTTGGCTAAAAGCCTGAGCAGCATTCTGAAAGGCGAACTCAAGAGGGACCTCGTTTCCAAAATCGGAGCCATGCTGGCAATGAAAGCTTTCAAACGTTTTGCCCGTCTGGTTGATAAGTCTGAATACGGTGGGGCTCCAGTTCTGGGGCTTAACGGAATTGCACTTGTCTGCCACGGAAAAGCTGACTCAAGAGCTATTGAGAGAGCCATTGAAATGGCCTCGAAATTTGTGGAAAACGACGCGGTAACACACCTCAAGGAAGGGCTTGCCGAACATAGCAACATGACTGTAATGCATTCATGTGACAGCTGATCCGGTTTCCTGCCTTGCTACGCTGATACTGAACCTGTTTACTGATTCTCTATCAACCAGATAACCGATCCTGTTTTTTCCATGCAGTGTTCTTGCACACGTCTTCTCAGTTTTTCAGGGATCATTTCGGACTCCACTTTTTCGGTACCGGGAAACATGACCAGAGCCAGGCTTTTAAACCTGATTGTAAAGATCAGCTTTAAAACGCCTGCTATGTTGTTTTACAGATAGTATGACAATGCCGGCAGACACCATTTTATAAAAAAAATGATTGCTACAGGCCGCGCATTACTACCCCGATGATACGGCTGAAGCCTTATTCAAGGTGGCAGCTATCGGGTCATATCAAAGTCTAAATATTCCGGGCCTGAGACCAGTACCTGCCCGTAAACAGGAACTCATCTATGAGCATCAACGTCCACATCAAGGGACTTGGACATCACGTCCCTGAAAAAATACTTTCCAATCAGGATCTCGAAAAAATCGTCGATACTTCAGACGAATGGATCACCTCCCGCACCGGTATTTCCAACCGCCATATTGTCGAAGACGAAACATGCGTCGACCTTGCATACGAAGCTTCTCTCAAAGCACTCAAAAAAGCAGGTCTTGAAGCCGATGACCTCACCCACATCATAGTTGCCACCTTTACCGGTGACAGGCCCCTGCCTTCCGCAAGCTGCCTGCTCATGGAAAGACTCGGCATAAAACAGAAAGCAGCCATGGATATTGCTGCGGCCTGTTCAGGCTTTGTTTACGGACTTGAAACAGCAAGGGCTTTCATCGCACTGCACCCTGAATCAAAAATACTGGTTGTCGGCAGTGAAATACTCACCAGCCGGGTAAACTGGAAAGACCGCTCCACCTGTGTCCTTTTCGGTGACGGGGCAGGAGCTGCAGTCCTGACCGGTGATGACGGGGCTGAACACGATGGCAAGCTGCTTGATGTCGTAATCAGCGCAGATGGAGCTCTTAGCATGGCACTCGCCATCAAGGGCGGCGGATCAGCTCTTCCTTACCATCTTGGTGACAATGTCGGCGAAGAATACTTTATTGAAATGCGGGGACGTGAAGTTTTCAAACATGCCGTACGCAACATGGCATCCATTTCAAAAGAAGTACTTGCAAGACATGGCTACACCACTGATGATGTTGACGTTCTGGTTCCCCATCAGGCTAATCAGCGCATTATTGAAGCTGTGGGTAAAAAACTTTCAATTCCGGTGGAAAAAGTTTTCTCGAATGTATCCAGATTTGGAAACACCTCAGCGGCGTCAATCCCTATTGCACTTTCAGAAGCAAAAGAAATAGGCGCCATTAAAGAAGGTGATCTGGTTCTGGTTACAACTTTCGGCGGAGGCCTCACCTGGGGTTCCGCTCTTTTGCAGTTTTAATACGGTGTAAATTTAACAGACTGTATTAATACTCGTAAACAACATTGCATTTTACAGGCTAAACCGAAACTTACATTCATCATTGTAGGGTTACGGTTTTTTAACATAATAAGTTTGCAGTCATCGCCGCTTTAGGCTATGAGACGCATGATCAGTTACCGAACCAGAGGATAATGATAATGAGTGATCTGCCAAGCACCGCCTTTGTTACAGGCGGGTCCAGAGGAATAGGCGCAGCATGCGCAAAAGCCCTCGCCAATGACGGTTTTAACGTCATCATAACTTACGTCAGCCGCCCTGATGAAGCTGAAAAGGTCTGTCAGGAAATTGAGGCTTCAGGCGTAACGGCCCGTGCAGTTAAATTGGATTCCTCTGACCGTGAAGCAGTTGCTTCTTTTTTCAAAGATGAGATTAAAGGCAAAATCAGCCTCGATGTTCTGGTTAATAATGCCGGAATTACCCGCGACGGGCTTCTCATCCGCATGAAAGATCAGGACTGGGATAAAGTACTTGATATAAATCTGACCGGGGCTTTCACCATTCTGCGTGAAGCAGCCAAAGTAATGGTCAGACAGAAAAATGGCAGGATAATAAACATCACTTCCGTGTCCGGACAGGCGGGAAATCCCGGACAGGCCAACTACTCTGCAGCAAAGTCCGGCTTGATCGGACTGACCAAGTCTGCCGCAAAGGAACTTGCTTCGCGTAATATCACAGTTAATGCTGTTGCTCCGGGTTTCATACACACGGATATGACAGCAAAGCTGACCGAAGATCAGGTTAAGATGATGTTGGATAATATTCCACTCGGGAAACTAGGTTCCGTTGAAGACATCGCAAATGCCGTGTCTTTCCTGTCGTCGGAAAAATCCGGCTATATTACAGGACAGGTTATTGCCGTCAACGGCGGAATGTACATGTAGACAAAACCAAAAATGATTTGGAGGGCAAAATGTCCGTAGCTGAACAAGTAAAAGGTATTATCGTAGACCAGCTTGGTGTAAGTGAAGAAGAAGTTAAAGAAGAAGCTTCCTTCGTAGAAGATCTCGGTGCAGACTCTCTTGACCTGACAGAACTGATCATGGCCATGGAAGAAGAGTTTGATGTTGAAATCGAAGACGAAGATGCACAGAAAATTCTCAAAGTAAAAGACGCTATCAGCTTTGTTGAAAGCAAGCAGTAGCATACACGTCTTACTAGGCTTATGATAGAGCGTCTTACCCTTGCTGCAACCGGTGTAAGGCGCTCCTTTTTTCATTTGCCATGCCTAGTTGAAACCTTCCAAATCCCACAGGCTCAAATACAATGAAAAGGGTTGTCGTAACAGGCGTATCAGCCATCTCCCCTATTGGTAACGATATAGATACCAGCTGGAAAAACCTTCTCGAAGGTAAATCCGGTATTGTCCCAGTCAGCCAGTTTGATGCAACGGAATACAAATCCCGCATTGCCGGGGAAGTTAAGGATTTCGATCCTAAAGAATATATCCCCGCAAAGCAGGTAAAACGCATGGAGCGTTTCACCCAGTTTGCCGTAGCCACAGCTCAGCAGCTTGTTGAGCAGACAGGAATCAAACTGGAAGGTGATGAATGCAAACGTGCCGGTGTTAATATCGGTGTTGGTCTCGGCGGTCTTGAAACCATTGAAGGCCAGCACGACAAACTCATGAAGAGCGGACCCAAAAAAATCACTCCGTTCTTCATTCCGATTATTATCGCCAATATGGCTGCCGGACAGGTATCCATCTTCACCGGGGCCAGAGGACCGAATCTGTGCATCAGCACAGCCTGCGCTTCAGGCACCCATGCCATAGGCACAGCATATACAGATATTAAACTTGACCGCGCGGATGTCATGATCTGCGGTGGAGCTGAATCAACGGTAACGCCTCTTGGCTTTGCCGGTTTTACTGCTTTAAAAGCTCTCTCCACCCGCAATGAAGATCCGACCAAAGCCTCCCGCCCGTTTGATAACGGCCGTGACGGTTTTGTAATGGGTGAAGGATGCGGACTTTTACTGCTCGAATCCCTTGATCATGCCCAGAAACGCGGTGCCAAAATACTTGCCGAGGTCGTAGGCTTCGGTGCTTCATCAGATGCTTTCCACATGACTGCTCCGCCGGAAGACGGCAGCGGAATGGCTCTTGCCATGGAAAACGCTATTCGTGAAGCCGGCATACCTGCCAACGCTGTTGATCACATCAACGCTCACGGAACATCAACCAAACTGAACGATTTCTGTGAGACAACTGCGATCAAATCCGTGTTCGGCGAACATGCAAAGGAAATCGCAATCGCAGCGAACAAGTCTCAGATAGGTCATCTGCTGGGAGCTGCCGGTGGAGTTGAAGCTGCATTTTCAGTTAAAACTCTTGAAACCGGTATAATCCCCGGAACTATCAACCTGACTGATCCTGATCCCGATTGTGATCTTGATTACTGCAAGGAAGGCCCCAGAGAAAAGCAGGCCGAATACGCGCTGAGCAACTCGTTCGGCTTCGGCGGCACAAATGCCTGCATACTTTTCAAAAAATTTGAGAACTAAAATTCTTTAAAGGCCAAAACAATACAAATCTGGAGTTCGCCATGGAAGAACTAATGATGAAAGATCCGGCTATTGCGGCCGCCATATCCCGCGAAGTCGACCGCCAGATGACCAAACTTGAACTTATCGCTTCGGAAAACTTTACTTCCACTGCGGTTCGTCAGGCCATGGGCAGTGTAATGACTCATAAATACGCTGAAGGATATCCCGGAAAGCGTTATTACGGCGGGTGCGAATTTGTTGACGTTGCGGAAGACCTTGCCCGTGACAGAGCAAAAGAACTTTTTGGCGCGAAATACGCCAATGTTCAGCCTCACTCCGGCTCTCAGGCCAATATGGCTGTTTACTTCGCGGCACTCAAGCCCGGAGATACAGTTCTCGGTATGGACCTCTCCCACGGCGGACACCTTACACACGGAAGTCCGGTGAACTTCTCCGGTAAACTTTTCAATATAGTTTCCTACGGAGTAGATCCGGATACCAAAACCATAAACTATGACAACGTTCTTGAGCTTGCCAAAGAACACAAGCCCAAGATGATCATAGCCGGTGCCAGTGCGTACCCGCGTGTTATCGACTTTGCCCGCTTCCGTCAGATTGCTGATGAAGTAGGTGCGGTACTGATGGTAGACATGGCTCACATTGCCGGTCTGATCGCTGCCGGAATTCATCCTTCCTGCATCGAGCATGCACACTACACCACCACAACCACACACAAAACTCTCAGAGGCCCTCGCGGCGGTATGATCCTTTCTTCCGAAGACAAGGAAAAATCTCTGAACTCAAATATATTCCCCGGCATTCAGGGCGGACCGCTCATGCATGTGATTGCTGCAAAAGCTGTTGCTTTCAATGAAGCTCTTTCACCGAGATTTGTTGACTATCAGAAACAGGTTGTAGCCAATGCAGGCAAGCTTGCTGAAACACTCATGTCCGCAGGATTCGAGCTTGTTTCCGGTGGAACAGACAACCATCTCATGATGGTTGACCTGACCAACAAGGATATCACCGGTAAAGATGCCGAGATAGCACTTGATAAAGCTGGTATCACCGTCAACAAAAACACCATTCCATTTGAAACCCGCTCCCCGTTTGTTACTTCCGGAATCCGTATCGGAACTCCGGCCCTGACAACCAGAGGAATGAAAGAAGATGAAATGGTTAAAGTCGGCGGCTGGATTACCGCAGCTCTGGAGTCTCTTGATAACGAATCCAGACTTGGCGAAATAAGCAAGGAAGTTGCTGCATTTGCACGCGAATTCCCTCTCTTCGCCTACTAATTCAGATTCTGAGATCGGCCTGTGGCCGAACATGTTATTGACATAGACGGGTCCGGGGTTTGATCCCCGGACCCGTTTCAAATTAAATGGGCAGGTAAAAAAATCTGCCCTTGTTCATGGCTGACATGTATATTGCTTTTCAACAGTCGATAATTGGACTTTAATCAAGCGACAGCTCAGGAGCTTCAAATGGACAACAGACTTCCATGGCCCGAATATTTCATGCGCATCGCCCACCTTGTGGCGGAAAGAGCCACTTGTATCAGACGTAAAGTCGGTGCGATCGCAGTAAAGGATAAACGAATTTTAGCAACCGGTTACAACGGTCCGCCATCTGATATTGCCCATTGCGCCGATGTCGGCTGCCTGCGCGAAACTCTTGGAATACCATCCGGACAGCGCCACGAAATCTGTCGCGGACTGCATGCTGAACAAAATGTAATCATTCAGGGAGCTGTTCACGGTATCAAGCTTCAAGGTGCGGAAATATACTGCACAACCCAACCCTGCCTTATCTGCACTAAAATGCTTATTAACGTGGGTGTAAGTGCAATTTACTATTCCGAAAGCTATCCTGACGAACTTGCAGAAAAAATGTTGGAAGAAGCAAACATAAAGCATGAGCTTCTCAAGATTGACTATGACAAGTGATGAAATTTTCATGGCCCGTGCCGTAGAGCTTGCTGCGCAGGGACGGGAGCATACCGCCCCCAACCCGTGTGTGGGAGCGGTAATGGTCAGCGACGGTCAAATTGTGGCCGAGGGCTGGCACCACTTCTGCGGGGGACTGCATGCCGAGCGGGAATGTATAGCCGATGCCAGAAAAAAAGGCGTCGATATGACAGCCTGCACCATGTATGTGACACTTGAACCCTGCAATCATTACGGAAAAACTCCGCCATGTACTCAGGGCATAATAGAAGCAGGCATCCGGCATATAGTTGTAGGAGCCAGAGACCCCAATGCCGTTGCTGCCGGAGGTGTTGAATTCCTGAGAGAAAAAGGAATCACTGTTCAAACCGGTATTCTTGAAAGAGAATGTCTTGATTTGATATCTGACTTTATTGTCTGGCAGAAAACCGCACGCCCCTATTCCATTGTAAAAATGGCTTCCACACTTGACGGACGCATAGCCGGACCGGAGGGAAAACCGGAAGCTGTATCAAGCCCGGAATCATTTGCACAGGTCCAGAATTTACGGGCTATTGTCGGCGCAATAATAGTCGGGGGCAATACCCTGTATCAGGATAACCCGGGGCTAACCTGCCGCAAGCCGAATCTGCCGGAAGATTTTATTCAGCCACGCCCGGTATTTGTGACCTCCAGACTACCTGAAGCTGACAGCGAACTCACAGCCATATCCGCGAGATTCAGCGAAACCATTTTCTGGACAGATGAAGAAACAGCGTGCTCCAATGCGGCAAAACAGCTGCGTGAAAAAGGAATTGAAGTTACAGGCCTTCCCTATTCTGAAAATGGTCTTAATTTAAAGATCGGACTGGAAAAACTCCGCACAGACCACGGAATTTTGCGTACCCTCTGCGAAGGTGGCGGCAAACTGGCCATGAGTCTTGTTTCAGCAGGACTCTGTGATGAGCTGGTCTGGTTTCAGGCTCCCAGAATTCTTGGCAACGAAAACGGAGTTCCTGTATTTTCCGGGGGCAAAGCCGGAAGCATGGCTGAGACCGTAAATTTTAGAATGTGCAGTTTTGAAAAAAGCGGTCCTGACCTGAAAATAATTTTTAAACCTGAGGATTCTTAAATGTTCACCGGACTGGTACAGACAATGGGACGCGTGGAAAGGATAGAAACGCGCGGAAAGGAAACCAGATTTACCATAGCAACAGATATCAGCGACTATGTTAAAGGCGAATCCATAGCCATAAACGGAGCCTGCCTGACAGTGGAGACATTCAGTGGCAGTTCCTTCAGTTGTTATGCCAGTGCCGAGACCATTAACCGGACCAACCTGGGCGGTTTAAGACCCGGTTCCACTGTTAATTGCGAAAGAGCAATGGCTGTAGGAGACAGGCTCGGCGGGCATATTGTCAGCGGGCATGTTGACTGCATTGCAAAAGTTGAATCCATAAGCAATGCCGGCGAATCCACAATTTACGAAATTTCATTCCCCGAAGAGCAGGGAAAATACGTTGTTGCCAAAGGTTCTGTTGCTCTGGACGGAATAAGCCTGACAGTTAATAAATGCGGAAATAATTATCTCAAGGTAAACATAATTCCCGAGACCAGTCAGCAGACAACTATTTCCAAATGGGCTCCCGGCTATGAAATCAACATGGAAACCGATGTAATCGGTAAATACGTTTTCAACATGCTTTCAGCATGGAATCCAACAAAAAAAGAGGATGCTGTTAACAGCGGTTTGACCATGGACTTTCTCCGTGAGAACGGATTTTAGCCTTAAACAGTATGTTTTCATTTTTTTACAAGAATAACTATCTGTATTAATTAATTTTTTACAAGATTGTTTTTCAGGATTCACCCTTTTGACATTTTAATGTAAGAACACATTTCTGACATTAAGTCAGACATGGAAACGGATAAAGACTTAATATGAAATGCGGACTGAAATCCGCTACTTTGAAATACTTTCTCCGCGTTGCGGAATGAATAAGAGGTAACTATAAATGCCGTTATGCACCATTGAAGAAGCGATAGAGGATCTGCGTGAAGGCCGGATGGTCATCATGGTCGATGATGAAGACAGGGAAAATGAAGGTGATCTTGTCTGCGCTGCGGAAAAAGTAACCGCTGAAACCATCAACTTCATGGCGACACACGGTCGCGGACTGATCTGCCTTGCAATGTCCGGAGAAATGGTGGACAGCCTCCAGCTGCCGCTTATGACCAAACGTAACGAATCCCAGTTCGGCACCAATTTCACCCTCTCCATTGAAGCCAGAAACGGTGTTACCACCGGAATCTCCGCTCAGGACAGGGCAACCACCATTCTTGCCGCTGTATCCGAAGAAGCCAAACCGGAAGACATAGTTACTCCCGGTCACATATTTCCACTGCGTGCCAGAGACGGCGGAGTTCTGGTCAGAGCAGGACAGACCGAAGGCAGTGTAGACCTTGCACGTCTTGCCGGGCTGCGTCCTGCCGGAGTCATCTGCGAAATTATGAAAGATGACGGAACCATGGCCCGTATGCCTGACCTCGAAAAATATGCTGAAAAGCATAACCTCAAAATATGCAGCACTGCTGATCTTATCAGTTACCGCATGAAATTCGGCAAGCATACCGTAACCCGTATTGCCGAAGCCGACCTGCCGACTAAATACGGTCATTTCAAAGCTGTTGCTTTCCATTCAGACGAAGACAACCGTACCCACATTGCCCTTTGCATGGGAGACATCATCCCCGGAGAATCCATCCCCGTACGTGTTCACAGCGAATGCCTGACCGGAGACGTTTTCGGCTCAATGAGATGCGACTGCGGAGATCAGCTTTCAGCAGCAATGTGCATGATCCATAATGCCGGTAAGGGTGTTCTCTTATACATGCGTCAGGAAGGCCGGGGTATCGGACTCGGAAATAAAATCAAAGCCTACCACCTTCAGGACCTCGGCTGCGATACTGTTGAAGCCAACGAAAGACTTGGATTCAAGCCTGACCTGCGCGAATACGGAACCGGAGCACAGATTCTTGTTCAGCTTGGAGTTACCAAAATGAAACTCATGACCAACAACCCTAAAAAGATTGTCGGTCTGGAAGGATACGGACTTCAGGTAACCGAAAGAATCCCCATTGAAATGGACGCTTGTGCTGTAAACCTCGGCTATCTTAAAACCAAAAAAGAAAAAATGGGCCACCTTCTTGATCATCTTGAAGACGGTCTGAAAAAATAATTCGGAGCAATATAATGCATCATATTAAAACCATTGAAGGTCAGCTTGACGCTAAAGAACTGAAATTTGCCATTATCGCAGGCCGTTTCAACGATTTTATCGTTGATAAGCTGGTCGGCGGAGCTGTGGATTATCTTGCACGCCACGGTTGCAGCAAGGACAATCTCACAATTATCAAGGTTCCCGGTGCATTTGAAATGCCCGTAGTTGCTCAGAGACTGGCTGCCAAAGGTGGATTTGACGGAATAATCTGCTGCGGAGCTGTTATTCGCGGTTCCACCCCCCACTTCGACTTTGTTGCCAACGAATGCGCAAAAGGCATTGCCCATGTTAGCCTTCAGTACTCCCTGCCTATCGGATTCGGAGTTCTGACTACCGATACTCTCGAACAGGCAATCGAACGTGCCGGTTCCAAGGGTGGTAACAAAGGTGTTGAAGCTGCTTCAGCAGTTCTCGAAACCGTCAGGGTTGTTGAACAGATCTAGCCTTGAAATATTAAAAAGAATTATACGGAACTGCTGCCAGCAACTGCCGGCGGCAGTTCCGCTTAAAATATGCAGGATGCCCTTTAAGGAAAATTCCGTTTTAAAGGCAACTGACAAGGCCTAAAATATCTTGAAGCGAAGCCTTAGTCTGCCCCTTCATGATCAACAGGCCTGAATAAAACAGAAGCAACAACACCGCCATGACCTTATTAAGTCCGCGGTGATATCGTACAATAAGCCCCCCGCTGTACCGGATTTTCGATATTTCCGGATAACGGGGTGTCTGTTTGTTGTTTAAATAACAATTTAAATGTATCTTAAGTTCCGTACAAACATTTATCGGAGCTGGTGAATAATAAATGTCTCAGAATAAAGGTGTACGCAGAAAAGGCCGGATTGTTGCCTTTCAGGTTCTCTACGGTATCAGTTTTGTCCCCCCTGAAGGTGGCTGGACTCCTGAAAGGATTTATAATCTCAGTCCCGCTGTGTTGCAGGAAACAAACGAAGATGTCGTGACATTTGCACGTCAGATTTTTCTTGGAACCTGCAAGGATTTGGGCAAGCTGGATGAAACTATTTCAAAATATTCGAAGCACTGGAAACTTGAAAGGATAGCTAAAGTCGAGCTTGCAATTTTAAGACTTTCAGTTTTCGAGTTGCTGAGCATGCCGGATATCCCGCTTAAAGTCGCGATCAATGAAGGAATAGAGCTGGCCAAAAAATTTGGTGACGGCAACTCCCGCAATTTTATCAACGGAATACTGGACGCCATCGCCAGAGACATAGACAACGGCAAATTCGGCGACCTCAAGAATTTTTAGAAGACTTCAGGCCGACAGTATAAAGTAACAGGAACTCCTTATTCGAGGAAAGCTACAAGGGAATTCAAATGGGCTTCGGAAAATACAATCCGGATCAGATTGAAGAAAAATGGCAGAAAACATGGACCGACAAAGGAACATTCCATGTTGAAACCGATGAATCCAGACCTAAATATTATGTCCTTGAAATGTTTCCCTATCCATCGGGAAAAATTCACATGGGACACGTCCGCAACTACTCAATAGGTGACGTTGTCGCCCGTTACAAAAGAATGCAGGGTTTCAACGTCATGCATCCAATGGGTTGGGACGCTTTCGGTCTGCCCGCAGAAAACGCGGCTATAAAAAACAAAACCCATCCGGCTGAATGGACATACGCAAACATAGATGACATGCGCAGCCAGCTTTCACGGCTCGGCTTTTCCTATGACTGGAGAAGGGAAATAGCGACCTGCAACCCCAAGTATTATAAGTGGGAGCAGGAATTTATTCTTAAATTTCTTGAAAAGGGTTTGCTCTACCGCAAAAAATCACCTGTAAACTGGTGCGAGACCTGTCATACAGTTCTTGCCAACGAGCAGGTTGAGGACGGACTCTGCTGGCGTTGTGATACTCCCGTCGAGCAGAAAGAGCTTGAGCAGTGGTTTATGAGAATCACTGATTATGCTGATGAACTTCTTGAAAGCCTTGAAGACCTCAAAGGTTCCTGGCCTGACAGGGTTCTTGCCATGCAGAAAAACTGGATAGGCAAGAGCGTTGGTGCTGAGCTTAAATTCGAGATTGAAGGCAGCGAAGAGACCATCAGCGTATTCACCACCCGCCCGGATACCCTTTACGGTGCAACTTTCATGAGTGTGGCAGCCGAGCATCCGATGGTTGAAAAACTTATCGAAGGCTACGCTGATGCCGACAAGGTTCGTGATTTTGTTTACAAAATTACTAACATGGACCGTTTCCTGCGCTCATCAGACGATCTTGAAAAAGAAGGTATTTTCACCGGGGCATACTGTATTAATCCGCTTAACGGACGCAGAATGCCTATTTACGTCGCAAACTTCGTTCTCATGGGATACGGAACAGGTGCCGTAATGGCTGTGCCAGCCCATGACCAGCGCGACTTTGAATTTGCCAGAAAATATGATCTGCCCATGCAGATTGTTATCTCTCCGGAAAATGAAACTCTGGATGTAGAAAAGATGACCGAGGCTTATTCCGCCCCCGGAAATCTTGTAAATTCTGAAAAATTCAACGGCATGCCCAATGAAGAAGCAAAAGCCGCAATAGTTGACTACCTTGCTGAAAGCGGCAAAGGCAAAAAAGCTATCAACTACCGCCTCAGGGACTGGAATATTTCCAGACAGAGATTCTGGGGTGCACCTATCCCGGTTGTATATTGTGACAAATGCGGAGTTGTACCCGTTCCTTCTGAAGACCTTCCGGTCGTTCTCCCTGAGAATGCCGTTATGAATGAAGACGGACGTTCTCCACTTCCGCAGATGGAAGAATTTTACAAAACAACCTGTCCCAAATGCGGCGGCGAGGCTCGCAGAGAAACCGACACCATGGATACTTTTGTAGAATCATCATGGTATTTCCTGCGTTACACCTGCGCCCGCAAAGAAGATGGAGCTTTCGACCGCAAAGGTCTTGATTACTGGATGCCGGTTGACCAGTATATCGGTGGTATTGAACATGCTATTCTCCACCTGCTCTATGCGCGTTTCTTCACCAAAATTCTGCGTGATGAAGGTTACACCGGCCTCTCTGAACCGTTTGCCAACCTGCTTACTCAGGGAATGGTTCTTAAAGATGGCTCCAAGATGTCAAAATCAAAAGGCAATGTGGTTGACCCCAGTGCCATGATTAAAAAGTATGGAGCTGATGCTACCAGACTTTTCATTCTCTTCGCATCTCCGCCGGAAAAAGACCTTGAATGGAGTGATCAGGGAATTGAAGGTTCTTTCCGTTTCCTGAACAGAATCTGGAGACTTGTGGAAGATCTGGAAGGAAAGCTCGCTCCGGTCGGTGCCTGTGCCGCTCCAGAAGGAATCAAGCTTTCTTCCGATGCTAAGGATCTTCGCCGCAAGGAGCATGACACCATTCGTAGAGTCAGCAGTGACATGCAGAACAAATTCCAGTTCAACACTGCAATTGCAGCGGTTATGGAGCTGGTAAATGAACTCTATTCACTCAAAGATAAGCTGGTCTCAACTGATGACGGCAAATTCGCCTTGTCATCAGCAGTATCCTCGGCTCTGGTAGCCCTTTCTCCAATGGCTCCGCACATCTGTGAAGAGCTTTGGAACAAAATCGGTTACAACGGCTGCGTGAGTGAGGTTTCATGGCCTGAATATGATGAAGAAGCACTGAAAACAGATGAGCTGCTGATCATTCTTCAGGTTAATGGCAAAATGCGTGGCAAGATGTCCGTTCCGGCTTCCGCTGACAAAGAAGAAATCAAGAAACAGGCTGTTGATCACGAAAACGTGGTCAAACATACTGAAGGCAAAACAATCAGAAAGGTTATAGTTGTTCCCGGAAAACTGGTGAACATCGTAGCTAATTAAATATTGTTTTTGATATTGTAGATCGGGGGATAATATATCCTCCGGTCTATCAATAACGAAAATATTACAATTGAACCTCAACCCGCCGAGGCGGATATATCGAGATACTCGCATGCAGATCCTTAAAACAATGAAAAGACTTACTGCCTTCATGCTGCTCATTTTCGTCCTTGCAGGATGCGGCTATCAGAATTCCGCCACTCAGCCCAACATGCTTTCCAAAGGATTTACGAAAGTATCCTTCGGCAAAGTAAAAAACCCCACTCTCGACCGTTGGCTTGAGCCGGCGATGCGTTCTCAAATCAGGGATGAAATCACTAACAGGGGCCAACTTCAGTGGGTAGATAAAGCTGAAGCCGAAGCTCTCATCAATCTCAAAATAATCAGCCTTGAGGACTCTAACGGAATCCGCGGTGACAAGGATGAAACCCTCAAATACGAGGAAACCCTTCGGGTACAGATGTCCATTACCAATCCAACTGATGGAAGGACTATCTGGAATTCAGGAACGGTGGAAGTTTCCGAAAGCTATTTGCCCAACAACGAGCCTGCAACTCAGCAGCTGGTTGTAAAGCTGATGTCACGTAGACTTGTAGACAGACTCAATCAGGCCTATTAATCAGCAGGTTATTTGCCCAAGTAATTAAAGCTGAACAGGGCTGAACCGCCTTCAAAAATATAATTTTTTGTCTGTCAGCAGACAGGCAGGAGTTTGGATGTCAAGACCAGGATATATGTTCCTTATCTGTCCTGATGCACAAATGCTGCATGAACAGATAAATTCAATTCTTTCCGCTCCGGGAAATTCAGATTTTGAAAAAAAAGTTTACTGGGCTGAAGATGATCTTTCTCCTCAATTCTGGGACGATCTTACATTACAGACTCTTTTCGGCGGTTCAAAAGCAGTTATCCTCCGCAAAGCCCACACTTTGAAGGCCGCCCAATGGGACAGTCTTGATAAAGCCGTTTCCGGTCTCAGTGACAGCTCCATGCTGTTTTTGTGCCTCGAGGGAGAATGGAAAGGTAAAAAGCAGGCTCTCCCGGCTGTAGTAAAACGCAGAAAATGCTGGCAGCATGCTGAAAAACAGAAATGGGTATGGGCTTCTCCCGGTCTTGATGAAAATACCATTAAGAAATTTGTAAATGACTGGTCCAGACAGACTGGAATTTCATTTCAAAACGGAGTGCAGCAGGCCTTATGTTCCGCTCTGCCCCGTGATGCCCGTGCAGCCCGGCTGGAGCTCGATAAAATGGAGCTTGCGGCTGGTGATGAAAAAGTTCTTGAACACGAACACCTTGAAGTAATTCCTTTTAATGAGGAAATGGAATTCTTCACCTTCATGGATCGTCTATCTCAGGGCGGAGACCCGGTTTCTCTCTGGCAGCGGGTGCTTACCAACCACACCGAAAAAGATTCCATGTTTTTTCTTCTGGCAGCATCACTGACGCGTGAAGCTCGCTCACTCTGGATGATTCTTAACGGAGAAGGTTCCGAAGTTAAGATGCCCGCCTTTATCCGTAATAAGAAGGAAGCACTGGCCCGAAGAATAGGCCCGGCCAGAGTTGCACGGATTTTCGACATTGTTCTTGAAGCCGAGCTGGGAATAAAGTCCGGTAATAGAAAACCCGAACAGGCACTGGAACTTATGGTGGCCTCTTTGACAACATTATTTGCACCGCCAGCCAGAAATATTCGCCGCTAAGACCTTATTTACAGACAAGTCCATCATACAGCTCATAAAATAGGTCATTTTTATCCTCAAAAACACCTTTTCAGCTACTAATTTGCTCTTTTTATCATCAAAAAGGCATTTTTTTGCCCATTTATACCCCTTAATCCGCTTGCTTTGGTAAAACATAAAGTTTATTTCTTTAAGAAACCGTGAACAGGCCGCAAAAAATCAGTCTAAGTGTATTTTTTTAATTTTATACCATCGGCAGGACTTGCCGTAAGTGAATTACTGCTTAACATATGGAAAAGAAACCCCATTATTACGGACACAGGCAGCGGCTGAAAGAAAAGCTGCTGAAAAACCCTGAATCCCCGGCAGACTACGAACTGCTGGAACTTTTACTGGGGCAGGTTCTTTCCAGATGCGACACCAAGCCCATAGCCAAGGAGCTGCTTGAAGAGTTCAAATCGCTTGGCGGAGTTTTAAATGCTTCTGACGAACGCCTGCAGAAAATTAAAGGTGTGGGGCCGGGAGTTCTGACAAGTTTTAAACTTCTCAGAGAGATTTGGACCAGAATTGCTGAAGAACCGATATTCAGCAACGAGGAACTGTCTTCCCCTGAAGCTGTCGCCAGAGCCGCTATGGCAAGAATTGGCAATCTTTCCATAGAACAATTCTGGGTTGCTCTGGTCAACACCCGGAATAAGGTGATATGCTGGGAAATGATAAGCCGTGGCACGGTTGACAAAACAGCTGTTTTCCCGAGGGAAATAGTTGCCATGGCTCTCAAATACGGAGCCAGCGGAGTCATCCTCGCCCATAACCATCCCGGCGGCGACCCGACTCCTTCGCGCAATGACATCGTGAGGACGCAGGAAATTTCAGCAGCCTGCAAGAGTCTGGATATCAGGCTGATGGATCATATCGTCGTCACAAAAGATAGATATTACAGTTTTATGGAAGCAGGCAGAATTTAGATTCCACAATTAACGGATTCAAAAAAGGAGGACACAATGTTTAGAAGCTGTCATTTGGTAGTTACAGGCAATGTTACCGAGGTGTTCTTCAAAACCCGGATCGAAAATACAGCTCAGCGGCTTAAAATTTAAGACCGGGCCTAAGACCTGATAACTCCGGAACTAAATTGTTCCGCAGGTGCAGTGCGGCAGCACTGCTGAAATACGGATCACTTTTTTTACCGGAAGAGCTGTATTAAAAAATAACAATTTCAGAATGAATTAGTTGACAAAACAGAGCTGTCGGAGCGGGGATAAAGATTCTCCAACCTCCGTAAACTGACAACGGTTATAAATCGTTATCAACTGAAAAACGGCAGACGGATTAAAGCTGGCGTAATTTAAAAATTTCAAACTCATTTTTATATATAAAGGATCACAAGTTGAAACGAAAAAAAACACCCATTAAGCCGCTGGTGCTTAAAAAGAAAAGCGATGAAAAAAAATCGAAGTCATCCATAAAAAACAGAGGGAATGACGCCGGTAATGATCAGGGACTCAACAAGCCCCCTGTATCACCGCTTCAGGTGCACCACGATGCGGCCGATCTTATTGACGAGGCCAATCAGAACCTTGATGGAGCCGAAAAAAATATACCGACCACTATCCCGGTTCTGCCGGTCAGAGATATTGTTGTCTTCAATTATATGATTCTTCCGCTTTTTGTCGGCAGAGAAAAATCTGTCGGAGCAGTAGAAGCAGCCATGACGGCTAGCAGACATATTCTTGTTCTGACCCAGAAAGATGAAGCAACTGAGAATCCTGAGCACGGTGACCTGTATAGAACGGGCACAGTATGTATGATCATGCGCATGCTGAAAATGCCTGACGGACGGCTCAAAGTACTGGTTCAGGGACTCTCCAGAGCCAGAGTTAAAAACTTTATTGCTTCTGACCCGTTCCATATTGCCGAAATTCAAAAGATAGAAGAGGCTCCCTCTCCGCAGGAAAGCCCCGAGCTTGAAGCCCTTATCCGTAATTCACGTGAACAGAGTGAAAAAATCCTTACTCTCAGAGGAATTTCCTCCACTGATATTATGGGGGTTTTAAACAATGTTGAAGAACCCGGCAGACTCGCAGACCTTATAGCTTCAAACCTGCGTATGAAGGTGCATGATGCCCAGTCTATTCTGGAATGTCAGGACCCGACTGAACGTCTGAGTCTGGTGAGCACGCAGCTGACTCAGGAAGTTGAAGTAGCTTCCATGCAGAATAAGATTCAGACCATGGCTAAAGAAGGCATGGATAAAGCGCAGCGGGATTTCTATCTCCGCGAACAGCTCAAGGCCATCAAAAAAGAGCTGGGAGAATCAGGTGATGAACTTGATGAGATAGAACAGATCAGAGCTGCCATTAAAAAAGCCAAAATGCCCAAAGAAGTGCGCACAGAGGCTGAAAAGCAGCTCCGCAGGCTTGAGACCATGCACCCTGAATCTTCAGAGGCAAGTGTCATCAGGACTTATCTGGACTGGATGACGGAGCTTCCGTGGAAAAAGGCCTCGCGCGACCGTCTTGATATTAAAGAGGCTCAGGTTATTCTTAACGAAGACCACTACGACCTTGAGAAGGTTAAAGAACGTATTCTTGAATACCTCAGCGTACGCAAACTCAATCCTACAATGAAAGGACCTATCCTTTGTTTTGTAGGCCCTCCCGGAGTTGGTAAAACCTCTCTCGGAAGATCTATCGCCCGCAGCCTGCAACGGAAATTCCACAGAATCTCACTTGGCGGCATGCGTGACGAGGCTGAGATACGGGGTCACCGCCGGACTTACATCGGCTCAATGCCCGGTAGAATAATTCAGGGCATCAAGCAGTGCAAAACCCGCAATCCGGTTATCATGCTTGATGAAATAGACAAGCTTGGCAATGATTTCAGGGGAGATCCGTCTTCAGCACTTCTTGAAGTTCTCGACCCTGAACAGAATAATACTTTTACCGACCATTACCTTAACGTTCCCTTTGATCTTTCAAAGGCCATGTTCATTTGTACCGCCAACGTGCTGGACACCATTCCCAGACCTCTGCTCGACAGAATGGAAGTAATAAGCATCACCGGTTACACAGAGCATGAAAAGGTAAAAATCGCCTGCCGTTACATTGTTCCGAGGCAGGCTAAGGAAAACGGCCTTAGCGAAGACGAATTCCAGATAAGTGATAAAGTTCTGGGCAAGGTTATCCGGGAATATACCCGCGAAGCAGGACTCAGAAATCTGGAACGTCAGGTTGGAAAACTCTGCCGTAAAATGGCCCGTAAAAAGGCTGAGGGAGAAGAAGGTCCTTTCAAAGTCACTGTCAGAAATCTGGACAAACTGCTCGGACCTCCGGTCTTCCTTGAAGATGAAAAAGAAACCACACTGCCTCCGGGAGTTGCTATCGGACTCGCATGGACACCTGTAGGAGGAGAAATCCTGCATATCGAAGTCAGCGTACTTCCCGGTAAAGGCAAACTTATTCTGACCGGTAAACTTGGAGATGTAATGAAGGAATCAGCACAGGCTGCGGTATCCTTTGCCCGTTCACATGCTGATGTTTACGGCATTGATCCCAAGTTCCATGAAAAACAGGATATACATATTCACGTTCCGGCTGGAGCAACACCAAAGGACGGACCATCAGCCGGTGTTACACTGGTAACAGCGTTGATTTCCGCCCTGAGCAACAATCCTATTAATGCCGAAACAGCCATGACCGGTGAGATTTCACTGCGTGGCAGGGTGCTGCCGGTAGGTGGAATTAAAGAAAAGATTCTTGCCGCAGTATCACGGGGAATGAAACGAGTGCTTATTCCGTCACAGAACTCAAAGGATCTGGAAGAAGTTCCCGAAGACCTTCGTAAGAAGCTTGAAATCATTCCCATTGAACGCATTGAAGAAGTCTGGCCCATTGCTAAAAGTCCTATTGAGGAAAAATAGCCTGTCACCAGACCAACCGGTTCAAAATATGATTACTGATTAATACAATTAAATATCTCCGCGGTTTCATTAAAATGAGACAGCGGAGATATTTTCGACTGCCGGTCATAATTTGATATTATTGCCGGATACATATTTTTCAAAAAATTCTTAAAGGCTGGATGTCCATTAGCAGACGAATTCTGGAACATGCAGTATATTTTCAGATAATTCTTCCGGCTGCCCCAAGTTGCCCGCCGGGCTTATTTGGGATATTAGCGACATCAAAACAATATTTATCATGGAGGCTTAAAATATGCCCATTTTTGAATATAAATGCTCAGACTGCGGCTGTGAGTTTGAAGAACTCGTTTTCAGCAGTGATGAATGTCCTGAATGCCCAGAATGTAAATCAAAAAATACAGGAAAACTCATGTCGGCCTGCAAGTTCAAAGCTGGCGGAGGCGACAGCCTGGGTGAAGCAATGCCGTCTGCACCGGCCTCTTCCGGTGGTGGCTGTTCAGGTTGTTCAGGCGGCAACTGTTCTTCCTGCGGCTAATAATTTCAAATAAAAGAACCGGGACCCAGATGAAAAATATTACAATAGCGACAAGAGGCAGCAAGCTCGCCCTGTGGCAGGCCAATCACATTTCTGATCTTTTAAGAAAACAGTACCCCGGCATCACCGTGGAACTTTTAAAGATCAAAACCAAAGGTGATAAAATACTGGATGTCCCTCTGGCAAAAGTCGGAGGCAAAGGACTGTTCGTAAAAGAGATTGAAGAAGCTCTGATTGACGGTCGCGCCGATATTGCTGTTCACAGTATGAAAGACGTCCCCACAGAACTGCCCGAAGGTCTTGAAGTAGGCATTATCCCGGAAAGGGAAGCTGATACTGATACCCTGCTTTCGGTTAAATACGACGGTCTTGGCGATCTGCCTGAAGGCGCGGTAGTGGGAACAAGCAGTCTGCGCAGGCAATCCCAATTATTGAATCTTAGAAAAGATCTTAAGATTGAAACCCTGCGCGGTAATCTGGATACCCGTATCAACAAACTGCTGAGCGGTGATTATGATGCCATTATCGTTGCTACTGCAGGACTGAACAGGCTGGGTCTTTCGGCTCCTAAACGTGAAGAACTGACTCCGCCTGAATTTCTTCCGGCTGTTGCTCAGGGAGCACTCGGAATTGAATACCGTATTGCTGATGCTGACGTTCGTGAAATGCTGGCCTTCCTGCATCATGAAAAAACAGCTTATCAGGTTCAGGCTGAGCGTGGTTTTCTGACAGGTCTTGACGGAGGTTGTCAGGTTCCCATAGCTGCATGGTCAAAAATTGACGGTGACTCAGTTGCGCTGACAGGTTTTGTAGCCGATGTTGACGGCAGCAAACCCATAAGGCTCGAGAAGACAGGTCCGGTAACAGAGGCCTGGAAAATCGGTACTGATCTGGCTAAAGAAGTTCTGGCGCAGGGAGCAAAAGAAATTCTCGACCGAGTATACAAAGAGAATGGACAATAAAATATTAAAAGAGTTCCAGACCCTTCCCGGTGTTGGAAAGCAAATATCCATAGATTTATGGGAAATGGGTTACCGAAGTCTTTCTGAACTAGCTGCTGACGATCCTGAAAAGATGTATCAGGACCTGACAAAACTCAGCGGCTGCCATGTTGATCGGTGCATGCTCTATGTATTCAGATGTATTCATTATGTCCTGAATACCGAAAAGCCGGACCCCGAACTGAAAAAGTGGTGGAACTGGAAAGATTAAATGGAATTTGATTATCAGCAAGCCTTCTGCATTTATGCAGAAGGCTTTTTTGATGGTCATTCCGCGGCTGAATTAAGCGCCCATCTAAAGTTATACAAAATATAACCGATACAACTTTTAAATCGGTAAAAAAGGAGATTTTATTTTTTAACTTCCAAGGAGGGAGGTTACCATGGCAGAAGAACGCTATCAGATTACGTCTATCCCGAAGGTTGACAATGACCGGGGAAGAAATCTTGCTGACGATTTAAAGAATCTGGGACGCAAGCGGCTACAGCGCAGGATATTTTCTAATCCTGATATGGCAAAGGAACTTGTAAGGCTGGAATCCTCGCCTGTTTACAATGCAAAGGCTGAAATTATTCAGGCGGTGACAACAAACCGGGGAAGTGCTTAAATACAAGGGAGAATTTATTGAGTATATTTAAAGTAGGAAAAAAGTGTCTCAGGAAGGTTGATGATGAAGGCATAAAATAGATCAGGCGTGAAATCACAAAGATTCCACGCCTGATCACTTTTCAACTGAAATTTATTATATGATACGCAGTGAAGCCCGTCCCTCAGCCCTGCTTACAACCTGACCGATATGTACGGCAAGATCACCGGCCTCCAGCAGAATATCCCGCGCTCTTTCAAGCTGATCCTCTTTGAGGGCTATAATAAGCCCGCCGGAAGTCTGGGCATCAAAAACCAAATCCGTTTTAATACTGTCGAGCCCACTGGCTGTTTCAACCATTTTACTGCAATAATTACGGTTGGCAAAACTTCCTGCCGGAATAAGTCCCATTGAAGCAAGATCAACTACATCATCAATGAATGGCACCTTATCCAGCCAGAGTTCCACCGCAACACCGGAAGCCTCTGCCATTTCCAGAATGTGGCCTCCAAGTCCGAATCCTGTAACGTCAGTAGCCCCTTTTACACCTAACTCCCTGATGACTCTTCCACCGGCTGAATTAAGTTTGGAAGCCCACTTATGCACAATTTTTTCAAAACGCTCAGCACCATCCCAGTCAGCTTTCAAAGCCGTAGCCAGAACTCCGGTTCCCAGAGGTTTGGTCAGCAGCAGCTGATCACCCTCACAAAGACCCTTATTGGAAGCAAAAGAACCGGGATCAACCGCCCCGGTTACAGAAAGGCCGTATTTGATTTCATCATCCTCAACACTGTGTCCACCGGCAAGAACCGCTCCAGCCTCAAGAGTTTTATCCATCCCCCCCTGAAGAATTGAGCGCAGCACATCCTTGCCCATTGTTTTGATCGGAAAACAGACAATGTTCATAACGGTCCACGGCTCTCCGCCCATGGCGTAAACATCTGAAAGTGAATTGGCCGCAGCAATCTGACCGAACCAATATGGATCGTTAACAATGGGTGTAAAAAAGTCCACTGTCTGTACAAGGGCTTTACCGGCCGGGAAAGAAACAATGGCGGAATCTTCATTACCGCCAACCCCGCTCAGAAGCCTTGAATCGGAGACAGCAAGACCATCAAGGACTTGCTCCAGGTCCCCCGGAGCTATCTTAGCGGCTCAACCAGCAGCTTTGACGGTTTTCACCAATTCAAGCTTGGACATTGCGTCTCCTTTGGATTCTGAGGGTTAATGAAATTTTGACCAGCTCTTTTATTAAACTAAAAGTAAACGGTCTTCAAACATGAGCAGTTAATCTTGCTGAACTTTCAAAACGGATTATCCGTCTGTAACACCTGCTTCTTCGAATGTTTCCATATCATTGTACACAGAGGCAGCAGCCCGAAGCATAAACATGGTCAGCGCGGCACCAGAGCCCTCTCCAAGCCTCATACCGAGGTGAAGAACCGGACGTCTGCCGAGGCTTTCCACAACTCGGGCATATCCAGGCTCTGCTGAAGCATGACTTAAAACACTGTATCCCCCTACTTCAGGACATAAAGCAACAGCCATTGTATATGCTGCTGTGGAAATAAATCCGTCAATACAAACCATCTGCCTGTTTCTGGCTCCACCGAGAATAAGTCCTGTCAGCGCGGCAATTTCATATCCGCCTAAAGCACTGAGTATGCTTAAAGGGTCCCTGCCCGCAACAGCTGAAGCATTGGCTTTCAAAGCCCGCTTAACAACATTTATCTTGTGGGGAATTCTCTCTTTGCTGATTCCGCCTCCGGGACCGGTAATCCTCTCCGGATCAAGACCGAGCCATGCGCAGTACAAGGCTGTGGATGGCGTTGTGTTGGACACGCCCATCTCTCCGGTGCCAAGGGTCATGATCCCCTCATTTAAAGCCTCATCGGCTAAATTAATGCCCAGCATGACAGCCTTCAGACAATCCGCTTCGCTCATAGCCGGACCAACAGCAATATTGGCCGATCCCTCGGCAATTTTTCGCTGAAGCAGCTTCGGATGGTCAGGATATGTCCCGCCAAGGCAGCCAGCATCAACAACAACGAGATCAACTCCCGAAGTTTCAGCCAGAACATTGATTCCGGCTTTGCCGCGCAAAAAATTTTCAACCATCTGTCTGGTTACTTCCTGCGGGAAAAAACTGACCTTTTCCTCAAAGACACCATGATCTGCGGCTATGGTATATATCCTGCCGGGGTCGGCTTTAACTCTTTTTCCCCCGGAAGCTATAAACATTTTTACAGCCAGCTCTTCCAGCCTGCCAAGACTTCCTTTCGGTTTGGCCAGATCATCAAGACGCATTCTTGCAATATCGCCAAGAGATTCTTCAACGGCTTGAATCTGCGCAATTACATGAGTTAAATCATTTCTGGTATATTCTTTCATCAACTTGGAATCCTTGATAAATATCACTTCACAAGCTGTTCAGATTGTCAGCCGGACAAGCCTGTGATATTAAAAACAAATAATGGCTAAAAAAAAGTGTATTATACATTCTAACTGTCAGGGTGAAGCACTTCGTGACATTCTTTTTTTAAGCGCAGAGTTTAAAAACTCTTACGATGTACAAATCTACACGAACTATATCCGCGAAAAAATACCTCCAAAAGCCCTTAGTGAATGCAGCCTGTTCCTCTACCAGAAGCTCAGTAGCAAATGGGGTGATCTGGCTTCTGAAAAACTTATACCGCAGCTTCCTGAACAGGCAAAACATATCGCCTTTCCAAGTATGCTTTTTACATTTTACTGGCCCACATGGGAAAGGGATATTGATTTCGCCTATCCTGACAGTCTTCTTGAATCCCTTTTGAAAAGAGAACTAAGCGAATGGGAGATTCTGCACATTTATCTGAAATCAGATATCAGAAAAATGCTTGATCTGGATGCTATTGTTGAAAAAGCTGAAAAATGGGAAAGATTCAAAGAAAGCGAAACTCCGATTAAATACGTTGACCGGATGTATGAAAACTTTCGCAGCTACAAAATCTTCAACACCTTCAACCATCCCGGCAAAGACATCATGGTCTACACCGCCAGCAGAATTCTTGAAATTCTAGGTATTGAACAACCTTCCGGGAGAAGTCTGAAAACCATGCCTGATCCTTTCCCGGATTTTGAAATGCCCATACATCCCCAGATAGGCGAATACTGGGGACTTGATTTCTGCAGTGAAGAAACCCTGTATAATGTCTACGGCAGCAAGATGACCTTTAAGGAATATGCAGCCTTGTACATAAAATGCCGTAAGCTGGGCATTGATGACTTTATTTCTTTTCTGCGGGTAGTGGCTGACTCCCAAAAAAAGAAAATCGCTACGGATTAAGTTTCGGCGGTCCCAGAACAATCATTTCGGCAAGAGTCAGATCAACTTTGGGCATGCTTTTAACTTTACTGCCCAGAAGACCCATTTCCAGCATTACAAGCTCCTTATACAGCCTGGTACGGTCCAGAACAGGAACCTGCGGCATATCAGAAGTCAATTCCTGACACTTGAAACATCCGGGGAAAGAAAGCTTTTTACCGTTCGGCATAGTAATGGAATTCACAACACCATGCATACGGCAGATCATCAATCTGTGTTTATAAACTCCGCACAATCCGTTGTCATTGAGAGGACACATAATCGATGGTTTAACCCCTGTCTCCACAAGGGCTCTGGCTGTGCGCACATATTCTTCGGCTCTGGCAATATATTCATTGCGCTTTTCTTCCGGAAGGCTATTAAGTCCCTGCCAGAGGTAGACCCACTCAACATAAGTATGGTGCTGAAAATAGCTTGTGCAGCAATTGTTTTCACAATTTTCGCAGGAAAGACCTATGGCGGCGGAAGTCTCGGAATAGGCATCCGCCATACGTTCATACAAAGCTGCAAGTTTACGGAATACAGCCTGTCTGGTCATTTTTTTCATTTCAAGAGCCCGGATTTAATATTTAACCTTTCAATGTATCAAGCCACTGCCAGATTTTTTCAGCACAGTCTTCCGGAGAATATTTATCCGTCTGCACTGTAAAATCTGCATATCTGCTATATAGAGGCTGACGCTCTTCGTAAAGGTTTTCTACAGTCTGTCCGGGAATCATGGCCAGTCCACGTCCATCACCACCGCCAATACGGCTCAAGCAGGTTTCCTGACTGATTTTAAGAAAGACCACAGGCCCCAGAGCCTTAAGTCTTTCCATTGCATCCGGGCCGTAGACAACGCTCCCGCCTGTGGAAACAACCGTACGTCTGGCACCAAAAGAAGAAAGAATTTTTTCTTCAACAATACGGAATTCAGGTACACCAAGGCGGTCGACTATTTCCTGAAGAGACTGCCCGTAGTAGGACTGAATAATGTGGTCAGTATCCACACATTCCCAACCCAGCCTTTCAGCAACAAGGGGGGCCAGTGTAGATTTTCCGGCACCGGCCATACCGATAAGGCTCACAATACTTTTTTCACTGAAATCAATCATAAAAATCCTCTGCTCAATCAGGAAACCAGAACTACACAGTCCTTCTCATCCCTTTCACGGACAAAGACGTTGACGTGTTCGTCTCCATAAGTATCTATTTTTTTGCCCACATAATCCGCACTGATAGGCAGTTCACGATGTCCGCGGTCCACCAGCACCAGCAACTCCACCCTGCGCGGTCTACCAAAATCAAGAACAGCTTCAAGAGCCGCCCTTACTGTTCTTCCGGAAAAAAGGACATCATCAACAAGAATAACACTGGCATCTTCAATATCGAAGGGTATCTCCGTACAATTGATGCTTGGCTGTCTGGTCAGTGTGGTCCAGTCATCCCTGTAAAGATTTATATCCAGTTTCCCCAGAGGGATTCTTCTGCCGAGAGTTTCATCAAGACTTTTTTTAAGTCTTTCGGCCAGATCAGCTCCTCTGCGCTGGATACCTATGATAGCCAGCTTTTCATTATCGCCTCTGCGCTCCGCTATTTCAGAAGCCAGTCGATCCAGAGTCCTTTCCATTGCCTTCTCGGTGAGGATAATTTTCTGTTTCTGCATATTACCGCCGGAAATTAAAAGTTATCGCCTGCAACAGGCATACTCCTGTCAGGCTCGGTTGAGGAGGCTGATCCCGAAAATTTTTCCGGGATAAACTCGCCATAGCACTTGCAAATTAATAGCGAGTCTGTTTTGCTATGTAAAAACAAAAATCCCAAGGGGATTAGCTATAAGTAATGTAAGGAGGTATTGCAATGCCACCTTTGCTTATCGCAAATTTCATATATTTTTTTTGCATATTTTAGAGGATAATTCTTTTTATTTAACCATAACAGGACATAAAAAAATGATAATGAATTCCAACTTCACGATAAAAGGTATGACCTGTTCCGCATGCTCCTCACGCCTTGAACGGGTTATCGGGAATATGGACGGAGTTGACAACGCTGCGGTCAATCTTGCGATGGAAACCATGAAGGTTGAATACGACTCCGAGCAGGTTACTGAAGAGCAGATAATGCAGATGGTTGCAGATGCCGGTTTTGAAGCTTCACCTCTGGTAGAAGGAAGCACTGTGACGATATCCATTTCAGGAATGAGCTGCTCCGCCTGTTCATCAAGATTGGAAAGAGTCCTTGGCAATATGGATGGAGTGAGTGAAGCGCAAGTCAGCCTGCCCAATGAAACCGCAAAAATAAATTTCAATACCTCAGACACCAATCTTAGAGAAATACGTCAGGCCATAACCGATGCGGGTTTCGAACCCGGCAGCCTACAGGATGAAATGGGAGTCAAAGAGGCTTACGAACAAAGACGCCAGCAGACAATGCTGCGACTCGCCGGGATGAAAAAAAGACTCATTCTGGCACTGTCTTTCACTGTTCCCCTGTTATGTATCACTATGGGACACATGGTTGGAATGCCGCTCCCGGATATAATTTCTCCAACAGTCAATCCGCTTGGTTTTGCACTCATCCAGCTTATTCTGACAGCTCCGGTTTTATGGTTCGGAAAAGATTTCTATCTGCACGGATTTCCAAACCTGTTCAAAGGCGCTCCCAACATGGATTCCCTGATTGCAGTTGGTACGTCCGCCGCATTTATCTATTCCATGTGGAACCTCATCGAAATAGCCCTTGGAATTGATCCGGCTGCAAGAGCTATGGACCTCTACTTTGAATCGGCAGCAACAATTATCACTCTTATTTCACTTGGTAAATTTCAGGAAGGCAGAGCCCGTTCAAGGACCTCTCAGGCCATTGAAAAGCTTATGGACCTGACTCCGCGCAAGGCGACTATTATTGAAGACGGCAGGCAGATTGAAGTTCCCGTGGAAGAGATAGGCCCCGGAGATATAATCCTGATCCGCCCCGGCGACCGCGTGGGGGCTGATGGAGTTGTTGACGAAGGACATAGTTCCATTGATGAATCAATGCTCACCGGTGAAAGTCTGCCTGTATCTAAAAACCCCGGTGATGATGTTGCCGGAGGAACCGTAAACACCGGCGGGGGTGCTCTAAAAGTAAAAGTCTCCCACGTCGGGGCAGATACAATGCTGGCCAGAATCATCAGACTGGTTCAGGACGCTCAGGGATCAAAAGCTCCCATCTCAAGCCTTGCAGACACAGTCAGCTTTTATTTTGTCCAGACCGTCATGGTCATAGCCATTCTTTCAGCTCTGGGATGGTTCTTTTTCAGTGCGGAACCTTTCACTTTTGCACTGCGCATTTTTATCAGTGTAATGGTAATTGCCTGCCCCTGCGCCATGGGACTTGCAACACCGACGGCAATTATGGTCGGCACCGGACGCGGAGCCCAGCTGGGAGTTCTGATAAAATCAGGACAGGCCCTTGAAACAGCCGGAAAAATCAACTCAATGATATTCGACAAAACAGGAACCCTTACATACGGCCGCCCTGAAGTGGCGGAAACTTTTTCAGCAGGTATGTCTGAGCAGGAGCTGACCGCTTATGCCGCCTCAGCTGAAAGCCAGTCGGAGCATCCACTTGCAAAGGCTGTAGTCAGGGCAGCTGACGGGCTGGAAACAGACCTTCCTGAAACGACTGAATTTACCGCTATACCCGGCAGGGGCATTTCTACTCTGACTGGCGGACGCAAAATGCTCCTTGGAAACCGTGACTTTCTTGAAGCCGGTTTTATCTCCGGGCTGGATGCTCCAGATGCGGTTAACGCTTTCAATAAATTTGCTAATTCCGGTCAAAGCCCGCTTTTTGTTGCAATAGACGGAAAGTTGGCCGGCATCTTGGCTATAGCCGATAAAATAAAGGATGAAGCACCGGAAACAGTAAGCAGGCTCCATAAGCTCGGAGTCGAAGTAATAATGCTTACAGGCGATAATGAAACCGTGGCTAAAGAAATAGCATCCCGCGCAGGGATAGACAGGGTTATCGCCGGAGTAATGCCCGACCGCAAGGCAGAAGTTGTTGAAGCTGAGAAAAACAATGGCCGGAAGGTTGCCATGATCGGTGATGGAATAAATGATGCCCCTGCCCTTGCTACTGCAGATTTAGGAATTGCAATGGGAACCGGAATTGATGTTGCCATTGAATCGGGTGACATCGTGCTGATGAAAGGCGAACTTGGAGGAGTGCTGAACGCATTGTCACTAAGCCGGGCTACAGTGCGTAATATCAAACAGAACCTTTTCTGGGCCTTCGCCTTCAACGTACTGGGAATTCCAGTTGCGGCAGGAATCCTTTACATCTTCGGAGGTCCGACCCTTTCACCCATGTTTGCAGCCGCAGCCATGGCCTTCAGCTCCGTAACAGTAGTTTCAAATGCCCTCAGGCTCAGGTTCTTCAATCCTGAAAAGGGATAATCCGCTCTTTTTTATAAATTAAAGATAAAGCCGGAATTGCGTACACAAAGTATGCAATTCCGGCTTTAATTTTTAACTCTTATTTTTTATCACTTCGGACGGCATCGCCGCTGAAGATTTTTAATAAGACATTACTTTTCTGAATATAGCTGGATCAGGTTGAGCCGTGTCCATAAAAAATAAAAAAACAGAGCCGGTTTATTCAGAAGTTGCCTCCCGCTTAAACCAGATCTGAAGAGTTAAGCAGGGTTACACTCACTGAGAAGACTGCGACGGCAGAATTCTATGGCATCCCTGCGAACATCCGTTGTATCAGGCCAGTAGAGGTAAAGTCTGGTCAATCCGAAAATAATGGTCATAACAACCGTAGAATCAGATTTTATAGCAACTTCACGTAAAAGGCCTTTCTTATCATAAAGCTTGAGGCATTCCTCAATAACAAGCTCAAGATTTTTAAGAACTACAGCCATCAGCCTCTTTGATGAGTCAATAAGACCGTAAGTACTGAGCATAATCTTCAAGTCTATGGCATTTTCTTCGACAAATGAAAAATACCCGTTGAGTATCTCTTCAAGAGTGCATTCCTCTTTATCAAGACTCTGACGGATACTTTCAATGTAGTAAGAGTAATTGTCCTCAAGACCGGCAAGAATATGTAGAAGAATATCTTCTTTACTTTCAAAATGACGGTAAATTGTCCCTTCGGAAATATTGGCCTTTTTAGCCAAATTAGCGGTTGTGGACTTATGAAATCCAACTTCAGCTATCATTTCCTTGGCTGTTTTCAGGATCAGATCCTTAGTTTTCATATTATTCTCCCAGACGCCTTGCAGCGATAATATTAACGAAAAAGGTCAAAATTCCTTAACACAAAAAAAACAATCAAACAATTTAAAACTTTTTGAATAGCTTGTGCCACGATTATGACCGACAAAGCAACAATTGACAAAAATCTATACAAACCTTATTTTTGTATCACGTTATCCTATAAGGAGGAAAATATGGTTGTAATTAGCGAAGCTGCCCGCAATCAGCTTGAAAACTACTTTGCGGACAATGAAAAGGCCCCTATCCGAGTCTATCTGTCTCAAGGTGGCTGATCCGGCCCCAAGCTGGCATTGGCTCTGGATGAGCCAAAAGACACTGATGAAACATTTGATGTAGACGGATTTGCTTTCGTAATCGACAAGGAACTCAACGAACAGGGAGCTCCGTTTAAAATTGATCTCACTTATATGGGATTCGCTATCGACTCCAAGCTTGAACTTGGCGGTGGAGACGGATGCAGTTCATGCTCGTCATGCGGTTAGAAAGGTAATCTGGTAAGAAATAAATCAGAAATGAATCTTTCTGTTATTAAAGGGCGGTGCAACGACACCGCCCTTTTTATTTAAATTTTTGGTAAAAAGTACCAATAAAGACTGGATATTATCGAGCTAAAAAACACAGAAAAGGATGTCCTGAATCAGGATTCCCACTCTTCTTTGAAATCATCTGGTCCGGCAACAGTGTAGCCTCTGTCGCGCAGGGAATCCACTATAGGAGTTGAATCCTGTGTTTCCACCCGGATAACAATCATCCTGCGATGTTTGTGGAAAAATACCGCCATGGAAATAATGCTGTATTTCATATTGGATATGATTCCAGCCAGTTCATAAAGAACCCCGGTACGTTCTTCAGCTTCAATAACAATTCTGGAGCCGCCCTGTCCGTGAGCCATTTCTTCTACAAGAACTTTCAGCATTTTATCACGGTCGATATAACCTATCAGCGCTTTATCGCTATTGACAACAGCGAGCCCCGAAAGATTCATCTCATACATAAGATCGGCTGCGGCTTCGATCTCGGTTTCAGGCGGAACAGTGGTGATATCTTTTCTTAAAACATCTTTGACTGTAAGCTGATTCAGCAGATCATTTATTTCCTTCTTATCCAGTGATATCAGGATTGAAGGCATTGCGGCTCTGACATCTTCCTTGGTCACATAGCCGACCAGTTCTTCACCATCTTTAACAAGCAGCATCCAAAGCTGATTGTCATCAAGGATTTTACCTGCCTTTTTGACTGGAGTGTCTGAAGTTACGGTAACAAAATCCCTGAGCATCTTGAGTCCCACATACATTCTCAAAGTCCTCCTGAATCGGAAATCAAATTAATCTTCACTGAATTATGTGTGCACAACGTCCGGTTTCATTTATAGCCGCCCGGAAAACAGATACACCTATTTCATACTTCTTTTTACGATACAAGCAATTCAAGCCCTTTATTACTGTTCAAACATACTCAACACTGCTCATTTCTGCCATTAACAGTATGAAATTTAAACGCAATACTCAGGGAATCTTTTGTCCGTAAAACGCGGCACCACTTGCCCCGCCTGACGATTTGGGTTAGTCCGAAACACATGCATGAAATGTCAATCGCCCAAAGCATTGTTCAAATTGTTGAAGAGGAGATGGCGAAGCATCCCGGAGCAAAATTGAGTAAAATTTCAATTTTGAATGGCGCGCTTGCCGGAGTCATCACCGAAGCTCTTACTTTTGCATGGGAAGCTGTCACAATAGGAACCGAACTTGAGGGTTCCGTTATGGAAGTAAAAGAAATTCCCATAAAAGTACGGTGCGGTGGTTGCGGAAAAGAATTTTTCCCTGAAGACAAACTTTATATGGCCTGCCCTGAATGTGATCTGGAAATAGGCCACGAGGTTCTGCAGGGAAAAGAACTGCAAATTGAAAATCTTGAGATAGATCAATAGTCAAAGGAGTACGGAAATGGTTGAAGTTCCAGTGGTTCGCAACATTCTTGAAGCCAACGACAAGGTGGCTGAAGAACTCAACGAAATGTTTTCTGAAAAGAAAATATTATGCCTTAATCTTATGAGTTCACCCGGTTCCGGTAAAACCAGCCTTCTGGAAAAGACCCTTGCCGATCTTAAAGACGAATTTAAAATGGCCGTTGTCGAAGGCGATCTTCAGACTGATAATGATGCCCAGAGAGTTGCCGCTACAGGTGCTCAGGCCGTTCAAATCAATACCGAAGGCGGATGCCATCTGAACAGCACACAGGTTAAAGAAGCCATCAAACATCTGGACCTTGACGGCCTTGATATTCTTTTTGTTGAAAACGTTGGTAATCTTGTCTGCCCTGCGGAATTTGCAGTTGGCGAAGATCATAAAATAACACTGCTGACAGTAACCGAGGGCGATGACAAACCTGAAAAGTATCCCCTCATGTTCCATATTTCGTCAGTCATGATCCTTAATAAAATAGATCTGCTGCCCTATGTTGATTTCGACCTTGAGAAAGCTAAAATGCATGCTTCAAAGCTCAACAAGGATATCGAAGTCTTCCCAGTTTCATGCCGTACCCGTGAAGGACTGGATGCATGGTACGACTGGCTTAGAAAAGCCAGAGCTGCAAAGAATTAATCATTCTTTTGCTTCTACCCGTAATCTGTATTCACTTCTGCAGAATATTCCTGAAATCCGCCCCGTATCGGGGCGGATTCAAAAAACAAGGTTTCCACGCATAAATAATGAAGTTTCCCAGCCACCTTCCATGCTCCGCTGTTCTGGACTCGCTGGCCGACGGTGTTTTCACTGTTGACCGGGACTGGAATGTGACCTTTTTCAATGAGGCCGCCAGCAGAATTACCGGTATTCCCGGTGAGGAAGCTATTGGTTCAAAATGCTGGGATGTTTTTCATTCCAGCCTGTGTGACGGAAACTGCGCCTTGCGGTCCTGCATGGAACAAAGCGGTAGAATCAGCAATAAAACAATTTTCTTTATCAGATCAGACGGCAAAAAAATTCCTATCTCCATCAGTGCGGCCCCGCTTGTCGATTCCAACGGTAAACTCATCGGTGGAGTCGAAAGCTTCAGAGATATGACTGATATCCAGATCATGCGCCGCAAAGTTGAAGAATCGTGGAGATTTGAAGATATTGTCGGCAAGTCAAAGGCTCTGGGCAAGGTTTTCTCCATTTTACCGCAGGTAAGCAAAAGTGAAGCAACAGTGCTGCTTCTCGGTGAATCCGGTACAGGAAAAGAACTGTTTGCAAAAGCCATCCACAATCTAAGTGAGCGCAGCAAAGGGCCTTTTGTTGCAGTCAATTGCGGAGCACTGCCGGACAATCTGCTTGAATCAGAACTTTTCGGTTACAAGGCCGGAGCCTTTACGGATGCCCGCAAAGACAAACCCGGAAGATTTGAACTTGCTGCCGGTGGAACCATCTTTCTTGATGAAATAGGAGATATGCCGGCAAAGCTTCAAGTAAAACTGCTCCGGGTGCTTCAGGAGAAGACTTATGAACCTCTCGGTTCCGTAACCAGTGTTAAAGCCGATGTAAGAGTAATTGCCGCAACAAATAAAAATCTCGAAGAGCTTGTCAGTGAAGGTTCATTCAGACAGGACCTCTATTATCGCCTGAATGTGGTGACCCTGAACCTCCCGCCACTCAGAGACCGCCGCGAAGACATCCCCCTGCTGGTCAACCACTTCACCACAAGGCTTAACTCACTTCAGGGCAAGGATATAAGCGGCCTCTCAGAAGACGCCCTTCAAATAATAATGCGCCACGACCTTCCCGGAAACGTGCGCGAGCTTGAAAATATTCTTGAATTTTCTTTTATACTCTGCCCTTCAGGATTCATTCAGGTTGAGCATCTTCCTGAGTACCTTCAACCTGAAAGCTCTTCCGGCAGTGATGACAGTGATCTTCCCATGACCCTAGAAGAAATAAAATGCCGGGCAATCAAAAAAGCACTGGCCAGAAACAACGGCAAACGCATGGCGACCTGCCGTGAACTCGGCATAACAAAAGATACTTTACGCCGCTCCATCGCCCGCTGCGGACTTTCAGGCGAATAATTAGCCTTCGACCTCCGGTTTTAAGGCTAACTTTTAGCCATCACCACATCATCTCACCCCTGTTAATATCCATAACTCTTTATTATAATTAAATAATACTTCAGTGGCACATTGAATGCTTAATAGTCTGCATGAGAGCCGATCAATGTTGCCATAGGGGGATTACGTTATGTTGTTATGCTTAGCCTGTTACAACGACCGGTTGGCCTCAGTATTCGATAACGCCACGGAATTTAAAATATTTCGTATTGAAGAAAACAATATTTGCCCCGCAGGTCACCTATCCCTTCCCTCAAAAGACCCAAAGGACAGGACATCCGCCATTTTGGCCTGCGGGGCGACTACTCTTATATGCGGTGCTTTATGCGGCTGCACTCGAAACCTCATTGAAAGCACCGGAGTAAAAGTCGTTCCATGGATCAGGGGAACGGTCGAAGAAGTTCTCGCTGCTGTAAGCGACAACTGTCTGGATTCACTGGCTATGCCGGGTTGTTCCAAAGGGACCGGTCAGGGCCGATGCCGCAGACAGAGCGGAAACGGTTCAGGATTTCACGGACACGGTTTTGTGTGAGAAAAAAATTTAAATAGAACAACTCCAACAATACAGGGAGAAGTAAAAATGAAAGTAGCAATAAGCTGTCAGGGTAATGAATTAAATAATCCTGTGGATCCGCGTTTCGGACGCGCACAGGGCTTCATTATTTATGACGATGAAACCGGTAAGTATGATTATGTTGACAACAAGCAGAATCTTAATGCTGCTCAGGGAGCAGGAATCCAGTCGGCACAGAATGTTGCAGCTACAGGAGCCAAGGCCGTAATTACAGGACATGTCGGCCCCAAAGCATATTCAGCCCTTTCAGTAGGCAAGATTGATGTCTACCTTTGTGAGGACGGAACTGTTGAACAGGCTCTTGAAAAACTCAAAACAGGGTCTCTTGAAAAAAGCAGCGAAGCTGACAGACCCAGCCACTGGTAAAATAAATTGCCAAACCCTTGCATAGGAGCGGTGTAAAATCAGAATGGGACTGAATTTGCGCCGCTCCGGATTTTTCACTTAAATACTAAGTTGACACAACGCTTTATGCGCTTAACTTATAAAGTGCTGTACTTTAATTCTGAACATTTAATTCAGAAACAAAAATACCATTCCCTTGCCGGGAATCAGGAGATTTCAATATGAGTGATCATGCTTGCGGAAACTGCTCCTCATCAGGATCAGGCTGCTCCTCTGAGGGCGGCTGTTCAGGATGCGGAGACGAAAAACTCAACAAAACACTTTCAAGAATCAAACATAAGATCGTCGTTCTTTCCGGTAAAGGCGGCGTAGGAAAAAGCACCGTGGCCACAAACATCGCGGTAGCTCTTTCTCTGGCAGGAAAACAGGTCGGACTGCTTGACGTTGATGTCCACGGCCCGAGTGTTCCCAGACTGCTGAGCCTTGAAAACGAAAAGCCGCATATCGGCCATGAAGTTATCGAACCTATTTCATACAGCAAGAACCTCTGGGTTATGTCCCTCGGTTTCATGCTGCCTAGCAAAGATGATCCGGTAATCTGGCGTGGACCTGTTAAAATCGGCCTGATTAAACAGTTCGTACAGGATGTTGCCTGGAACGATCTTGATTTTCTGGTTGTAGACTGCCCTCCGGGAACAGGTGATGAACCCCTTTCCGTATTGCAGACACTCGGTACTGACGCTTACACCGTTATCGTCACCACCCCTCAGGGTATTGCTGTTGACGATGTTCGCCGCTCCGTAAACTTCTGCAAACAGCTCGGCAACCCGATACTCGGTATTGTTGAAAACATGAGCGGTTTTGTTTGCCCTGACTGCGGAAAATTCCACAAAATTTTCAACTCAGGCGGTGGTGAAGAGCTGGCTAAAGAAACCGGAGTAAACTTCCTCGGAAGCATTCCGCTTGACCCCGAAGTAGGCCGCTCAGGTGATGAAGGTTACCCCATTATTCGTGTCGACCATGAAGGTCCCACTGTTAATGCCATGAACAGCATCATCAAACCCATCTTGAAAATTTCTGATTCTCTTCAGGAATCCAACGAGATGCCTAAAGTTAAAGACCTGAAAGCTGATAACGGAATGATCCGTATCGCAATTCCTACTGCTGAAGGAAAACTCTGCCAGCATTTCGGACATTGCCAGCAGTTCGCTCTTCTGGATGTTGATACTACAATCAACTCAATTGCTGCCACAACCATGGAAACTCCTCCACCCCATGAGCCGGGTCTGCTTCCCAAGTGGATAGCTGAAAGAAATGTAGCTCTGGTTATCGCTGGCGGAATGGGTGCCAGAGCACAGTCACTGTTTACTGATGCCGGCGTTAAAGTAATTGTAGGAGCTCAGGCTGATCTTCCGGAAAATGTTGTCGCACAATACTTGTCCGGAGACCTTACAACAGGCGTAAACACCTGTGACCACTAAGCTTTAAACATCTGAAAAATCAGTTCTCTGACTTTTTCAGACAGTTTATATCTCGATAACTGACATCTTGCATTTGGTTTAGTTTAGAAAGGCCCGAATCTTCTCCTGGATTCGGGCCTTTCACTTTTAACAACTTTTCAAAACTTTAATTTTCCGCTCTTACAGTGTAATCATCATATAACAGAATATGATGAGGACACCCGATGACACTTATTTCAATTGTTATCCCCAACTATAATTACGCGCACTTTCTGGAAAGACTGTTTGATTCGCTAGTCACTCAGAATTTTCCACTTGAACAGGCAGAAATTATTTTTGTTGATGACGGCAGCACTGATAATTCAATTGAAAAAGCCCACCGCTGGACTGGTCTCCTGAATTGTTCAGACTTCAGAATAATCTCTGCGGACCATTGCGGGAAACCGGGAATTGTCCGCAACCGTGGACTGCTTGAGTCCCGGGGGAAATACCTGCTGACGCTTGACCCGGATGATTATCTTGAACCTGAATATATATCGAGCTGTATTGAGGTGTTAGAGAAAGAGAATTCAACAGGTCTTGTATATACAAACTATTACAAACAGAGTTCTGCCGGACGAAAAGAGCTTCTTCTGCCTGATTTTTCAGCAGCTGACATGAGAAGCCAGAATCTTCTGCCGCCTACAGCCATATACAGACGAAAATATTTCGACATGGGCGCACGCTACAGAGATAACACTTTATACGAAGACTGGGATTACTGGATTCAACTCCTGATGCTCGGAGCAAAATTTCATCATATTCGCAAACCGCTCTACAACTATCTGGTACATGAAAACAGCTTCTCCGCAGCAGCAGTTAAAGATGACGGTCCTTCTAAGGCTAAGATTGTTTTAAACAATCCAGATTTTTTCAATAATACAGTCCGTACATGGGCAGCAGACCATCTGCGAAATAGAAACTATGCGCCATCTTTCCAGCGGGGTATAATACCACGCCCGCAAGACATAACCAGACTTTTGATGACTATTGAAAAAATGTGACTGTAGCCAGCCGTTAATTTCTTTGAACTAACGGGAAGGTATAAATCTGCTTTCAATGCTTCCGTCAGGCATAATTTCCGAAATTAAAACATCTTTATTAGGATCTCCATGATCATTGTAACTGAATTTTCCGGTTACACCACTATAAACAGGCATTTCAGAAAGAGCCTTCCTTATCGCTTTACCCTTGGTTGAACCGCAGTATTCTACAGCGGCACAGAGACTCATCATGGCATCGTATGACAAAGCTTCCAGCTCAGTTGGCTCGCAGCTGTTCTTAGCATAAAAGGCCTTTTCAAACTCTACAGATTTTTTGATCTTAAGCCCCGGACGCCAATGGTCCGTGAAATAACTTCCCATAAAGACCGGATTGCGGACCAGATCAACAGGGTCCCATGAATCACTACCCAGAAAAACACCTTTATATCCTGACATTCTGGCCTGAGCAGCCTGAATCTGCACTTCCTTTGTATTGGAAGGCATAAATAGAATTCCGGCACCTGATTCTATTATTTTTTTCATTTGCGAAGCAAACTCACGGTCGGCAGAATTATATGAAAGTTGCGCGGTGATTATGCCCCCTGATTTCCTATATTCGCTGCAAAAAAAGTTGGCCATCTCTGAACTGTAATCGCTGTTTTTTGCATACAGAACAGCCACAGGTTGTTTGCCCAAAACTGTAGCCGCAAACTGGGACAGTACTTTGCTCTGTATTCTGCTGGTATATGAGACCCTGAAGGCATATTTGAGCGGAGTAAGCTTTGATGTTCCTGCCGAGGGAGAAATTAAAGGAATTTTTTTACTATTACAGATTGAAGCCGCAAATATGGCCGCGGAACTGCCTACAGGACCAATGACTGCATGAACTTTGTCAGAATCAATAAGCTCTTTTACGGCCTTTGTTGTTATTGCCTTGTTATTGCCACTGTCAGCATGGAAAATTTTTATTTTAACCTGCCTTTTACCGATCTTTATTCCACCGCGGGAATTAATTTCATCAGCGGCAAGAGTTGCTCCACGCGAAACATACAGACCATGCCGGAACAGTTCTCCGCTGCTGATAGCAAGGAGTCCTACCCTGAATTCTTTTTTGTCACTGCTTTTTGAACATCCTGAGGCAAACAATAAACAGAAAACTATAAAAGGTAATATTGTTCCAATATGTATTTTTTTCAATTGAACCTCTGTAAAATAGAAAAAGGCAGTTTAATTAAACTGCCTTTTAATAATAAATACATACCACTGTCAAAACCCATTATAACTAAAATTAAATCATCAGATTACAGTATAATAAGGTCCTGACAGGATTAGAAAATGTGCTTAAAAAGCCATACATTCATACAGCTCGTCACTGACTTCAATTCTAACTACACCATCTTCAATATAGACTCTGATATTTCTTTCAGGGATAAGAGCCATATCTTCAGCTACATTTTCCCACTTTTCTCTAAGTTCTCTAGGATCAACATCTTTAATAGGATGGCTTTCAGCAACTCTCCAGGCCATAAGACAGCTCCTTTCTTTCCCGCATACAATGCGAAAATTTAAATTTGTTCATTCAACCTGTTTTAAAAACAAAATTTAATTCGGGAATACTTCCCGTCATAATAACTTTATATGTCTGGTATGAAAAACCAGCAATTCAAACCGGGACTGACTCCGGAGATAGCGTTTCCTAACGGCGGGGTCAATCCAAAGCCCTGATCAATGACCGCAACAGAGTATAAAACTACTTGCGCTTGAACATCTTCTCCATATCAAGAGCACTGAAACTTATAAATACCGGTCTCCCGTGAGGGCAGTATTCTTTTTCCGGGCAGCTAACCCACGTTTCCAGCAGTGCCAGAGCTTCATCCCGGGCTAGAGGTTGCCCGGCCTTGATTGCCGACTTGCAGGAGAGCATTATCCATAGATCTTTAAGTGTTCTGGCTTCACCACCAAGAGCAGAGCGCAGATATTCTTTGGCTTCACCGGGTTCAAGTGTCGGCGGAACTCCTTTCATCGAGACGGTACTGCCGGAGGTTTCCAGCCTGAAACCGGCTGAAAGCAATTCTTCCCACATTTCCTGCAATCGTTCTGCTTCCGAGGGATGAAGAACTATTTCAAGCGGCATTGCTAGAGGCCGGTAATTGCCGGAAGTTCTCTGGTGAAGCATATTGGCATACAAAACCCTTTCGTGTGCGGCATGCTGATCAAGAAGGCCCAACGCTCCGTTGGCAAGCCTGAGGACAAGATAGGTATCCGCAACCTGTCCCAGATAATCCATGCCTGTTCCGGGGACTCTGTCCACCCGTTCAACGGATTCAGCCTGACTGGTTGTAGCTGATACCCCCCGGGGGTCTTCCGTCTTATTAACTACATCCTCTTCACAATCATTGCTTGCGCCATTTCCGTAGCCAGGGAGATTACCATTCCCATAAGTGGAAACATTCTGATGCAGGGAAAAATCTTTTTCCTCAGGCGGAGCTATAGCGGAATTACGACTACCACCGGTGAAACTGTCCGCACTTTTACTGAAATCAGTATCCCTGAACTCTCTGTATGTAGAAAATTTATCTCCCGGAGTTATTGGCAGTTCCTGCTGTTCGTCTTTTCTGTTTTCTACGGGCTTCCTTTCTAAATTCAAATCAGTTTTGCTCTCTAAACCGATACCCGGAATATTTTTTTCGGACTCACCCTGAGGGTCAAAAACACCCATTTCGTATCGACTGAGAGCCTGAACAATTGAACCGCGTATGGCACTGAAAACATCTTTTTCATCCCTGAAGCGCACTTCCATTTTTGCAGGGTGTACGTTTACATCTACGAGTTCAGGTGGAACTGTCAGAAAAATAACGGCGATAGGATATTCACGGGATATAAGTCTCCCTTTATACGCTGCCCTGACCGCGCTTATCATAAGTTTATCCTGAACAGGCCTTCCGTTCACATACATTAAGATACGATCAGAACGGGACTGAGTTACGGAAGGAATCCCGGCCAGTCCTGAAACTTTAATTCCCGCAGAGTCATAACCTACTTCAAGCAGACTCTCGCACTGTTTGGCTGACCAGAAGCCGGAAAGTCGGTCTGTAAGCGACTGGTCAGGGGGCAGACGAAACAGCTCACGTCCGTTTGAAACCAGACTGAAACCGATTCCCGGATTAGCAAGACTTATTCTAAAAAGTATCTGATTGCAGCGACGGGCCTCAGTTGCTTCAGTTTTCAAAAATTTAAGTCTGGCAGGGATATTATAGAACAGATCCCGGACTTCAACAGAAGTTCCTGCCGACAGCACCGCTGGGCCTTCATCAATAATTTCGGAGCCTTCAACATGAAGCGACCAAGCCTCGCTTTCAGCTGCAAACTTTGATGAAATTATAAACCTTGAAACTGAGGCAATGCTTGGCAGAGCTTCCCCACGAAATCCGAAACTCGATATTGAATTTAAATCAGAAACACTGCTTATCTTGCTTGTTGCATGTCTGGTAACAGCCAGAGTCAATTCATCTTTAGGTATACCGGAGCCATCATCACGGACACTTATCAGCCCCTGACCTCCGCGCTCTATATTTACATCAATACGCTTGCTTCCGGCATCAACAGCGTTCTCAACAAGCTCTTTGACAACGCTGGAAGGCCTTTCAACAACTTCTCCGGCTGCTATCTGATTACGCAGTGCAGCAGGAAGCACATTTATTTTATTTCTTGCAGTCACAATAATCCTGTTTGTTTTTAGCTTTAGCCTGAAGTCTACAAAAAGGAACGCTCCCCGTCCATTATCTGATACGAGGAGCGTGTAATTTCTTTATGACAGTATGAAGAGTGGCTACTAATCCAGATAGTTATCCATAGGGAATAAATTGAAATTCACACTGTAGCGTTCATCAACTGTTGTCTTGGAAGCCACAAACTCAAGTGAGAAACACTGATGATTCCATCCGAGAGTTGCGGTTTTCTCAAGATCACGACCAGCATTGAGATCGGAACGGAATTCACCACCCAGAACAAACCCGTATGGCAGTCTGGCCTTGGCACCGTACCTGACAACCTGCATACTGTCGTCACTCTGGCGTTTATATTCATCAATCGCCCGCAGGTAATCATACCCGAACAAGAGGTAGCCGTAATTATCATCAAATACTTTTAAAACATTCTCGTTTTCAGTGACATCAAGCAGATATGGAGAGAACCATGTTCTTGATCTCAAAGAGACCCAATTCAGAGGCGTAACCAGAACTTCACCCATTGTATCTGAGAAAGGACGTGATTCGTATTCATCAAGTTCAACAGTTCTGCGGGCCTCGTCTATATCGTAGCCCTGCTCCACCCTGAATCTTAAAAATTCAAGATAAGAATTACTCAGGACAGGAAGACCGTTACGTCCCCTGACAACGGTTGCGGCCTTACGGTCAAACACGTTTGTCAGTGAGAATGTGATATCATTTTGTGAGGAGATACGGTCACGGGCATCAAAATACGGAAGTTTTTCCTGATCAGGGTCATCCTGAACCCAATTGTACTCCAATCTGGGAATAAAGCTGTGTTTAACGCTGACCCAGTTACTTTCTCCAATGGAACTATTGGAAACCGCTGGAGCGTCACTTACATTGAAAACCCTGTAATATTCTGAGAATGCACTGATTCCGGCTTCTCCAAGAAGGCGTCCCTGCATAGAATCCCTGCTGACTTCAGAGCTGGCATTCTGGAAAGAGCCTATCATATAAGAAGTCGCCCTGACTCCGGCTCTAGGCATAATCGTCACATATCCAAGTTTTACAGGCATGCTGACTGAAGGATTCATGTCAATCCTTCCACCACTCATGCCGTATTCACGCCAGAAATAGTCACCACGAATGGACCCTTCCCACTCAAGGGGAGTCCCCGGAATATAATCTTTAAATGCATAAGCATCTATCTGTGGGAGATGCTGCAGCGTGGGATCTTTTGAAGAAGGATTGTTCCCATTTCTGTATACAAGGCTGTCAGTGTACTCAATTCTGGCTGAAAGAGCATATTTATCCCAGCTTCTGGAAACAAGAGCAGTACTTGTACGGTTCTGTGCATCAGCGGCCTGAATATCGCGTCCGAATTCGCTTACAAACTGATCACGAGTTTTTTCATAACCATTTGCCCCGCTTCGGAATTCACGCAGATAATCCTGATCAGAGACAACATCAATATCAAGAAAAGTCTGCCAGTCCGGATTTCCAAGGTAGCCGTTGTATTTTGATCTTACCCACCAGCGATTATGATTTGAACGGATCAGCCCATCAGATGAAAACGGATTGTCACCATCTGATTCATTATCAAAGCTTTTATCATCATAAATCCAGTCGGCATGCCATTCACCCTTGGAATTTACATCCTGAGTGTGACGAAATTCAATGCCCGGTCTAAAACCTCTTTTGCCGTAATATTCAGCATAAAAAGTGGCATCCATCTCGTCATTTATTGCCCAGTAAAGAGGAACGCTGGCTTTTGCGCCGAGTTTATCAGAGGAGCCTACTTCAGGAGTAAGCATACCGGACTGTCTTTTACGTTTTACCGGCAGGTTGATATAAGGCGAATATAAAACCGGTACGCCTTTAACCTTAAAAGTAGAATGCCAGAGATTGGCCCAGCCGTTCAGAGTGATATCACCTTCACCTGATTCAAATGACCATAGAGGGTTTTCCCCATCACAGGCTGTTACTTTGGCATCTTTAAAAGTATATGTTGCACCGTTGTGCTTTTCTATAAATTCGCTTTCAAAATAAACATGGGGAGAGGCTACAAAAACCCGTCCTTTCTTCAACCATCCGACCATATTTTTAAGGTCAAATTCAGCTTCTTCGGCCTGATAGAAATCACCATTCCAATGAGCCTGAACATTTCCTTTCAAATACACCCATTTTGTGGCCTGATAGAATCTTGCAAAGTCAGCCTTCAGATAGTTTTTACCACTGCGGAAGGTGACATTTCCATAGGCCTGAACATATTCACTGTCATGCTCTGCAACAACCCTATCTGCCGAGAACTTCCACGGTTCGCCCTTGGATGCTTTCGCCGCCTCACCTTTTCCGGCAGGACCTTTCACTGCGGATGAGGCCTTAGCAGTATTTTGCAGATCATCCGCAAGAGCACTGGAAGCCACCAGCAGCATGGACAGTATAAAAATTATGGCCAGCTTGATTTTCAATTTATTTCCTTAAGCAGACATTCAGGGTTTAACGGCTTTTGAGATAAGGATCATCCTGAGCCAGATAATTCTGGACATAATCTTTAGTAGCATCTTCAAGGGTCATAAAAGGCTTATTGTACCCGGCATCATGCAGCTTTTTCATCTCAGCCTGCGTAAAATACTGATATTTATCCCTGATTGATTCGGGCATATCTATGTAGCTGATGTCAGGTTCTTTGCCCATAGCGGCAAAGACAGAACGGGCCAGATCATTCCACTCACGGGCCTGACCGGTACCGATATTGTAAATTCCGCCCTTGTCCGGATTTTCAAGGAACCATCCCATAACATCAACACAATCTTTAATGTAGACGAAGTCCCTCTTCTGTCCGCCGTCTTTATAATCCTCACGGTGAGAACGGAAAAGCTTCATTTCTCCGGTTTCGCCGATCTGTTTGAAAGCCTTACAGATAACACTTTTCATGTCACCTTTATGATATTCATTCGGGCCGAATACATTGAAAAATTTGAGGCTGACAAGGCTGTCCATAATTCCGGCGCGTAATGCCCATAAATCAAAAAGCTGCTTGGAGTAGCCATACATATTCATCGGTTTCAGTTTCTCTGCACCTTTGTGATCATCACTGAAACCAAGTTTTCCGTCACCATATGTGGCCGCACTCGAAGCAGTAATAAAGCGCGCTTTATGATTCAGGCAGAAACGGCAGAGCATCTGAGTATAACGGTAATTGTTTTCCATCAGATAATCCGCATCAAGCTCTGTTGTAGAAGAGCAGGCGCCCATGTGAATAACAGCCTCAGTCTCGAAAGGATCTTCACCTTCAAGAATCAGCTTATAAAATTGATTTTTATGGATATAGTCTTCATAGCGGAGATTAACCAGATTCTTCCATTTATCACTTTCAGCAAGGTTATCGACTACAAGAATATCATCAATTCCCATCTGATTGAGTTTCCAGACCATGGCACTGCCAATAAATCCGGCACCACCTGTAACAATATACATACACTAATCTCCAATAATTAAGGCTATATACAACAATAAAAATTTAAATCACACAATTAAATCAGCCGGATATTACTGACTTTTTCCATAGTTAGCAACCTCTGGACATATTTCTGTACAAGCTTCCGGGACACTGTCGGACTAATAAATATGCCATTATCTTAAGGTCGCAAAAACAATCAGAATGACCTTGCAGTGTTCCTTAATGCCACAGCAGAATTGTTTTTATAACTTTACTTATTTTATATATGATGTTTTGTAATACAAATAACTAATATATGGACTGAATTAGTTTAATATTTTCAATTTAGTTATTTTTTAGAATAAGGCACTACATAATTTTTAAATTATAGTTGTATAAAAATGTATCAAATTGATACAATTGCATTAATTTTTAGCACGACTATTTATATTATTTTAAAATAATTTCTACTAAACTCAATAATATTTTAAATTTAAAGATGATATCGACAATTTAAACTTAAATTTCAATCATAATATATATTACATAGTGTACTGCAAAATTTTATTTTTCTAAAATATAAAGAAAATACATAGTGCGAATTCGGCCTACTGTATAAAATAACAAATATAATATTTATGATAATTATTGTTTTATATTTATACCATTTTATGATTAACTGAGTTTACATTATATATTTTTGAAAAAAGGCAAAAGTTATCAAACCAAAGACTTGTAAGGTACCCCTTACTCATGTATAGAATAACAATATTACTACCAGCTATTGTTAAAAACCATTTTGATGGAGGAATTTAATATGAGACTTAAAAAAGGAATTACCCCGTTGTTCTTAGCCGCGCTGCTGACCGTAGCAATGGTTTCAGCGGCTTTTGCGGAATCAAAAATTGTTCTTAAACCAAAAGTTGATTCATTTGCTCTGTTTATGGACACATCTCCGTCCATGTCACAGGAATACATGAACACCGGCAAGTCTAAACTTGTTTCAGGGCTCAATGCTCTTAAGCGTCTTAACTCGGTTATCCCCGAGCTGGGCTACAAGTCCGCGCTTTATACCATGCCCGAAATGAAAACTTATTCCCCGGCATCAACATACAGCCGTGGAACTATCGCAAGAGCTCTTTCAGCTGTTCCGACAGAGACAAAGTTTTTCATGTCAACTCCTATCGGTAACAGTTTTAAGGATCTTGATGCCAAGATGAGCAGATGGCCCGGACAGCTGGCTGTAATCTTTGTTTCTGACGGTCTGCAAAACACCGGAACCAATCCCTCCAAAGTTGTAAGGGATATGGTCAAAAAATATGGAGACAGATTCTGCCTGCATGTTATCAGCGTTGCAGACACCAGCAGTGGTAAGGCTACTCTGAAAAAGCTTGCTTCCATGACCCCATGTGGAGTGTATGTTGAAGCTTCCGACCTTGCTGATAGAGCGGTTCTCAGTAAATATGCTCAGGATGTTTTCTACACTCAGGAAGAAGAACTGATTGTTGAAATCGAAGAAGAAGTTCAGGAAGTAATTCCCGTACCTGTTCCCGTTGAACAGAAAATCGTTTTCCGCAGTCTTAACTTCGGATTCGATAAATACCAGATCACTGATGAAATGGTTCCTTCACTTGAGCAGGCTGCCGCTATCCTTGAAGAAAACAAGACTCTTGACGTCGTTGTAAGCGGACATACAGACAGCACCGGTCCTGAAGCATACAACCAGGGACTCTCTGAGCGCAGAGCTGCTTCCGTAGCTAGCTGGCTTAAGAAAAATGGAATCAACCCTGAGCGTATCACTTCTAAAGGATTTGGTGAGCTTGATCCCAAGTATGACAACAAGACCAGAGAAGGACGCAAATTAAACCGTCGTGTTGAAATCGATGTGAAATAACAGCTAGTTATAATATAGACTATAAATCATAACCTGAAGATTGATCTCTAAGGCTATGAAGTGTATTTAAGCAGGGGTGCAGTTTCAGGAACTGTTCCCCTGTTTTTAATTTTGATTGGAGCTGAAATGAGTTTTACAAAATACATTTTTTACATAACGGTCATAACTTTTACTTTCTGCCTTAGCTTCCCCGCTTTTGCAGATAATTCAGGGCAAGTCCAGAACCACACATTCACAACCTTTGCCCAGGGCTGGGTAAAAAAACTGAACATCAACCATATCAATGGAATCAGCCACATTAAAATTATCCAGAACACTGATGGTTCCTTTCTTGCGCGCTATCATTATATAGATCCATCTTCGATATCCTGCTCCGTAAAAAGCAGTAAATCGAAACGCAGCAGATTTGTCGGACTTCTGAAATATATTGAAAACGTATACGAATGTTCAGCACCATCAAAGAAGCTGGCTCTTGAAGGCAAATTCAAAGTATCCAAGGCAATGAGAGTTACGGAAATTTTCAGTAACAATGGTAAAGGCTGGAGATAGCCTGTTTAGAACGTAAATCTTATTGAATGGTCTCCCATATAAATACAGTACAGAAGATACTGCTAGTATGACTGTAACAAGGCAGATGATCTTGATTTTACCTAAAAATGTTCTAAAAAATCCATCTATTCAATCCTAAGCTGATCACAATTAAAAGACAGCTTTTCCCGACAGCCGTAACTATTTTGACTTCAAAATATTTCGCAGCTTCCAGACTTTCTAAAATTTTTTAAGAATTCTGCACCAATAAAAAAATGGCCGGAATCATAAACCCCGGCCATTCTCAAATTGCTCTTAAAAAGAATCTATTTAAATCTTTCCACAAGCAGACTCAAATTCTGAGCCAGCTTTGCCACGTCCTGAATTCCTGCATTGGCATTGGAAATACCCTCAGAAAGACTGTTGGACAGGCTGTTTATCTCACTAATATTATTGTTCACTTCATCGCTGGTAGCCGATTGTTCTTCAGCTGCGGTAGCAATGGCCCGCACCATATCGGCTATTTTATCCGACTGCTCGACAATCTCATTAAGAACTCCGCCAGAACCTTCAGCCATATCAGCCGTCTTTACAACCCTGTTTCTGGCATCATCCATACCGGTGACAACTTCAGAAGTGCTTTGCTGAATGAGATTTATTGCTCCTTCAACCTCCTGAGTTGCCGACATTGTTTTTTCAGCCAGCTTACGGACCTCATCAGCTACCACGGCAAAGCCTCTTCCGGCATCACCAGCTCTGGCCGCTTCGATCGCGGCATTAAGAGCCAGCAGATTAGTCTGATCAGCAATATCATTAATAACTGACATCACTGCACCAATATTTTCAGCTTTGACAGCAAGATCACTCAATTTTTCAGATAAGGTTTCCGTTGTATCAGTAACTTTATGAATCTCGGAGACAGTATTGCTGACAACTTCGCCACCTTCACGGGCGACAGTGTTGGCCCGTTCGGAGGCCTGCGCAGTCTCTCCTGAATTTCTGGCAACCTCAAGAACCGTTGCGTTCATCTGTTCCATTGCAGTAGCAACCTGCCCGGTCTGCATGGCGGTGGTATCAACTCCACTTGTCAGTTCATTCATCTGGATTGACAAATCTTCCGAAGCTTCCTTCAATTTAACCGCAACTACGGTTACTTCATTGGCAACTTCGAGCAGGGCTTTCTGATTTTCTTCAATCCTCTTTCTGCCCTCTTCTTCTTCAGTCAGGTCAACCATAAGGACGATTACTCCAACAACATTTCCTGAAGCATCCATAAGCGGTGAAACATTATAGCGAAGCGGGAAGGTCGTACCGTCGCTTCTTTCATAGCTGCAATTGCCTTCAGATTCCGCACCACTTGAAAGAGTCGCTTTTATAAAGTCTTCATTCTGTCCCGTAAAATACCGGATACCGGATTCACCCATAATTTTTTCTTCAGAAATACCCAGTATTCCGACCATATGTGAATTAACAAATTCAACAAGGCCCTTATTATCCGCCACAATCATCGGTATGGATATGCCTGAGAGGACGCCCTTGTTATATTGCAGCTGATCTTTGATCTGCCCGGCCATCTTGCCGAGGTTCATCCCAAGGACTCCAAGTTCATCGCCGCCCTTCACATCGAATGAGGCGTCAAAATCACCATCGCTGAATTTAGAAGTCGCCCCGGTGATATGCGCAATTCTTTTAACAATTGATGAGCGCATAAAGAAAAGCAGTGAACTGGTCAGCACCAGAAAACCTACAAATGAGAAAATCCCGTTTTTCAGCTGTGAAGCGTGAAGCGTTGAAAACTGACTTGAAACATCCTGAACCATAATCATGGAACCGAGGATAGTACGTCTATGCCCATGACAGTGGTAACAGCCTTTTTCATTTTTAATGCTTGAAACTTCTACAAAAACAGGTTTGCCGTCCATTTTGGACAAAACCCCTTTTTTGATCGGAGATTTCAAGCTTTCTGAAACAATATCCACTACTTCAGGATTATCTATATGCTCAGTATAATCCGTGCGGCTATCAGCCTCATTAGTGGAGTATGTTATGTTGCCCTTAAAATTTGTCAGCCACATTTCAACGTCACGGTTATGTTTGGCAACAAGCTTGAAAGTTTCTCTGGTAGCCTTATTTTCGCCTTTGGACATAGGCTCATTAATGGCCATACGCAGCATTTGCGCATATCTTACAGCAGTAACTTCCACCTCATGAACCATCGAAACCTGCTGCCAGTATGAATTGGCAGCAAACAGACCGATAAACACAACCGCTGTCAGGAATGAAGTTAGAACAAGAACCTTATTGCCAAGAGATTTTTTAATAAAATTCATGCTACCCCCTAATGTGCGCCACCGAAAATCATCGGCCTGAAATTAAATTCTTCAATGCGGTCTTCGGTATGACACCTGTAGCAATCCTCTTGAGTCAGCTCTCCTTTAATGAATTCCGGATCACCGTCTTCAATATGCAGTGACCCCGGTCCATGACAGACCTCGCATCCGTCATTTTCCATTTCAGGAGTCTGTTCAAAAGAGACAAAACCTCCCGGCTTCCCATAGCCTGTAGTATGACACTCATAGCATTCCTTGAGCTCATCAGGAGCAAGATCAGAAGCCATAAGTTTTATACCATGACTGGAATGGGCTTTTTTTGAAAACTTTGTATAATTGGAATATTCTTTTTCGTGACACTCGGCACACTTCTTTGACCCCACATAAGTAGCCGAGCTGGAGATACCGTAAGTACCCCACGCAAAAACAACTGTAGCCACTACGACACAAAAAATGGAAAACCTCGCAATTCCACTGTGCGGCATAACTATCACCCCTATCCTGAAACTGCTTGCAAAACTGATAGTTTTTCAAACAATCCATAGATTAAAACTAAAAAAACACCCTATAACAACCATCTGAAAGTTACCGATAGTTCATATATTGATTTAAAACAACAGCCCATTCTTTAACTAACTGGTTGATCATTAAATATATTATGCCCGGCTGGCCTAGCTTAACTGACATTATGGTGGGAAAATTCACTCAAAATTATATGAATTATTAATTTGAATTCTTAAGAATATCAGTCTTCGCATAGTTGTTATCACAATTATAACCTCGACCAGAGACCCTCTCCGTAGCGTTAGGCTACATCTAACGCCACAAAAGTGGTGTAATTACCGCAATATAATGTTCTGTCCTAGACATATTTCTTATGCGGCACGTTGTCAAGCACCCCGCTAATTCTGATTTTATGTTTTCGTAGGCCGCATTCATCCCTCACCTTGCGGTGCAATTAATTGATATTCCTTTTCTTATTCGTGCTCAGCGGCACCAAGTACCGATTCGGTACCAAATCAATTTAGGATCGCCATTTTTATTTCGTTGTCAAAGCAACCAAAAGCCCCTCGCGATCCGTTATACTGCCTTAGTTGGAATACTGAGTTTCCAAAGTAAAGCAGCAAGTTTTCGAGCAAGTGCAGCAATTGCCTTTTGGGGTACTCCATGCTTGCTCAAGATTCTGTTGTAAAATTCTT
>NZ_KE387016.1:0-928 GCF_000429985.1 Maridesulfovibrio bastinii DSM 16055
GGTTTAAAACGTCGTGAGACAGTTTGGTCCCTATCTACCGTGGGCGTAGGAGAATTGAAAAGGGGCTGCCCCTAGTACGAGAGGACCGGGGTGGACGAACCTCTGGTGTTTCTGTTGTCGCGCCAGCGGCACTGCAGAGTAGCTATGTTCGGAAGGGATAACCGCTGAAAGCATCTAAGCGGGAAGCCTGCCTTGAGATTAGTTCTCCCTATGCTTAGCATCTAAAGATTCCAGGTAGACCACCTGGTTGATAGGCCGGAGGTGTAAGAGCTGTGAAGCTCTCAGCTGACCGGTACTAATAAATCGTGAGTCTTATCTTTCTTCTCTTCCCTATTTTACTATATATTTTAAATATTTGTCCTTGCGACCATAGAGGAGGGGCCACACCCGATCCCATTCCGAACTCGGAAGTTAAGCCCTCCATCGCCAATGATACTGCTAGGTAGCTAGTGGGAAAGTAGGTCGTCGCAAGGACTTTTTTTTAAGCCCTGAGTTTTTTACTCAGGGCCTTTTTTTTTGCCCTCTGATAAGATCTCACACATCAAAACCGTAAATTTCTTCCTCTTGGTATACCGCAAACGACCTCATCAAAATACCACTGGATTCAAGACTCTCCGGAAAGAATCCTTACAATCAAAATAGGTACTGTGGATAAGATACTAAAATGTACGCAATCTAAAGATTAACTGCGGTGGTAGGCTCAGTTGGTTCTATGCACTTAATGGAAATGACTATCCGTTTGTGAACTGCTTGGTCTTGCAAAAAAAGAAGCAGGGGTGGTTTCTAAGCTGCCTATCCGGCAGTGAACTATCCGGCGCGGTTATCGAAGTCAGTCAATCATTTCTAAGCTGCCTATCCGGCAGTGAACCTGTTGTCTGAAAGGTAATAGATTCATCTGCTTTTCTAAGCTGCCTATCCGGCAGTGAAC
>NZ_KE387016.1:1048-192207 GCF_000429985.1 Maridesulfovibrio bastinii DSM 16055
ATTTCTAAGCTGCCTATCCGGCAGTGAACCTGTTGTCTGAAAGGTAATAGATTCATCTGCTTTTCTAAGCTGCCTATCCGGCAGTGAACTTGATTGGGAACTTAAAGAAAGGTTTAATAAAATTTCTAAGCTGCCTATCCGGCAGTGAACTGTCTGTGATTTTTCAATTATTAAAAACGGTTTTTCTAAGCTGCCTATCCGGCAGTGAACATACTCAGGGAGTTTAACAGATTCGATTCGGATTTCTAAGCTGCCTATCCGGCAGTGAACTAGAGTAGTTTATCTATTCTTCGTTAGAAATCAAAGGGTATGACCCAAATAGTAAAAAAAACCTTTTTTTACTATTTTTTATAACATACTTAATTTTATGATTTAATTTTAATGCTTAAAAAAAGGGTTAAAAGTATAAATTGAATATCGTCAATAGGCATTCTTTGGCCGTGAATAATCCCCTTAGCACTGGAATTCATATCAACTATTTAAAGTTAGTTTGTTAGTGCTGTGATTATTTACTCTCTTATAGAAATACTGGATATTTATAGTCCTCTGTTATATTGGAAATTATCTAGTCGACTTTAATGTGGTATTAACTCCTTCGAATTATGGAGGGATAATGAGAGATAGTTTTTTACAAAAATTACCTGGATTCAACTCTAAGTGCAGTAAAATAATCACAAAAGATTTTAAATTTGAATTGATCACACCTATGTTTGGTGGTGATGCTGAGTCATGGAAATTAAATTTGAATGCTCCTGTGCGTGCTCAGTCTATCAAGGGCCAGCTTAGGTTCTGGTGGCGGACGATGCAGAATGAGACTGATTCATCAAAGCTGCTTGAACTTGAAAATGCTTTGTGGGGCGGCACTACAGAGAAAAAAGGTAAAGAAGTTCGTTTGAAATCAAAGGTCCAAATTGCCATTTTTTTCTATAAGAAGCGTTACGAAGGCAAAAAAGCTATAGATTGCATTCCTAAATATGTCGCTTTTCCAGCAGAGCGGAGTAATACTGACGCTTTATGCATTACTGATTTAAATTTTAAATTGCGTATTTCCTACCCAAATTCTGCCGGAATAGAGAAAGATGTCCTTAAGACTCTGAAGCTCTGGACCCTATTTGGTGGCGTGGGAGCACGGACAAGGCGTGGATGTGGTTCATTATACTGTGAAGAATTGCTGAAAGGCTTCAAAGAAGCGCAAGATATTAATAATTTTATCAAGGAAATAGGTGGTGATCCAGCTCCAATCGAATATAGTAGACTGGCATGTTCATTATTAGCCGTTAATATTTCCAGTAATAGTACTACTTCAGCATGGGAAGAGATCATAAATAATTATAAAGATTTCAGGCAGGATCGACGGCTTAAAAATGGAAATAAGTTCGGCCGTTCATATTGGCCTGAACCTGACGCAATTCGTATTCTTACAAAAAGAAATTCTCCACTACATGCTCCAGCACATCCTGATAAAGTTTGGTTTCCACGGGCAGCCTTCGGATTACCAATAATTACCAAATTTAATCAGGATGGTAATGGTAAGGGGGATCCTGATGTGGTTGAACTTCATCCAAAAAATGCTCCACGCTGGCCTTCTCTTGTGATTATTAAGGTCATTAAGCTCTCATCTTGTATCTTAAAAGTTGTTTTGGTTTTAAATCAGGCTTTCCCAGATGGTTTAAAATTAGAATATTCAAATGATAATGATAGGAAAAAATGGCCAAAGATTAAAGCCATTCCATCAACTGCGCATCCTGACAATTACGTGAATAAAGTCATGAGAACGAACCATCCTTTAAATGGTGATTTTGTTTACAAGGCCCTCTTCGATGAACTTGGAGTTAATGAAATATGAGCGATACACTTTTACTCATCAGCATAGGTCCGGTGCAGGATTTTATTGCATCGGCTAGAAAACTTAGAGATTTGTGGGTTGGCTCCAGAATGTTGTCTGAATTTTCAAAAACTGTTGCCCGTACTTTAGCCGAAAATGGAGCCGATCTGATTTTTCCAGCACCGGAAAGAATGGAAGAATTAGTTAATGGTTCTGAACTTATTGTTGCTAATAAAATTTTGGTTTCTGTGAATAGCCCGGAAGAAGCAGACAGAATTCAGCAGGAGGCTCGCCAAGCCTGGCAGGCTCATTTCAATTCTTTGGGGGAAAGTACTCGCTCTGTGCTTGAGAGTGAATTTAATCAAATCTCGATAAATTTGAATGTGTTTGATGCTGAATTACGTGATTATGGTGAATTTTACGCCGCTTGGACACCAATTGCAGAATCTTATCAAGACGCACGAGCAAGAGTTGAGAGTTTGCTTGCAGCGAGAAAAAACTTCAGAGCATTTAAAGCTCCAGAATGGAATGGATTCAAAACACCTAAAAGCAGCTTGGATGGAATGCGTGAAAGCGTATTTATGGAAAAGCCTCATGAGATAATCGGTTTGCTTAAAAGAAATGAACATCTTGATGCTATCGGCTGCATTAAGCGTTTTGGCTTTTTGGCGAAAGGAGTTGAGAATAAATATTTTTCTGATCTCGCTGAAATGGCATTAATCCCATGGATTATTGGAGCGGAAAATGGAGATATTTCTCATATCGATTTAATTGAAAAATTTCAGAACTCATTCCCTGATAAAATAAAAGTATGCAGAGGTAAAAGATTAACTGTTGGAAATTTATCTCTGAATGTTGATGCAGAGAAGTTTTTCAGCGATCGCGCAAAACTTGATGAACTGTATGGTAATAATGCAAAAAATATCTGGGATTGTAGGGATGAGATGTTTAAAAAGTATGGCAAGCCATCCCCATACTCAGTAATTATGGTCGGCGACGGTGATCACATGGGGGAAATGATCAGGTCTATCCCTAATAAGGAGATGCATAAACAGTTCAGTAGAAAGTTAAGCAATTTTTCCAATAGCGTGGCCACCATTGTTGAGGAGGCAGGAGGTTCTCTTATCTATGCTGGTGGTGATGATATAATGTCCTATCTGCCATTGCACACAGCTGTAATGTGCGCCGATGAAATCAGAAAAAGATTTCACTCTGAGATGAAAAGTCTCTGTGAATCTATTGGTCTTAATGTAAATATAGCTGCCACATTTTCTATTGGACTGGCTATCGTGCATTATATGCATCCCCTTGATCTTGCACTTGAATTGGCTCGCAAAGCCGAATTTATAGCCAAGGAGTCAGGTAGAAACTCGTTGGCAGTGATTCAGAGCAAGAGAGCTGGGGCTGAAGTTATTGTACACGGAAAATGGGATGCTGATGGTGACCTGCCGGGAATAGCCGAGCGGTTAAAATATATTTGCAGCATGTATTCGTCCGAATCACAGTTATTACCTTCAAAATTAGGATACGATCTTAAGCGTGTAAAAATTGCTACAGGTGGAAACTCTGAAATGGAGTTCGCAGCTGTTGATGGTGATATTCGCCCCGAAAACGTTACAGCTGTCCTTGTTAGGCGTGTTTTCGACCAAAAGAATCAAGGTGACATTGAAAAAAATAAGCAGTTGAGAGAGTTGCTGATAGGTAGAAAAGATGTTGATCAATTATCAAATGAACTTGTCATAGGTCGATTAATCTCGCAGGCACAAATTATGGCAAAAGGTAAGGTGGCAGCTGATGAGTAGATATTGCATATCCAGTGATGATCTTATTATTTTGCGCGATGGTAGACCTTTTGGTGCGGCTGGAATTTTTGGTGGTAATTCTCTGGACTGGCCGTATCCGCAAACTCTTGCCGGTATGTGTCGCTCAGCTATAGGGCTAAATTGCTGTTCAGATTATTTTAGTCACAAAAGTAATTTAGAACAAATATTGAAGGTCAGTCTTGATAGAGTGCTTCCATTGCTATGCTCAGACCATGATGAGTTTCTGCTGCCGATTCCTGCCGATATTATTTTTTGCGGAGAGAAACAACGTCAGGCTCATGTTTTATCCTATAAGAGTATGGGAAAAGGTGAAGGTACTGACGTAAAATGTCCTCATTGGCTATATCCAACCATTGCGACAGAAGAGAAAGCCGCAACCAGACCGAAGTTTATGCGGCAGCAGTTTGCAAATGATTATCTCACAGGATCTTTAGGAATTTCTAAAGAAATTCATGATGAGGATGCAGATTTTGTCTCCGGGCCGATACTTGAAACACGCATACATACAGCTATTGATCCAAAGACTGGTTCTGCTGACGAAGGGAAACTTTTTGCGGAATCCGGTTTGTATCTAAAAGCTCCTAAGCATGGACATAGTTTTGATAGATTTGAAATTCTCCTGCCTTTTGGGGAGAACGAGCAAGGCATCCTTGGTGATATAAAAATCAGTTTTGATTTATCCGGACTCACCGAAGATATGGAGATGCCGGAATTTGCTTATCTTGGTGGTGAAAGGCGCAGAGTTTTAGTCGAAAAAGATTGTCCTCCTCAATTTCCGGAGCCGATTAAAACAGATGGGACAGATCGTTTCTTAAAATTGTTGCTTACTACTCATGGTGATTTTGGCTCATGGGCTCCACAATGGCTTGTTCCTGATGGGGACGAATCACGTTGTGATTGGGTTACAGAACCTAGAAGTGGTGTGAAATTAAGATTACGTTCTGCGGTTCTTTCCGGTTGGGCTCCGGTAAGCGGCTGGGATTATGCTAAATACTGTCAAAAAGCCTTTAAAAAATTGGTATGCCCCGGTTCAGTATATCTGGTGGAGCTGCAAGATTCCACACAGTCCGGTAAGTTCATCGATGCGATATGGGGTAAATCAATTTGTGAAGCTGAGTCTCAATCAGATAAAGACGGCTACGGACAGGTTCTTGTTGCTAAGGGTATGCACATTTCTGAAGTTAAGGAGTAGATAATGATAAATCTGACACTTGCGATTAAAACTTTATCTCCGCTTCACTGCGGTATAGGTACTGGCCTGAAAGACATTGATCTTCCTGTAGCACGCCACAAGGTAAGCGGACATCCTGTTATTCCCGGCTCAAGTATTAAAGGTGTGCTAAAGGATGAATACCTGAAAGGTCAGACAGCTAAAGAGATTGATGATCGCAGTGTTGTTCAGGCTATTTTCGGGGCAGAAGATTCAGGTAATATGTCTGCTTCGGCCATGTCTATTGAGGATGGAATTTTGATTGCGTTGCCTGCGCGTTCTTATTTTGGAACCTTTGCTTATCTTACCTCTCCATATACTCTGCAACAGTTTAAAAAGGCATTAGTTCGTTCCGGTGTAAAAAAAGGGCTTCCCTCGCTTCCCGCTGTGAGTGGAATTGATCCTGCCAAAAACAGTTACCGTGCTCTTTTGACCAAAGATTCACTTCTCGTAAGAAACGGCAATGTCCTGCTTGAGGAGATGGATCTGTCTGTAGAGGATGAGGGCAATGCTGATGAATGGGCAGCCTGCATTGCTGAATATTTCTGTGAATCAGAAGATGACAAGAAGGTTCTTATTAAACGTTTCGCTATTGTTGATGATAACGTTTTGAATTTTTTATGTGATACAGCTCTGCCCGTAGATGCCCGTATTCGTATTGAAGAGGAAACAGGTACCGTCGCCAATGGCGCACTTTGGTATGAGGAGAGCGTCCCGCCCGAATCCTTGTTCATGGCTGTCGCTGGAATGGATAAGTCATATAAAGACAAAGACAAGAAAACCTATTCTGACGATTACCTTTGCAATATTCTCACTGGCGATGAACAGGTAAAAGATCTGTACGTACAAATGGGTGGTAAAGCTACAACCGGTAAGGGCTTTGTGGCGGTACGTATAGGACGCGGAGGTTTAAATGCTTAAAAGCCAGAAGTATTCGGAATTTGTTTTCGAGGAAGTTAAGGCTGTTGTTGCTCAGGAAGGAGGTTCTCAGCAACAATATAAATCTCTGTGCCGCAGAGCTGGAGGTATTTTTAGAACTGTAGGTCTCCTGCAATTTATGGCTTTTATTGAAGCCAAAGGTACAAAGTATGGTTACTACCAAGATCTTGGCGAGCAGTTAAGGCGGGAACTTAAGAAATTAAAACTAGTTGATGATGATAACCGTGATCCATTTTTTGAGATTCTCCGTAAGGCACAATTGCCGGAATATATGCATATTTCACGCACTGTTCTTGAGCTTCTGCAATGGCATAAACGTCTTTCTGAGGTCATGATTTCCGGGCAATCTGATGATCATGATGAGGGAGAATAATATATGCAATTTCAAGCCCTAAGAGAAAAAGTTGTAAATTGTTTTGATGGTGACTGCCAAAATCTTGGACTTCTTATCAGTAAGTTGAATCTGGCTGTAGATAATTCTAATGATAATAAGCATGACTATAAGGACAAGGCTCTGGAGCAGATGGAGGGATTCTGTCTAGAAGATGAGTCCGCAAAAGCATACAAGACTGCTTTTCAGAGGTTGAAAAGTGCAGTCAATAAGCGCAAAGATTGTGAAATATTTGAAATTAAAACTTCTACCAGAGTTTTTTTAGGAACTGGAAATGCCAGTGTTTTCGAGTTTGGATTCAATCTGAATTATCCTTGGGGAGTGCCGTATATTTCAGGATCAACTTTGAAAGGGGCAGTCTCTTCATATCTTGCCCGTAGAGGCGGAGATGCATGGAAACGTTTTGATGCAGCCACCAAGAGTGAGGCTCAGGTGGAACTTTTTGGCGGCAGTATTAAAGGTGATAAAAAATCCTATAGCGGGTTGCTTACTTTTCATGATGCATGGATGTGCCCTTGGAGTTCAAGAAAAGATTATGGCGACTGGTTCGACAAAGAAGTTATAACGCCTCATTATCCTAACTATTACAATAAAAAGGTCGCTCCTACCGGCATGGAGAACGCCCCTACCGGCATGGAAAATCCTATCCCTATCCATGTGGCAGCGCTTTGTCCCGGTTTACGGTTTCAGGTTGTGATACAAGGTCCGGAAAAATACAGAGTTTTTGCTAAAGATGTGCTGGTGGAGCTTTTGGAAGTAGAAGGTGTCGGAGGCAAAACCGCTGTTGGATATGGTCGCTTTGAGTATGTGAAGAATGCGCAGGAACGCCGCGAAGAAATGCGCAAAAATATTCAGGCTGTTGAAACAAAAGAGGCATTGGTTGAACTGTATAAGGCTAATAAAAATGTGACCGAATTTGTTCCTCTTTTTGCTGAAAAATTGCGTGAGTATAAATTCGATTTTGAAATATCTGACATGTGGAAGTCTCTATATCCTTTGGATTATATTACAATTTTTATTAGGCATGATAAAATTAAAAATTTTAAGGACTTGAACAAAAGGTTTAGTAGTCTGGGAAGCAACATCTCGCACTGGAAGGAACGTTCCGGGGTGACTGAATTGTGTAAGTGTCCTGAAGGTCAGAAATTGTTTGACCTGATGCTTGAAAAATGGCCTGAAGATGTGGCTGCCGGCGCTGATAGCAAAGTAGTCAAGGCGTTGTCTTATAGCTGGAGTGATATTGCCTGTTCTTTTGATGATTTGCTGGAACGGATAGAATCAGGCCAAAATAACTGGCCTCCATTAAAGGATTTACAGCAATATATTGAAGGTGTTTTTTCAGGAGATGAGCTGGAACTTTTGTTGTGCGCCTTGGAGGAGAAAGGTTTTTAAATTAGTCCATAGCTATGCTGGTCTTAATTCTAACCTACATCTCTAAAGGATATAATTTTTTTACATGAGAGTTATGGTTTTGATAGCTGAGTGACTCCTCAACTTTATTTAACGTTTTTTTCTGTGGATAACTATTTAGACTGAATTATGCTGTTTCATAATTAATTGAAATAGCAATATAAAATAATAAAAAGTTGCGAGCTAAAACTACGTCCTTAAAAATGGTGTGGAAAAATGCTCACTCATTAGACGTAGCTGAAAATGGCTTTGCAAGGTGCTGAAAATTGGCTAAAAAAAAGTCGACCTCTCAAAAGAGGTTTCCGATCTGGATCGGGTTTTGACTGAGGCGCTCACCCAAGTGTTCAACTATGCCGTTCTCAAAAGAGGTTTCCGATCTGGATCGGGTTTTGACAAGAAGATGGTTAGGTAATCACCATTTTTACCCGACTCAAAAGAGGTTTCCGATCTGGATCGGGTTTTGACACCATTAAATATAACACAAAAACACCATTCCAGAACTCAAAAGAGGTTTCCGATCTGGATCGGGTTTTGACTTTTTCCATTGCCTATAGGATAGAATCACCAAAACTCAAAAGAGGTTTCCGATCTGGATCGGGTTTTGACACGGCATCTCCACACATCGAGTTCCATGTATGGAGATTTTGAAATTTGTGTTTGTGTGGGAACGGGAATGGAAAAAATGAATTTCCCCTTGACGGGATCACGAGTTGTGGGCAATTTTTGATTTATGACTAAAATCACACGCTACCTCGTAGCTTACGATATTTCCTGCAATAAGGAACGGTATAAAGTTTCCAAAGTTCTTGAAGGTTTCGGGTTCAGGATGCAGGAAAGCGTTTTTGAGTGTGATTTAAGTCCACGGCAAAAAGATAAGCTTGTTATTCAGCTTGAACAGCTTAATGTGGAAACAGGCTTTATTTCCATATATCTCCTCGGGAATCATAAGCCCAAAGATATTGGTAATGCTCCACCACGTTTTAATGAAAATTATGCTTTCGTTATATAATGACTTCAGATTTCAGTTCCTTCTACTCCCTTAACTGGCATAGTATTAAAATTTCTCTGACCAATACCCGTAATAAGTTTGCGAAACAGCATCCGCTATTTGTGCTGGATGCTATCTTTAAGTCTGCGCTTAGAAAATCAGGACAACGTGGTTTGAAATACTGCTTTCATCCGATTGGTAAGACTTTCGGGAACAGAATGCGTAAATCCTTTCGCTATGATGTTGAATTTATATTTCCTGAAGCTGAGCCACAGAATGTGGATGCATTTATTGATGGACTGACGGATCATCTTGCTGATCCAGAAAATAATTTTGAGCTTTGTCATGTAGGACAAGTATGCAATGAACAGCTTGCTGAAATTGAGAGTGTATCTCCTGTAAATGGAAGTATGAATGAAGTCTGCCTTGAGTTTCAGACTCCTTTTGCTTTTACTCCTGCTGATAAGACTCGAGGGTGGATGATTGATAAGGAGCGGTTTTTCAGTTCGTTGTGCAGACAGGTGAACAATCTTTTCGGATTGAATTTTGAACTGGAACCTGAATTTTTTGCGGAGGTGGAAGTTCATCCATATTACTGGGTCTACGAGCAATTCGGGCAAAAATCTAAAAGTGGCGCTGGAGTTAGATATATTAATGGGATGACCGGTCCTCTGTATTTAAAAGGGCGGCTGGAAAAGATTATGCCCTTGCTGCAGCTTTGCTCGCAGGTTCATGCCGGGCGCAGAGGAGCTACCGGGCTTGGTTTTTATTTGCTCAAAGCTGAAGTTCCGTATTTTGATGCGCTGTTGCGTGATGATTATTCATTAGGTGCCGCCGCCTCCAGACTAGACCGGGATAATGATTTTTCAGCCTCACTTGAAAGGGATTACGGTTCGATTGGAAATGCTGTTTTTGCAATGCGTGATCATATTTTAAATGGAGAGTTTCAGTGCTCCCCCGCAGCTCCTTTTGAAATCAACAAACCTCTCGGTGGCAGGAGGACTTTGGGGACGTTTTCCTCAGAGGATAGTCTGGCCCAAAAGCTGCTGCATCGGTTACTGTCACCTGTTTTGGATAGGATGTTTGAGCATTCATCTGTAGGCTTTCGTAAAGGTCGTTCCCGCGAAGATGCAAAGCGTATGATCCAGCAGGCTATTCGGCAAGGATGCCGCTATGTCTTTGAATCGGATATAGATTCATTTTTTGATGACATTGATAGGTCGACCATGCTCCGAAAGCTTCGTGGTGTTCTGCCGCAAGCAGATAAAATGACCTTTAGGGCTTTGGAGTCATGCATCAATGCCGGGCTTGAGAATGAAGTAGATAGTACAAAAGGGCTGGTTCAGGGCAGTTCATTATCACCACTGTTGTCAAATTTATATCTGGATAGCGTTGATGAACGTATGGATGAGCATGGTTACCGTTTTATACGCTATGCAGATGATTTTGTTGTCTTGGCCCATAGTGAAGATGAATGGCGTAAAGCCTGCGAAGATATGCAGGACTCATTAGAACCTCTTGGTTTGCAACTGAAAGAAGGTAAAACACATATCAGCTGCATTGATCCCGGATTTAAGTTTCTGGGTATAGAACTGGATAGCGATCTTGCCTGGGAAAATATTGAGCAGGCCCATTTAAAGAGGACTGTTTACGTCTGCAATCATTTCGCATCGCTGGGGGTTGATGTTGATTGCCTTGCCATCAGGAAGAGTGGAAGCGTTATTGCGCGGGTCCCCTTTGAGCGGACCAATGAAATAGTTGTTTACGGCAATAGTGCGGTTTCCACCAAGCTTATCCAGAAATGCAGCTATGAAAAAATACCCATAACATTCTGTACTCCTTCCGGTCACTACACCAATACCCTTTATCCGGAATCTAAAAATTTTCATGTCATTTCAGGGCAGCATCTGGCACGCCATAATTCGATGGTGCAAGTTGAAAGGGAACTGATTTGTAAAAGGTTAATAAGTGCTAAAATTAATAATTATATCAAATGGCTGTCCTCTCGTGAATTACATGAAGACGTGATCAGTAATCTGGAGTATTATTTAAAGCGAGTCTCGCAGGCGACAGCAAAAGAACACCTATTTGGAATTGAAGGAAATGCGGCAAAGGTCTGTTTTGCAGCTTTAAATGATCTTATCTTGGATGATTCTTTTAGAAGTGAGAACAGGATCAAACTCTCCAAGCCGGATAGATTGAATACGTTGCTGGACTGTTGTTATTCTCTGCTTTTTAACCGGATCAATTCTATGCTTCGAGTCCGGGGAATGAATCCTTATTTGGGAATTCTGCATAGTGATGAAAACAATTACGAGTCGCTGGTTGCAGATTTGCAGGAACCTTTTCGGGCGAGAATGGACAGGTTTGCCGTGCGGTTGTTGAACAAGAATATTATTACTGAAAAAGATTTTGAAAATGTAACACCGATTAAATTCAAGCTGTCAGGACGCAGTATGGGAAAGGTGCTTGAGCATTTTGAAAGGGAAATGTGTATCCGAATAGCAACTGAGTCCGGAACATTTGCACAGCTGGTAGATGCACAGGTGCAGAATTTGCGGAACTGGGTGTATGAACGTGACGATTTGAAATTCTTTCGCAGCGGAGAACGCAATCTTACTTTGGGTGAGGTTGAAATAATTTAATTTTTTATGCGGATAAAAAACTGAGCGTGCTCTCAACTTTTTTTTAGCGGGAATACTTTGGATAATGGTTTTATACGAATTTATCTTTTTTATAAGATTTTGAAATAATATTATAAAAAATAAAAAGTTGCGAGCTAAAACTACGTCCTTAAAAAAGGTGTGGAAAAGTGCTCACTCAGTAGACGTAGCTGAAAATGGCTTTGCAAGGTGCTGAAAATGGAGTAAAAAAAAGATGACCTCTCAAAAGAGGTTTCCGATCTGGATCGGGTTTTGACAGCCCAATTATATTGGAAACAAGGGGCTTTAACACTCAAAAGAGGTTTCCGATCTGGATCGGGTTTTGACACCTAGAGACTAGGGAGAATTATTTTGCTCTTTTTCTCAAAAGAGGTTTCCGATCTGGATCGGGTTTTGACGACTTTTTCAGTTAGTCCAGCGGCCTTGTTCTTCTCAAAAGAGGTTTCCGATCTGGATCGGGTTTTGACTTAAAGAAGTTTTACTAATGCAGCAATAGAGGCGGCTCAAAAGAGGTTTCCGATCTGGAAAATGACAATAAAAAAGGCTGTATGTTAATCTACATGCAGCCTTTTTTATTACTAATTATAGTTGATTTTATTTTTTGATATTTAAAGAATACCAATATTCATACTCACCTGCTGAATAGTGGTAGACATGGGTCAACATTCTGTTGGCTAAAAGGGAACCTATGTATGCATTGAGCGTTACCGGGCCACCATAAAAAAGATAGAGTACGTCAGGTGACTGGTTTTCAATTTCTTGGTATTCTTTGTCCAGAGCGCATAAAATATCGGACACATCTTTTTGCTCAATATTTCTACCTTTATTCCAATTGTAATGAAAGATCATTACGTCATCAATATTATCAAGATCCAACTTTGATTTGTTTTTATTAAAAGAGTTTAAAAGGTTGCTCTGTGAAAGCAGGTCGACAATAAAGGCTGCTCTGTGACGACCTTTATTTTTTTTAGCAATATTCATGCTGCGCCTCATTCTGGCCCGGCGCCCGTGGAAAAAATCGTAACCGGCAAACAATAGTACTGTAGTGGAGATTAAACCGGTCATTGCTCCTATATTGGAAGCAACAGTAAAGAAATTTTCATGGTATATTCCCATACCTACATAAAATATTAATAGATAAAACAGTGTAATGCACAATCCATAAATTAATATATCCCTCCAAATTGATGGCCAGCTGATAAAAGTATTATAGTAATAAATATACTTATTTTTGATCTTAGAAATAAATGAGTTACTGGAGTTCACCAAACTCTCCTCCTACCTTGGGTCATGATTAAAAATAGGCACAATTCCCGTCACCGGAGAGTCATAAGATAATGATCTAGCAAAACCGTGCAGGTGATGCGCAATGGATAAATACATCCAGATCGGCGCACGGCCAGTTAGTATTATATTGTTTCCTTTTCCAGCCATTTTTTCAGCTTCTTTGCAATATACTTTTATATCATCAAGCTTAGCTGTTTCATTAAACATCCTGCCGAGATCAATAATAATTTCATCATTCATAGGTTTATCCTTTTGAATGCGAACATATCTGAATCTTAATTGATTATGCAAGGATTAATAGGGACACTGCTGAGTGCGAGAGAAGTTGTTAAATTACTAGTAGTGTTATGTCTCGAGACAAGAATCAACTGCTGGAAATTTGATCATTAGGCCTTGCGCCCCTTTGTTTGGTGTAGACCCATTTTAAGTGGGGCAGAATAGGCTTTGCCATAGAAAAAGGGTTTACAACTAATCTTATGAAATAGTCGTAAACCCTTAAATTCTTCATGGTGCCCAGAGCGGGAATTGAACCCGCACAGCCCGAGGGCCGAGGGATTTTAAGTCCCTTGCGTCTGCCAGTTCCGCCATCCGGGCACGGAAGTCGACTTAATATACTGTTGAAGCTTTGCCGTCAACAGTCTTTAGCAATTAATTATTGCTTATCATCTCTAAATAGTTGCGATAGAGCCTTGGGCTGACTCTTGAGAATTTGTCCATATCAGAAACAATTTCCAATCCGGGAATAATAGCTCGGGTAACCGGAAACTCCAGATCTTTACGGGTAAGATCAGCGTAGTATGGTGACAAGCCATTGCTCAGCAGCAGATTTTCAAGAACCATAAGGTCGCCATTAGCTCCTCCAGTGGAGTAATCGGGAAGTTCTTCAAGCTTTCTGATTGGAAGGTCTTTAGGCCGGCGGGTTGTCGGTGGTCCGGGGTAAGGGTAGGGCGTTTCTGTCAGCGCTGAGAGCAATGCTTTTTTACCATTAAGATTACATCCTCCTCCTCTGTTAACATCACCAAGTCTCCCAACAGCGAAGCAGCGATAACAGGGGACTCCAAGCTCAGAAGTCATATCCTGAAACCAGACCTGAGTACCTGTGGTTTCCAGATCAAAGAGGAATTTATCTATTTCAGAATCGTTAGTGCTGATACGGAAACATTTGTTGATATCAAAAGGAACCGTCGCATCACTATCTCTTTCTAAAACTTCCAGAATTCCGCTCAGTCGAGCCTCTTCTACGGTATTGCCGGAAGCAAGACCGGTTGAGCTGAGTCCGCTGAAAAGGTTTTGTTCGTCCAGATTATTGAACAGAAAAACGTGCTGCACAGGAACAAGAGCATCTGTAAGCCCGTTCTGCTCACGTTTCTGGGCAGGCATCCACCACAGCGGCTGATCTTCGTAAGGAGCTTCAAGAGGTATTGTATCAGGATCAAGCGCTACGGCCTCTTTTGCTACTTCCGGATATGAGCCATGCACCAGCGGTTGTGGAGTTTTTCTATTCTGAATTCCTGTTTTAGCTATACTTGCGTATGAGCTTACTCTTTCAACAACTTCCATCGCACAGGATGTTCTGGCCTGCTCAAGGCTGAAACCTCGGCCATAGCTTGTTTGAAGCCCTCTAAGACTGTTATTGAATGATCCTGAATCCGTTCTGGTCTTGACCATCCAGTGCCGCAGTATTGAGTTGGGGCTGAGGCAGGCTTTGTGGCGCATTTCAGGACCGGCAAAAATATCCAGTGCTTCAAGCTTTGCAATTGCTTCGTTATATGTCTCTTCAAGAGGACGGCGCGTTAAAGGAGCTGGAAGAAGATTCTCTTTTTTCAGTGAGGCTCTGATCTCCTCAGCTGTATGGCTGATTTTTTGAAAAGCATCATCAGCAAATTCAGGTCTGGGACCAATCTCATTTTCAATCTGCAACGGGGCATGACATTCCATATTATTATTGAACATGGAAATCCATTTGTTATGGATTGGCTGATCTTTTAGTAAGTATGATCTTAAATGCAGGGTAGGGCTGAATCTGGAGAGCTCAGCTGCGTCAAAATCTTTTTCCATTATGGGAAGAAGTTTTTTTAGTCGCATGTGGGTAAGACATGCTTCAAACAGCAGAGCCGCGAGAACTTTTTTATCGTCATTACCTCTGGCTTCGTTAATCAGCTTTTCTATTTTGCGCTGACGGTGGTTGCCGAGCATTTCCAGCATGTGGCGGTGCATAAATTCGTCAAAAGGATGCTCTTCAAGATGCTGAAGAACTTCAGTAAAGCTGAGATTTGGTCCTGGTGCGGCAGCAAAGCAGCCTACGCCTGAGAGGGTATTCATTAGCTTTAATTCGTACTGCATTTATTGATCCCGTTTTTATTTTGTATTCTGTTGCTTAAATGTTGATATTTTAGAATATTAATGTTGCCCGTAGGTGATTATCAATTTTTATCAAGGCCGTAAGGTAGGATATTTAATTTATTAAGTGAAGAGATGAAGGCGTAAATATGAAAAATCATTTCGAGCACAAAGAAATAATAAACGCACTGCTATTCATGGCCGCTTTAGTTCTGTTTTCGTTTCTTGCAGGGAAATATGGTGAGAATCATCTGTCCGGTCTAGTCAGTTATGTTGATGGCTGGGGAACTCTTGCTCCGGTATTTTTTGTCTTATGCAATACCGTTGCATTGGTGCTGGTTGTTCCGCAGACCATTTTTACAATTGCCGCAGGGCTATTGTTTGGAACATTCAAGGGAATAATTATAAGCCTTGCAGGGATGGCTGCGGGAAGCTCTCTGGCTTTTTTGCTGGGACGAAAAATTTTGCGGGAGAGAATAATTACACGCTACAGCCGTTCTCATTATTTTACAAAAATTGAAGAATTGAGCCGTGACCACCCGTTAAAAATTCTGGCTCTCAGCAGGGTGGTTCCCATATTGCCTTACCCGGTAGTAAATTATTTATGGGCGGTAACGTCTGTGGGATATATCCCTTATATCCTGCTGAGTCTTTTGTGTATTTTACCTGAGACGGTTTTTCTGACAGCCGGTGGACATCTATTGCAGACAGGGCTTACCCGAGGCCGGGCTGATTGGACAATTGTACTTATCCTTCTCGGGGCAGGGGCTGTTGCAGGTTTTTTGATACTTAAAATGCGTAAAGAATTTGATGATTGATGACAAAGGTAAAGTGGATTTTAAATTACCTTTTATTTAAGCCTGTGAGCAGCTCTTCAAAGAGAGGATACAGGTTTTCAACCATAGCCCTGACGCCTTCTTCTGAAGGATGAACACCATCTGATAAGAGAAGATTCGGCTGGCCGTATAGTCCCTGCATCAGGTCCGGATGGAATGGTATTTTATATTTCCCGGCAACTCGTTCAAAAATTACTGTAAATTCTTTAGCAAAGGTTTTGGGAATAAAATCAAGAGGATTATACCCGAGCAGTAAAACGCTGCTTCCATTTTTTTGAAATGCTTCAATCATCCTGCCGAGATTTTCTTCAGTCTCAGCAGGATTCACGAATTGAAAACAGTCGTTAGCTCCGAATTCAATATAAACGGCATCAGGTGCGGTTGAAAGGACTTCGGGAAGCCGTAGAAGACCGTCTGCCGAAGTCTCTCCTGAAACACCGAAATTCAACATTTCTACATTATGTCCGCCTTCAAGCAGGCATCTTTCCAGATATGAAGGAAAAGAACTGTAAATAGGGAGCCCGTAACCTTCAGTCAGGCTGTCTCCAAAAGCTGCAAAACGAATCATTCATTATTCCTCAATACTTCTGAGCCAGCTTCTGAACTTAGAGACTTCATCTTTCCATTCCGGACTGATTCTCAACTTTATGAATTCAAGAAAAACCGCATCGAAAAGTGCGATACATTTTTCAATGAGGTATATTTTTTCTAAGAATTTACCGTCAGGATCATCACCTTCTTCAGTCTTCATTTCAACTTTAGGAGTTTTCAAACCGCTGAAGGTAAAGTCTTCGGCTTTAACCTGAGTCTGCCAGAGGTTTTCGTCTATCTCCATTTTGATCTGGGCACGGGTGACTTTTTTTCCTGTTTTCAGTCCCTGGAGAGCTTCAGACATATTTCCGCTTGCTGCGCTCACAGTTGCGGTGTCAACATTTTCTCCGTCGCCGCCCTGCACGGAAATACGATGCTCAAGGTAGAGCATGAATTTTTCGCCATCAGCAGTTTCGAACATACCGTTAACAATTTCGCTCTTGAACCAGAGCCATGTGAGGAAGTCCTGCCCAATCAGGGTATTTTCCCTTTCTGCCAGTAATAAAAGGTCCATTATATATGCTCCGGTCTGCTAACCGACGAAAATTGTCGGATCAAGTGATTCAAGTTTTTGAACTGCTTCTTCCCCAAGTTTATCCATAGCAAGGAAAAACGGAGTAAGCGGTTCCAGATTCAGCTGGAATGTATTGTCGAAATATTCTTCAAACATATCCATTATCTTTGCATTTGTTGTTGCAAGATAAAGCCTGTTTTCAGGAACATTCCAGACAACATCAAAAACAGCAGGAATCGGCAGGCTTCTGGCCCGGAGTTTCAGTGTTACCTGATCTTTAATTTCTCTTTTCCTATCACGGGAAATGAAATTTTTACCTTCTTTTTTGGCTTCGGCCATTTCATGGTTAAGAGCAATTTGAAGGTGTTTTTTAAGGACTGCAGGCTGAATTCTTCTGGTGTCCAGTCGCAGGGAAAAGGTAAAATACTGTCCTTTTTCCGGCGGTGATACACTCCATTTGTCATCAAGCATATCATCAAAGTTAACCCATCCGAATGAGCGTTCCTCGGCGGTGTGGTCAATATCCTTAAAAGCGAATTTGCTTAGCAGTTCGGGGATTTCCCTGATAAGTGAATCCGGAACTTCTTCCACAACCCTGTAGCGGGTGAGTCCGACACTGGCGGAGAGTATAGGCAAAGTGTTCTCCTTGAAAATAAGGTAACCGTTATATATTCAGTTTAGGATTGTTATCCATTTACGCAACTTTTAATGATCATGGGTAAATTCATTCTGCAAATATGTCCAGCCCAATGAAGCTTTGTAATTATCATAATCGCTGATTTTCGGTCTGTTAATTGCATAATATATTTTGACTCGGCAGATTATTGTTTCACAAGTAAATTTTTCAAGGAGGACCGGTCGCAACGGCTGCTTAACCGCGGGAGGTGCTAAATGGCACTTATCGAAATCAGAACTGACGGCAGATATCTTTCAATCGGTGATATACGCAGAAAAAAATTGTATACCAGCGGTTGCAACGAACCCTTCAAGGACAGATTCTGGTGTCCCCGTAAAAAGTGGTTTATGACCAGCCCCTGCCCCTTCATTAATAAAATTGAATGTGGAAATTATCGTTCTATGTGCGGTTCTATCTAACTGTTTTGTCAAACCTGCTTGATTTTATTTCTCTGGAGAAATAATGTTGTGTTAAAACTTAAGAAAAATGGAGAAATTACTTGCAGGAAAAATATTCTAAAATCGCAGACTGGCTTGATGCTAAAGCCGAAGCTGTAAGGGAAATTGAAGCTCAGGCTGAGAATGCTCTCTACACTGTTAAGGATGAAGAAAAATACCGCAGGCTCATGCGGGAGAAAACCATGCTTCTGTCTACGCTGGCAAAAGACGGAGCAGATTTCTGTAAGGAATCAGGATTTGAAAAAGTCGATAAGGTTTTAAAACGGCTTGAAAGGTTTTCTTCAAGCGCGTCTTCAGCTCTTGGTATAGACAGTGTCTTTTTTATGTCCGCACTGCTTTATCCTGAAGATTACAAAGATGGTGATCAAAATGATCTGGAGCTGTTTGCTGAGAAAGTCAGATCTTTTGGTTAAAAATAATAATGTTCAAAAAATCATCCTTTGATACTTTTCAAAGGATGATTTTTTAGTCTATTCTTGTGAAAGTATGGATTGCTTGTGTAATATTGAATTTAATTATATTAAAAATAATTATAGTTGCTAATGCTAAATGAAACACGTGTGACTGGGGTAAATTATGGGGTTATCTGAATCTGAAATACAAACTGATAATGTTCGCCCATTGAAAATTCTTTTGGCTGAAGACAGTGAAAATAATGTTTTGCTGGTTCAGCTTTTTTTGAAAAAGCTTCCTTATGAAATAGATGTCGCAAACGATGGTAAGGAGGCCGTGGATAAATTTTTAATGGGAAAATATGATCTGGTACTCATGGATATTGAGATGCCGGTTACAGACGGCTATCAGGCAACCGAACAGATTAGAAAATATGAAGCTGAGAACGGTAAAGAAAGAACCCCGATAATTGCTGTTACAGCCCACGTTATGGCTGAAAACAGGGAAAAAGCATATAAAAGCGGATGTGATTTATTTTTGACAAAACCTGTTAAAAAAGCGGATCTGATTTCAACTATTCAGGATTTTTGCAGTTAGGCTGCCATGTATAAATGATATCCCCGATACGGTTTTGCCAGCATCGGGGATATATTTTATTTTTTAGGTGAATTGACCACATTTTCAGGTGTGCCGGCTATAAATGCTTTAGCATTTTTAACCGCTATCGCAGTCAGCCTTTTTCTGGCTTCTATTGTAGCCCAGGCAATATGTGGAGTTATAATTGTATTTGGTGCTTTGAGAAGTGGATTGTCGGCAGGCATAGGCTCAACTTCAGCCACATCAAGACCGGCTCCAGCAATTATTTTGTCGGACAGTGCTTTAGCAAGGTCATGCTCATTTATAAGAGGTCCCCTTGCAGTATTGATTAAAATGGCCTCTGGCTTCATTTTTTTCAATAATGATTTGTCGATAAAATGACGGTTTTCAGCGGTCAGCGGGCAGTGCAGAGAGACAATGTCACTTTGGGCAAAAACATCTTCAAGGTCTGCAAAAGCAAAGGGTTCAAAATCAGGCATTGGTTTAGGTCTTGGAGCATACGCGAGAACATTCATTCCAAAAGCATTTCCAAGTCTGGCAACCTGATGACCGATATCCCCGAAACCGATTATGCCAAGAGTTTTGTCTTTCAATTCAAAGAGGGGGCTGTTCCAGAAGCAGAAATCCTGTGACTGTGCCCATTTTCCATTTTTGACGTCCTGATCGTGTTCTCCTACACGGCAATAAAATTCCAGAATAAGTGCAAAAACATGCTGCGAAACAGCCGGAGGAGAATAACCGGGCACGTTGGATACAACAATACCCATTTCATTAGCTGTTTGCAGATCAATTATATTGTATCCGGTTGCAAGAACACAAATAAATTTGAGCTGTGGAAGCTGTTTAAGAACTTCAGCCGAGAGAACCGCTTTATTTGCAAAAATTATGTCGGCATTTTTAGAACGCTCTACGATAAGATCTTCTGGTGTGCGGTCATAAACTTCCAGCTCTCCCAGACTTTCAAGAGATGTCCAGGGGTTGTCACCGGGATTGGTGGTGTAGCCGTCAAGAATAACGATTTTCATAAAAACCTCTCTAAGCTTAAAACATTATTGGAAAGAAAAATAAGTGGAGTATCAGATTAATCTAACTGTGGGCCGTAACTGAATTAGAGTTTGATAGGTTTCTTTTTTTCAAAGTCCTGTGCGGAGTGTACTGCTGTTTTTTTTCCGGAACCCGGCTTGATGGCTTTTTTTTGGGCAGCAAGGACTATTTTACTGAGAGTTACATCCTGCTTTTTATTCAGATCAATGAAGCTGCATCCGACTATATTTTTATTCTGGCGGACTACTTTTATTTTTACATTTTTAAGTACCGGTTTTCCAGACCAGAGCAGAACTGCCTCAATAATTGAGCCTATCTCAAATTCTCTGCTGCTGATAAAACCGACGCCATCTGCACAGATGTCCGATATTTTACATTTGACCCGAGGGTTGCGACAAACAATGTGCATATTTGAAACACTTACCCTGAATGACCTTCTTGTTGCCGCACTTTTATTTTCATTTTTTAAAGTCAGGGTGATGTGCTCTTCAGAATCCTTTCTTCCAAGCATACGGTCAAGCTTGCTCTTCAACTTGTCCAGAAAACCAGAATCTGATTTGGATTCTATATTGTGGTTGTCACTGGTCATAGTTATTGCCTGCCTGAGCTTATTATTGAATATAAAAATTGTATATTCTGTTACTTTTATATTAAATTTTTATCAGCACGTCAGAGTTTGTCAATAGTTAAAGTCAAACTATATCTTGACATTATTCAGGTTTGAAGGAATGAATAGAACGATTTTTTGTGAAACTGGGCGAAATTTTATGGAGGTTTGAGGGCATGATTAGTGAATTATTAACAGGCATGGGCCACAGCAGCACTGCTGGTTTTGTCGGTGTTTCTCTTATCGGTATTTATTTTGTATGGATGATCTGTATGGCTCTTTACAGAATCCAGCAGGGTAAGAACGAAGGCCATCACTAGACACCCCGATTATTCCCGTATTGTGTATGGGAATGTTTATTTTTTAGCGGCATCAGAATTGATGCCGCTTTTCTTTTATCTGCGCTTTTAAGCTGTTTCTTCTTTATATACTGCCATCAGATATTTGCCGTATTCATTTTTAAGCATATCCGAAGCCAGATTTTTTAGCTGCTCAGCGGTTATGTAACCCATTCTGAAGGCTATTTCTTCTATGCAGGCCAGCAGGAAGCCCTGTCTTTCCTGAATAGCTTCTACATATCCGGCAGAACGGAGCAGTGATTCATGGGTTCCCATATCAAGCCATGCATAGCCGCGGCCCATCAGTTCCACTTTCAGCTTGCCGCGTTTGAGATATTCCTTGTTGATATCTGTTATCTCAAGTTCACCACGGGCTGAGGGTTTAAGATTTTTGGCTATCTCTAAAACTGAATTATCATAAAAATACAAGCCTGTTACAGCGTATTTAGATTTAGGGGTCTCCGGCTTTTCTTCAATGCTTTTAACATTTTTATTTTTATCGAATTCAACAACACCATATCTTCTCGGGTCGCGTACCGCATAGGCAAAGACAATACCGCCTTGTTCGATTTTAGCCGAACGCTGGAGCATGGTGCTAAGATCCTGACCGTGAAATATATTATCGCCCAGAACAAGGCATACTGAGTCATCACCGATAAAATCTTCCCCGATGATAAAAGCCTCACCCAATCCTTTTGGTTCAGGCTGCACTCTGTATGAAAGATTTATTCCAAGCTGGGAACCGTCACCAAGAAGATCCTCGAAACGCGGCAGATCCTGAGGTGTGGATATAATTAAGATGTCTTTGATACCGGCAAGCATGAGTACTGAAAGAGGATAATAAATCATCGGCTTGTCATAAACAGGCAGTAACTGTTTGCTGACAACTCTAGTCAGCGGGTAAAGACGGGTTCCGGAGCCACCGGCAAGGATTATTCCTTTCATTATATATTCCTTATTGTTTTATTATTTAACAAACAACGCTTCATCTTCTTAGCTTTTTGAACTGACAGCTTCAATATTTTTTATTAGCGTGGGACTATCTCGGTTAAAAATTTTATTCAATGTTGAATTAACAGTTATCACGATAACTCAGGAGATAAAATGCGAGGACCTTTATTCAGTCTGCCTTCTGCAATGTTTCTGGGCATAATATTTTTTGTCCTGATATTATTTCTTTTTATCTTTGTACAGGTAGGTATAGTTACCGTTGCTTTTGCCAAGCTTGGATTGACCCCGTTTCAGGTTTTTGCATTGCTGATAGCAACGCTTTTGGGCAGTGGTATCAATATACCAGTATACCGCTCAGAGATGCTTGTACGCAATTTCAGTTCACGTAATTATTTTTTCAGACGCAGAGACCTTCTGGGTGCGGGTATAGAAGAGCCTGAACTCGTGCATCAGGTGGTAGCGGTTAATTTTGGAGGATGTATAATCCCGGTAGTGCTTTCTCTCTCTCTGCTTTCCAAAGTTGGATTTAATCCGGGAATGGTGCTTTGTCTTATTATTGTAAGTTTGGTCTGCTATAAATTATCAAGACCAGTATCCGGTGTGGGAATAGCTATTCCGGTGCTTATTCCACCATTGGTTACAGCTATTGCCGCTTTAATTTTTGTACCGTCAGCCATATCAGCCCATACCGCATATATTGCGGGCAGCCTCGGTACTCTTATCGGAGCGGACCTTATGCATCTGGCTTCCCCTTCGTCCCGCGGAATGATTGATGCCCCAGTGGTTTCAATCGGTGGAGCAGGGACTTTTGACGGAATTTTTATTACAGGAATACTTGCTGTTTTGCTGGCCTGATATTACCTGATACAAAAACTACTCTGGAGTTAAGACATGGTAAAAGTACGTTTTCCAGCTGATCTTAATTATGAAATAGGCGGCAGGGTTATTATCCGGTGTGATGGAGCGGATAAGACAGCTGCTGATTCTGTCATTGTGGAACAGCCCTGTGTAAATCTCAAGGCAGGCGAATGTTTCATCCGTGACGGAGTATGCTTCCTAAAAATTTTATCTTCAGGGTTTAATCCCGGTAAGCCTTCTTCATTTTATTGGGTGGCGGAAGTTGTCAGCAGTCTTCCACTTGGCATGAGCATTGATGTTGATATTGCAAAATCAGGACTCAGTGTAGCGTGGGTAACTTTAAGTGATAAAGGCTCACGCGGTGAACGTGAGGATAAAGCCGGACCGCTGATAGGTGATATGCTTGATTCGACTTTTGATACCTCGGTTGTTCATGGATTTATACTTCCTGATGACTACAATATGTTGCGGGCGCTGATAACACGTCTGGCCCTTACTGAAAGTTATGATCTGATCATTACAACCGGCGGAACAGGAGTCGGCCCGAGAGATGTTTCACCGGATGCGACTCTTGCTGTTATAGATAAGCGGCTGCCGGGTTTTGAAAGGGCTGTGACTGCTGCAAGTCTTGAAAAAACTCCGCATGCGATGATTTCCCGTGCAGTTGCCGGGGTACTGGGAGAAAGTATAATAATCAATTTACCGGGCAGTCCTAAAGCAGTGCGTGAAGGGCTTGAAGCTGTTATCCCGGCTCTTAAGCATGCTGTTGAAAAATTACGCGGGGATCAGTCTGATTGTGGGCAGCTTTTGTAATAAGCATGTAATCAATAATTAAATTTGCCCTTGATAACATTGGCAGTACACTCTATATATGAACAGGTTTGTTACAATCACTGAAGATAGAGTTCATCAATTTAGGAAATTCATATGAAATATAGTTATCTGGCTATTCTGCTGATGCTTGGTTTAATTTGTCTGCCCACAGTATCATCTGCACAAACTGCTTCCAATTCCACCGCTGACGTTTCTACAGTCAGTATTTCGAATGCGACAGCTCAAGTTCCTCAGGCGGTTACTCCTGATGAAGAGAAAGCTACACGCATTCTGACTTTGGAAAAATGTGTCCAGATAGGTCTCAGGCAGAATCCTACAATAGTTTCAGCCCGCAGACAGCTGTTGTCTTCAGATAGTAATGTAAAATCAGCCCGTGGTAATTTCGGGGCTTCAGTTGACATGAGCTATGGCTATCGTCACCAGAATAAACAGCCTAAGCTTATGGGAGTCAACTCGGATTATCAGGATAAATGGAGCATGGGTATAAATATTTCCCAGCCTATTTTTACCGGTTTCAACCTCCTTTCCAATTACCAGAAAGCTAAAATCCAGCGTGAGCAGGATGAAGCAAGGCTTTATCAGGCTGAACTGTCACTTATTCAGGAAATTCAGACTTCTTTTCTGACTCTGCTTCAGGGACGCATGGATGTTAAGAGTAAACAGGATTCTGTTGCCCGTCTTGAATCCCAGCTAAAAGTTATTGAAGCTTTTTATCAGGTTGGTCTTCGTCCTAGAGTAGACGTGCTTCAGGCAGAGGTCGAGCTGGCTTCAGCTCAGCAGGATTTGTTGAAATCGCAGAATGATGTTTCATCAAGGCATGCAAGGCTGAATACCCTTTTAAATCTGCCGATAGATGAGAACATCAACTATAGTGGAGAACTTACATATCTTCCGTTCTCCCGTTCGCTTGATGATTGCATCAGCACTGCGGATAAAGACCGCCCCGATTTACGCATTGCCAAAAAATCAATAAAAGTTGCTGAAGAAGATGTTGATATCTCAGAAAGTGACTATTATCCTCATGTCTCAGCAGATTTTGATTACAACCGGGCCGGCGGTGATCCTTTAACAGACACAAACAGGTACACTAAAAACCCGGAAAGCTGGTCAGCCGGCGCAACTGTAAACTGGAATGTTTTCAGCTGGGGAAGTACTTATTACGATGTTAAAAGAGCCAAAGAGCAGGTTAAGAAAATCAAAGCTGACTTTGAAAATACAAGATTGGAAGCTTCGTACGAAATAAAAGATAACCTTTTGAGCCTTAAGGCCGCTGCGGACCGTATCGGTGTAGGCAGAAAATCAGTTGAAGCCGGACGTGAAGGTTATAGAATGGCTATGGCCAGATATCAGGCTCAGGTCAGCACTAACAACGAAGTATTGAATGCTCAATCCAGATTGAGTGGTAGTGAGGCTGAATTAATTCAGGCTCTAGCCGACTATCAGGTTGCTTTAGCAAGGCTTTATGTTGCCATGGGCGTGAAAAATCCGTCATTGAAAACAAATTAGCTCTTGCGGCATTTTGAAGTTATGGCCGGAATCCTCACGGGAATCCGGCCTTTTCTTATTTATATAACATTAACATTTTCGGTGCATCCGGATAAACTTTATTGCTATGAAATATGATATGAACAGTTGCAGTTTCAGTCCTGCAAAAGAAACAACAATGATCTGTGAATCCTGTGGCGGGGAATTACTTGCTTCACGGGGTTGAGGAAAGGTTGATTTGCGCTGCAGGGTCTGCGGCAAGCATTATGAACTTAAGGAATATGCTGATAATATTGATGATGATTTTGAGGAGAGAATGGCAAACATACCGCTTAATAGGCTTTAGATGGAGGTCTTTTGCTAAAATCAGGATTGGTTAAAAATTCTTTTTTTCTGTTACTGATGACGATTGTTTTTGTGAATCCGGTAGCAGCTTCTGATGCCAGATGGAATATACTCAAGGATCGTCTTGTAACAGACGGGCTTAACAGAGAGTATGTGGATACTGTCTTTTCTGCGGCTTCTCTCAAGTTTGATTCTGGAGTCATGTCCAGAAAGATCGGAGCATTACTGACCAGGCGTAAAACTCCTCCGGCAGAACGCAAAGTAAAAGATGCCAGTTACGATAAACGTTATGTCGGACCTGTTCTTTTAGCTGGAGCCTATGCCTTTTTAAGAGAAAATTACTCATACTTACAGGAAATTGATAAGAAATATGGTGTCCAGCCAAGTGTTCTTGTCTCTTTGCTGCTTGTCGAAACAAGGCTGGGGTTTACGCTTGGCAAGAAACCGGCACTTAACAACCTTGCAAACATGGCTGCGGCTGATGATTTGAATCTGTTTTTTGATGACATTTCTCAGAAAAAATTATCAAAAAATGATATGGAATGGCTGCAAAAAAGGACCAAAGAAAAGTCGGACTGGGCTTACAGAGAACTTCTGGCTCTACTTCAATTTTCGCATGATAATTCCATAAACCCTGTTGAGATTCCGGGTTCAGCTTATGGAGCCTTCGGGATATGTCAATTTATGCCCACTACAGCGATAAGCTACGGAGTAGACGGAGATAATGACGGAAGAGTGGATCTTTTCAATAAGCCGGACGCCCTTGCAAGTATGGCTAATTTTCTAAAAAAGCATGGCTGGAATAACAACCTGAGCCGAAAGCGCAAACTGAAGGTTGTCTATCGCTATAACCACTCAACCTATTATGCGCGAACCATTCTGGAGGTTTCTGATCAGCTCGAAGGTGTAAGGGCAACTTTCGGACCTGAATAATCAGGCAGCTTATTTATCCTGTATTCCGGTATACAGAGTAAGGGTTCTGGTCAGAAAATCTTTGCCCGAAAGCTGGGACATAGTTTTTTTCTGCTTTTTTACAAGCTCTTCGGCAAGAGCCGGATCGTTGAGCACATCAAGCAGTTTTACGGTCATAGCCGGAACGTCACCGGGAGGTATCAATGCTGATTGAGGAACAAGATCAGGCATGACTCCTACTGTTGTTGAAATAAGAGGCCTGTCACAGGCCATTATTTCAAGAGCTGCTCTGGCAATGGTTTCAGACCATAAAGAAGCTATCACTCCTATATCCAGAGCTGAGATGCACGCTGAGACATCGGTGCATTTACCACTGATGGCGGTGATCTCTTTTACGTTGTTTTCTTCTATCCAGATGTCCACTTCCCGCTTACTTGTTGCCGTGGGATATCCAAGCAGCAAAAGTCTGATATCTTTATATCCGTAATCGTTGTATATTTTGCCAACAGCCTGAATAAGTTCCTTTTGGCCTTTTACCCTGTCAAAGCGTCCAAGCAAGCCTATGACGCTGTGCTGGTCCGTAAAGCCGAATTTTTCCCGGATTTCTTTTCGTCCATTTTCGGAGAAAGTGAATCGGGCATTATCAACTCCACCATGTATGAGCCAGACTCTGCTTTGGTCCAGTTTCATTTTTTCCAGAAAGTGTCCGGCCATACGCTTGTTGGTGGCAACAACAGCATCGGCAACTTTTGAATGCAGGTAGCGGTTGATTATATCGTTTTTAGGGAGACGCTGGTCTCCACGGGTTCTGACAAGTTTAAATCCCAGACGCAGTTTGCGCAAAATAGCCCACCAGAAGAAACTCTCTCCGCGGTGACAATTAACCACATCTGGCTTAAGATCTCTGACAAGTGAGAGCACTTGCGCGCAGGCTCGTGCAAGTTTAAACGGATGAGTGGTATTGAGATCAATAGTTTTTACATTGAGTCCCATTTCAAGAGCTTTGGCTTCCGTTTCTGTATCAGCCAGAGTTATTACCAGCACATCATGTCCGGCATCCTGTAACAACTGGCTCAGATATAGGGCATACCACGAAGTCGCATTGAACCAGCGGACATTGATAACCTGAAAAATTTTCATCCGTATAACCTTTCGGTTGCTAAAGTTTCTCTATATAAGTTTTGATTTTGATAACTACCTAACCAGGCAAATATGACAGTGAGTTCAGTTGAAGGCAAGAGTAAGATGAAGGTTTCAGTTATTATACCAGTTTACAATAGGGAAGAAATGGTAATCAATGCGGTTTCTTCTGTTCTTGATCAAAGTTTCAGTAATCTTGAATGCATAGTTTTTGATGATGGCTCAACTGATGCTTCCCGTGAAGCCGTCGATTCAATTTCAGATCCAAGATTGAAAGTCTTTTCCGGCGCTAACGGAGGCGTTTCCTCAGCAAGGAACAGAGCCATATCCAAAGCTGACGGCGAGTATATTGCTCTGCTGGATTCAGATGACACATGGTTGCCTGATAAATTGGATATTCAATTGGAATATATGGCTGAAAACGGATACGAGATAAGCCAGACCGATGAAGCATGGTTTAGGAATGGTAAAAAAGTAAAAAAAGGAAAACGTAATAGAAAGATTGAGGGTCGGATTTTTGACAATTCGTTGCAGACCTGCCTTATAAGCCCATCCTGTACTGTTTTCAGTAGAGAAATATGGGATAAATTCGGACCATTTGATGAACTTATGCCTGCTTATGAGGATTTTGATTTTTGGATAAATATTTGCAGGTATTATCCGATAGGACTTATTGACAAGGAACTGACTGTTAGAAATGGAGGGCGTGAGGATCAGCTTACATCCAAAGTATTGTTTCCGGATATCTACAGGATATATGCTCTGCTTAAACTTTTAAAAAAGACTGACCTTTCTGTTTCTGAATTTGAAGCAGTTAGTCAGGAGATTGAGCGTAAACTGGGTTACTTTTGCGGAGGGTGCTTCAAGAGAGGGCGTGATGAATATGCGCTTAAGGTTTCAGAGCTTGTTACTGAAATTAAAGAGAACCCTGAATCTGAACCTTCCGAGCTGCTGGAGTTTTTAAATTCTGATTTGTGATTAAAAATTTCAGTGCCGGGCTTTCCGGTTGATATAACGGGAAGCCCGGCACTGCGGTATGTGCTTTTACCATATTTTAATATATAAGTTTTATATTAAGCCATGATCTCTTTTTTGGAGAGTCCTTCTGACTTAATTTTGTCAAGTATCTGCGAGAGGCATTCTTTAACGTTTTCACGGATGTCTCCGGCAACAATGATGAACAGTGCGTCATCTCCGACTTTAAGGAGTCCGCCTATCGGTTCAACAACAATTTTATATATGCCGGGCATTTTTTCATATTCCTTACGGAATTGTTCGATCTTTTCATGGTCCACGGTTATTTCGACTGCTGTAACTTCGGCTTTTGTACCGCGTGACCAGCCACGGATTATCCCGTTATGAGTTAAGATCATACCGACATTTTTTGCAAATTCAGGATCTTGTTTCAACTCAGCTATTTTTTTTGAAATGTCCATAATATTCTCCCTCAAAAGGAGTTGAAGGTTTGTTTGAGATTGATACCTTATTAGAAAAATTTCCCACTGTCAGCCATTCACGAATGGTAAATAGAGGTTTCGGTCTGTGGGTGGTGTGGTCTGATTCCCTAGACGACTCTGTTTACAGGAGTCTGATGGATTTTGGTGGAATTTTGATGAGTGAAGACCGCAATGAAGCATTGTGGTATTATTTCACTGACGATGTTTTCAGAGTGCTGGCCAGACTCCAGATCTGGTCCAAGCTCAACCCTATGCCTGTTTTTTTTCAGGTCATCCCCCTTACTCTTCTGGTTGATTACAACCTTCATACTACCATAAAAATAGCTGATGAATTTTCCGGACAGTCGGTTAATACCGGTGATGATCTTGAAATTTATGTGCACCCGCAGTTTCAGGATACTGTGAAAAGCATACCGGGGCTTTCACTGGAGACAGCCAGACATCACAGCGGGCTTTCCAAATCAGGATGGATGCTGCTGGATGCGGATCAGGGGCTGGGATATGAATCCCTTCAGAGCTGGTATTTTGTAATAATTCCAGTAGGTAATCCTTCTGATAAAGAATTTATCAGGGGCTGGCGGGCATTCTTTTCGGAAATTCAGGTACTGTTGCAGCGTCTTGGACTGCAATACATGACTTCCGACCTCACCGTTATTTTTCCTATTTCTTCGCTGACTCTTTTAAAAACATATCTTAAGGATTTGTTGGTTCTTATTAAAAGAGTTCGCAACAATGAAGGTGAAGAGGTCTGCTACTGGCCGTCTGTAATGGCTCTTATTCCTGGAAAGGGGCTCAATTTTAACGATGAAATTCCCAGAAAAGCCAATCTGGACTGGGATAAACTTACTCCTGACAGCCCGCATCTTAAATATCGTGATGCATACCTTTTAGGAAAAGATTTTGTAATCAATGAAGTCCGTTTCGGATCCGATCAGGAAAGTCTTGATTCGTGGTGCATGGTCAGCCTTTCGCAGGAACATACTGAAACAGCAGGAGCTGGACTCGAAGTTACAATATCAAGACGCATAGCTGTCGGTGAAAATGATGAATGCTTTTATTGCGGGATGAAAAATCATCTTCCTGCGGAATGCCCGAGTAAATCTCTGGCTAATTACCGTGGAAAGATCTGGAAAAATCTTGCAGTAGTTGATGTTAAGGATTTTACCAGCGGTTTTCAGAATATTGATTTAAAGATCAGCTCAATGGATAATCCTCTTAAAGGGTTCAGTGACCTGCTTTTAAAGGGAAATGATCTTGAAAATATTTTGGTCCGGTCATTGTTCGCCATAAATGCGGTTGCCCAGCTCAGAATCTTGAAACTTGTCTGGAAGAGTAGGGGCAAGGACTGGCCCAAAGGAATTTTCACCAGCGGTCCGGAAGAAGGTGAATTTATATGGACTGCTGTAGATTTTTTGAAGAACGGTGATCTCGAAAATGCCGAATCTCTGGTGAAAAGGGCAATGCTTCGCTACAGCCGCAGTTATCAGCCGCGTTCTTTGATGGGCTTTATTTCTCTGGAACAGGGGGATGACCAGCAGGCTATGTTTTACTGGCAGGAAGCTGAAAGACTAAGTTATTCACCTTTGCAGCAGTCTTATCTGATGTTTTTACAGGGACGCCTGTTTGAAGTGACTGGCCAGCTTAATGAGGCCAGCACCATATATAAACGTATCGGCGGGACAAGTCCCAACTGGCTTGAACCGCAGTACAGGCGTTGTGTCTGTATGGTTAAAATGGGCTTTGCCGAGCAGGCCGTCGGATCCTTTGAAGACCTTATCCGGGAAGAACCTCTGTATTTCAACAGGATTCTAATTGACCCTGAAATGGATCGCGGAAGGATTGTGGTGCTTCAAGCTTTGAGTGATCTCTGGCGCGAGGCTGAAACCGAAGCTAAAGCGGTTGCCGAGGGCCTTGGAAAGCTCTCTTCGGATATTTCCCAGTGGTTTACTGAAGGTCATGAATTTGCGGACGAAGCTTCAAACTTCATGGAACGCATGGATCAACTGACAAAAGTAAACAACTATGTTGCTTTTCAGCAGTTGATTACCGGTGTTGCCAGACTAACTGATGAAATTGAGAAGCGCGTTGATTATGAAATCAGGGTCATCAATAAAAAGGTAGAAATTTATTTTGAAAGGTTGAAAGAAATTCAGGGTGAAGCCTCATGGTTCCCTTTTCCCAAACTTCTCACTGATTTTAATAAGGATTTCAACTATTGCGCAGAAAAAATCAACTGGATAAAGTCTCAGCATCTGAAAGTTGCTGAAACATTCAGGAAGACGCAGAAATATCTTGATGAAATAGATGACAGGCTTCAAAAATTGAAAAGTAGGCTTGTCACATTGAGGGTCGTACGTGACAGCACTCTTTTTGTAATGCTTCTCGGACGAACTTTTATCTGGCTGGAAGTAATATTTTTAGGGCTGGCCCTTTTATGTGTGCCTTTGCTTGCCTACTACGCCAAAAGCATGGGTTCTAATTTCATCATTGATATAATTATTCAGCAGAAGTGGGAATTTCAAAAAGGCCTTATCATAATTATGAGTATTCTGGCTCTGGCTTTGTCTGCTTTCAGGGCTGCCGTGGTTTTTGATAAAAGGAAAAAAGAGTTATTTGAACCTGCTGACAGTAAACGATGAATTTTTTTGTTCACAGATGCATCTTTTCGGGAGTTTTTTGAATTGAGTGAAAGAATAAATATAAAAATGGCAACCGGAATTTTTGTTTATTCCGGCAAAGTGTATATTCAAAAGAGGCTGGATAATGATCTCTGGGGTGGAAAGTGGGAATTTCCCGGAGGATCAATTGAAAAAGGTGAAATTGTCGAGCAGGCTCTGGCAAGAGAATACATAGAGGAAACCGGTGTCCCTGTTAAAATTTTAGGAGTTGCGCCGGGGATATGCTATTCCTTTGAAAACTATCATGTAGAAATGTTTTGCAGGTACTGCACCTTTTCAGGCGGGTATAAAAAGCCTGAAATGTATGAAGCCTCGGATGGTTTTTTTATCAATCCTTTTGAAATAAACGGGTTGCCGTTTGCCAGAGGGCATGCACTGTTAAAAGATATTCTTTTAAAATCTTCCGAATTTAAAGCGATACTTGGAAAATATTAGTTACCAAGTTGGTATGCTTTGTGCTTTATCCCCTGTTAAGAAGTCTATTTTCTGACAGGGGATTTATTATGAGCAATTATTTGAGTGCATTAACTAAAATAGTCGGCAATAGTGGAATTGACGGTTCCGGCGGAATCTCTTCCGGCTTTAGCGATCTCATCGGTAAAAATAATTTAAAATCCGGTGATAAATCTTTTGAGTCGGAGATGCTGCTGGCTCAGAAAATGTTTAATGATAGCTCTGACTCAAGCGGGCAGATGAATGTCGGAGGAATGGATACTTCGATAATGAATGATGCTTTGGTACTGGAAGCTCTTCAGGCTTTATCCAGTGTAAAGGGGCTCAATCTGTCAAGGCAGATTAAAGCTTATGGTACAGACTTCAGTGCTCTCAATCCTCAAACTTCAGCTGGCTTGAAAAAAACATTAGCAAATCAACCAGTCAGTAATCCTATCGATAGTTCAGAAAAATTAGGTGGACTGACTGCACACTTTGAATCCGGGTCGCAGGGCGTTGGTGCTATAGGCTATGACAGGGTTGGAGGAACTTCCTATGGAAAATATCAGATTGCTTCCAAAACCGGGGCAATGGATGATTTTATGGATTTTTTGAAAACCAAGGCTCCTGATCTTGCCAAAAGACTTGGAGCAAGCGGTCCATCAAATACAGGTAGTACCGGTGGCGGTATGCCTGAGGAATGGAAAAAAATATCTTCTGAGGACCCCGCAGGCTTTGAGGCGTTGCAGCACGATTTTATTAAAGCCAGCCATTATGATCCGGCTGCGAAAATAATTTTTGAAAAAACAGGCATTGATATTAATAAAATGCCGGAAGCAGTAAAAGAAGTTATCTGGAGTACGTCTGTTCAGCATGGTGCTACTGGTGCTGGAAGAATGATCGCTGATGCTGTTGAAAGTCTTGCTGAAAGTGCCAGAAGTCAGGGTTTTCCTTCAAACCTTGTTAAGGAAATTTACGGTGAGAGAAAAAGCCGGTTCGGGTCTTCAACAGAAGCGGTTCGCAACAGCGTTCAGGCAAGGCTTGATAAAGAGGAGAATCTCATTCTTTCCATGCTTAAAGACAATCCTCTTTCGAAAATGGTGTAATTACACTTTTCTGGTCAGTTTGCTGTCCAGTTCAGGGTCTATTTCAATATTAAGACGGGCGATTTCATTATCAACGGTTACAAGCCCGTGACTGGCACCTTTTATTTTTCTGATGTCTTTAACAAGCGCACAGATAACCTCAGCTTTACTGTCTGCTGAGCGATAACTTTTCAATGCTGCCAGTACCGCAGCTTCTTCAAGCGTTCTTTGAGGAACATCGTGACCCGGATGATCCCTCTTGAGGATTACATGCGATCCCGGACCGTCTGCGACATGAAACCAGTAGTCAAAGTTTGATGCAGCTTTACTTAGTATCTCATGGTTCGCTTTACTGTTTTTACCCCGGATAATTAAAAATCCATCTGAAGAAACGAAAAGAGAAGCAGCCATGCCTTTATATTTTTTAGGTATGGTTATTTTTTTATTCTGGCTGTCCTGCTGCTGTGGAAGCAGATTATTTTCAATAAGTTTTTCGTATTTTTCTTCAACTTCCTGCCTGCGCCTTTTCATATGAATAAAACCACGCTCGGCTTTAGCTGCCAGTTTAAACATTCTGGCCATATTTTCGGACGGAGTTAACCGTGGATCAAGATCAATAGAGACTTCTCCCTGCTCAGGATGGCTGACGGTTACTTTTTGCAGATCTTTGCTGTCTTTGAACCTGTATAGTTCATTTTGCAGAAGTTCGGCCTTTTGTTTCAGGGCTTGCAGGCCGGCAAGACGTTTTTCTTCATCTTCAATTCTTTTAATTGTCTTGCGATATTTTTTCCGGCCTGCTTTCAGAGCTTCGCTTTCACCTTTTTCTTCCTGCTGTTCGAGCAGAGGGAAAAGAATTCTCTCTCCGTATTTGGCCGAAGCTTCCATGGCACTGGTAAAGGAGGCACATTGCTGGCCTTCCTGCCATACTCTAGGCGGTCTTATGTTTCCACTGCCTTCCCGTGGAAGATAAAAGCTGCTCAGGTTGTTTTTCTTAAGTCTTGAGAGCAGCTCTTGAGCTTCGGTTCTTGAAATATAAGAAAAGTGTTTACGCAGAGGGGGGGATATCTGCGGGAACTGCTGCCAGATTTCAGGTTCCGATTCAATCTGCTCAAAAGCGGGCCATTGAGGTTCTATACCGAAATCTTCAGGCAGCTCACGTTTTAGTGAAACACCATTTTTCAGATCAAAAATTATGTAGTTGTAATTTTCTGAATTGCGGGCAGGAGAGAGAGTGAAGGCCAGTTTAAGATTAACCCAGTCAATCTGAGGTTCAAAAAGTCTTCTTCCGCAGAGCCTCTTTCTCAACCACATAATTTTAGCTGGCGGAGTTGAAGGATTGACCGGCTTCATTGCGGACATAAAAAACAGACCCGCCGATTTGGCGGGTCTGAAAAGCAGATACTTTCTGCCGTCATTTGCCTGAACAACAAAAGTCCATACATTTTCGGCAGGAGCAAAAACTTTCTCAACCCGGCGGCTTTCAAGGTGTGGACCTATTTCAGCTGCCAAAGCACGAAAGAAGTGTGCGTCCATAAGGAGTTATAACGGAGCCTTAGTCTCCGCGATTTTTTTCTTCGTCTTCCTGCTTACTTTTGCATGCTATACAAAGGGTTGTAACAGGACGCGCCTTGAGTCTGGCGATAGATATTTCGTCACCGCAGGAAACGCAGTAACCGAAATCACCATCATCAATGCGCTGAATGGCTTTTTGAATCTTTTTAATAAGCTTGCGCTCACGATCTCTGAGCCTCAGTGTAAAGGCTCTATCAGATTCAGCTGTAGCCCTGTCGGCAGGGTCAGCATAAACTTCGCCGGATTCAGTCATATCCTCAATGGTTTCCTGACCTTTCTGCAGGATATCATTGAGCATCTTGTTGAGAGATTCACGAAAGAACTCAAGTTCTTTTTGATTCATTTAATCCTCCCATGCGAGGTAGCTCACAGAATTGTTAAAATCAGTCGACCCCGTATCGGTTTAGAAAGAAAGTGGTTGTAGCCCATTCTTACATTGAAAGTAAAGCGTAAGTTATAAAATATAAAAATAATAAAAATTTCAAAATGTTTGACAAACAATTCTGTCTGTCATAAAAGCTTTCTCCGTCAGCACGAGCTGACTCTTTGAAAATTTGAAGCGTTTTTTTTGTCTGATTTAATGGAAAATTTTATTTGCTATGAGTTTAGATTCATGGCAGAGATAAAAGTCCATTTTGACAATGACTTTTCTAAAAATATTTTTGAAAAAAAATAAAAAAAGTTGTTGACAAATAAAAGCAGCAAACGTAAAAACTGCTTCGCTTTTCGTGAGCGGGAATAACTCAGTGGTAGAGTGCAACCTTGCCAAGGTTGAAGTCGCGGGTTCAAATCCCGTTTCCCGCTCCACGAATTTGGCGGCATAGCCAAGTGGTAAGGCAGAGGTCTGCAAAACCTCCATTCTCCGGTTCAAATCCGGATGCCGCCTCCAAATTCGCGGGAATAACTCAGTGGTAGAGTGCAACCTTGCCAAGGTTGAAGTCGCGGGTTCAAATCCCGTTTCCCGCTCCAGCGAATAGTAAGCCGATCCTTAATTGGGTCGGCTTTTTTGGTTTATATATTGAGTCTTATTTTATCATCTTCTTGGTGGTTGCCACTTTGAATTTCCCCATTATATTTTCTGTGCATTGTCACGGATGAATCGATCAAAAAGTATATATTGCTGCTGGAACTATCCGGATAGGGGGATGAAGGGAATGGACGTTGTTTCCTGCATCACATCTTTCTTTAGACCTCCGTATTTAATTTGATCGATATACACTTACTTAATCATTAGCTAATTATAATGAGGTCTTTTTTTGATGCCGAAACAGATCGCCTTTGCGCCTGAGAATGCTTTTGCCGACAAAATCGCTTCTGGCAGGCCCTTCGAAAAGCAGATTGAGGATATTGAGACTTATGGCAATCATGGCGCCAGCGATATTTTGCGAAATGATGTCCTCACTGCTCATGGGATATGCAATCCTAAAAAACGTGCGGCGAATGGTATAATTTTCGGATGCTACCGTCCATTTACAACTCCGTTTCTGTTGCAGGACTACATACGACTGCTGGATGTTTTAGGCGTTGATTATACCTGGCTGGAAAAAGAGTATTGCTGCGGTCTTCCTTTAGTAACTAAGAATCTTGAAAAGGGTCTGGCACAAGGTGCCAAGTTTATTCAAAAGAACAGGGAACTGGCGGCACAAAAGGGCGCAGATAAACTGTATTACTGCTGTGTCGGGTGTGCTTCCGCAGCCAGACAAGCATCTGCCGGTTCTGACGAGTGTCATGGATATATACTGGATTTGATTCTGGATAGTATAAAGCAACGGCAGACTAAGACTGTGTCGATGAAGTTGGGATATTTTGAAGGTTGCCATACTTATTACAAGGCACATTATCCTGATGCTGATCTCGATTGGCCTAGATACCGTAATGCCCTTGGTGAGTTGGATGGTATTTCTCTTGTGGATTTGTCCAACAAGCTGTGCTGCAAACGTTCGGCTGACAAAATTATTGGTTCGGCTCTTGAAAAAGGAGTGCAGGGAATCGTTTGTCCGTGCAACGGTTGTTATAAGGCTCTCAAGGCTTCCGCACAGGATAAACTAGACATTCTGACTTATCCTGAGGTGCTTTTGTCATATCTCGGTTAAGACCGGTAAAAATATCATGCTGGAACACCCTCACTTTTTCAGGTGGAAATTTATCACCCTAAATTCGATCCTTTTGAAATTGTAACTAAATTCCCTGAAAAGAATTATTTGTTTGCCGCAAGCAGTATTACTGCGGCCTGAGTTGACCGTTAAGGAGTAAATGATTATCCCTCAACGGCATGAGGTTTAGCTAAGACATACTTTAGAAGTATGAAATTTTAGACTATAAGAACAAGTATACTTATCCTGACAGGAGAATAATTGTGAAAGATATATCTGCCATTACCAGTGCCTGGTTTGACGAGCTTCTGGCTGAAGCCAGAAGAAAGTTCGGGGCAATCAGGTTTGAAAAGGTCAAAGTTGATAATGTTGAGCTGGAAGTTGCTCAGGTTGCTGATATGCCGGCATACCTTGATAAACTGGTAGATAAAGCACGCGGCGGCAAAACAATTGAACTGCCGTTGTGGGCTAAAATATGGCCTTCTTGTCTTATCCTCGGTTTTTATCTCATGAAAATTTCTCCGATCAAAGATGCCAGGGTTCTTGAAGTCGGTGCCGGATGCGGACTTGTAGGGATGATAGCAGCTAAAAGGGGACTTGATGTTGTCATGACTGACATTGAAGATGATTCCCTTCTTTTTTGCAGACTTAACGCTCTCCGTAACGGCCTTGAAGATAAAATCACTCTAAAAAAAGTTGATTTTACAACAGACAGGCTGGGTGAAAAATTTGATTATATAATAGGCTGTGAAGTCCTTTATCAGGAAGATACTTATAAGCCTTTTGCTGAATTTGTTCAGGCTCACCTGAAGGATGTTCCCGGCGCAGAAACCGTTCTTGCCATGGATCATAAAAGGACCGGAAGACTCTTTTTTGAGACGATTAAAGATAAATATAAAATTATGCGTCAGGAAGTTCCTTTTAAAAATCCTGAAAACGGAAGTCGCGATCTTATCGATTTATACAGACTCGGAGGCCGAAAATAATGCTGGAGCTTAAATCATGCCCCAAATCATTCACTAGAGATCAGGATAAAGCTGTTTCTCCTGAAGAGACTGTCAAAAAAGTTAAAAAGATACTTGCTGAAAAATGTGACGGCGTTCTTGAGTGCACCCGCAAGGTTGATACAGGGAGACTTGGAATACCTGTATTTATCAGTGAATGCGGAAGTGCCGCCAGAGCCATTATGCCTACCAGAAAGCAGATGGGAAAGGGAGCTTCAGCTATTCAGGCCGAAGCCTCTGCCGTTATGGAGCTGGTTGAGCGCTATAGTTTTTTTTCGTTCTGGAACAATCCTGAAAATTTTGTACCAGCTACATACAGCGAAGCGGAAGAGATGTGGCCGGGGCAGGTGATTCCCATTGAGAGAATTCTTCAGTCTGTCGGTGAAGAGATGGATATTGCCAAGGCCAGAGTCATTCTTGATCTTGTGCGCTGGATGTTCTGTCCTGTCCTTAATGTCAGCAGTGGGAAAACAGAATATGTTCCTCTGGACTGGTTCAGAATTCTGAACGAGTTCAATGGGTCTTCCGCAGGAAACACCAGTGAGGAATCAATCCTTCAGGGAGCTTGCGAACTGGTGGAAAGGCATGTTTGTGCTGTAATAGATAGAGAACGGCCGGAACTCCCGGTAATTGATCCTGCAACCTGTGGCGATGAAGTTCTTCTCCGCCTTTGCAAATGTTTTGCAGACAATGGTGTCCGTCTTATATTGAATGATTTTTCACTTGGTATGCCTGTTCCCACCGTTGCGGCTACAGCATGGGACCCCTCAACTTTTCCCGGTATGAGCGAAATCGTTTTCACTGCCGGAACCTCAGCTTCTCCTGAAAAAGCAGCTATAAGGGCTGTGACAGAAGTTGCGCAGCTTGCCGGTGATTTTGAGACAGGCAGAGTTTACGAAGCTTCCGGGCTGCCAAAGTTTACTGAGATTGAGCAGACCCGGTGGTTGAGCGAAGGTAAAACTATAGCTTTGTCCGACCTTCCTTCTGTTGAAGATGATGATATCCTGACTGAGCTGAAAGCACTTGCCTCAGGCTTGATGGATAAAGGATTCACTCTCTATAGTGTGGATATAACAAATCCTGATCTTGGTGTACCGGCCAACTATAGTTTTGTTCCGGGATTTCAGTTTAGGGAAAGGACCCCTTATGCCAGCCTTGGACTGTTTACCGGTAGAATTTTATCTGAAAAGACTTCCATTGATTTAGCTGGTGAAGGCCTTGATATAATCGCTGATATTTATGGAGAAAAGGCTTATTTTATCCCGTTTTTTGAAGGAATGCTTGCTCTGCGCAGTGGGGAAGCCGACAGCGCAGTAGGCTTTTTTGAGAAAGCGGAAAAACTCCAGCCGGCTGATGAGGAAAGGGCTCTGGCAGCTTTCTATGCAGCTTATTCCTTGTCTGTTCAGGAAAAATGGCCTGAAACTGTACCATTTCTGGACAGAGCCATTGAGCTTGACGATCAGGCCAAAGAATACTTCAATTTGAGGGGTGTTGCCAAATTTAAAAGCGGCAGCTACGAAATTGCGGCTGAAGATTTCAAGGCAGCTCTTGCTCTTGACAGTGGCTCGGCTTCGGATCTTGCAAATCTCGGATTATGTCTTAAATTTATGGGCAGAACCGATGAAGCCCGTGAGTATTTAGCAACGGCTCTTGATCTTGATCCTGCTCTTGATTATGCCCGCGCGCATCTTGAAAAACTTGAGCAAAACTAATTCTGTTCAGCGCGGTTATTGTGGGTATGTATTGACACAAACCCGTTGAGGTATTATTACTTCTCAACTATACGGATTTTTGCTGACAATACAAAATAGTTGTGAAACAGCGGATCGCTGTTTTTGGATATGGTAGGTCCGGAAAGGGCCTTTTGGCTGATAATACCTATATTGAATCCTAGGAGGATCTCAAATGGCACAGGTAGAATACGAAGGTAAATCCTTTGAAGTTGATGAAGACGGTTTCCTTTTGAAGTTTGAAGACTGGGCTCCTGAATGGGTTGACTACGTTAAAGACAGCGAAGGAATCAAAGAAATCAGCGACGAACATCAGAAAGTTCTCGACTTTCTGCAGGACTACTACAAGAAAAACGGTATCGCTCCTATGGTTCGTATCCTTTCCAAGGTTACTGGCTACAAGCTGAAACACATCTACGAACTTTTCCCCTCCGGACCCGGTAAGGGAGCTTGTAAGATGGCTGGTCTGCCCAAGCCCACCGGTTGTGTATAGCAATTGGCTTAAAGCAGATTTTACGGGCGAAACCATCCGGTTTCGCCCTTTTTATTGAAAAAAACAAAGTTCGTTTGTTATCCGGCAGCAACAAATTTTATTTGAACGGCAATAAAGCCTTGCAAATTGTTGACAGTGGGGATATAGGGCTTTGTTTCCACGGAAAACAAAGACAGGAGAACGTCATGAAAAAAGATATCCATCCCAAAGTTTACAAAGCAAAAATTCGCTGCCACTGCGGCTACGAAAGTGAAGCATATTCAACAAAGGGTGAAGAAGTAAGCGTAGAAATCTGCTCAAACTGCCATCCTTTTTACACCGGTAAACAGCGTTTTGTTGATACCGCCGGTCGTATCGATCGCTTCAAGAAAAAATATGCCGGATTTGACGCAAGCAGCAAAGCAAAAGGCAACTAGCCCGTTTTTCGCGGTCATGGCCGCTGGACATGCCTCTGTCCGTTTTCCGGGCGGAGGCATGTTGCTTTTTCGGCTGAATAAAGATTTATTCTTTTAAGCATTACAGGTGACTGTAATCTTTTTAGCGCAGCCGATCCCTTTTTATTCGTAAATGACTTGCCTGCTCCAATGTTTGTGACTAGTTTTCAAGCATGGAACATGTATCTAACCAGTCTGAAAAAAGAGGAAAACGGGTTTTGTTGAAGTCATCCCTTCTCATGTCCGCCGCCAAAACCGTTGGCGGTCAGGCCGTTATAGAGGGCGTTATGATGCGCTCTAAAAAAAATCTGGCCATAGCTGTTCGTCGTCCCAATGGAGAAATAGTTGTTGAAGAACGCCCGTGGTTCTCAATGACTCCCGCATTTCTTAACAAGCCTTTTATTCGAGGCTTTCCAATATTTCTGGAAACAATGGTCAACGGCGTAAAAGCGTTGAACTACTCCGCAACACAGGCCCTTGATGAAGAAGAGGATGGAGAACTCACCAGTTTTCATCTTATTCTTACCATGATTGTCGCTATCGGTGCTGCTCTGGGACTTTTTGTTGTCCTGCCGCATTTTTTCAGCATCGGCATGGAGTGGCTTGGCTTTTCCGGAGATGTTGACAGTTTCAGTTTTCATATCTGGGATGGCGCTTTTAAAATGGCGATGTTCATAGGCTATATTCTTTCAATTTCTTTTGTGCCTGATATCAAGAGAGTCTTTCAGTATCATGGAGCTGAGCACAAGGTTATATGGGCTTATGAATCCGGTAACGATCTGACACCGGGGTCTGCTAAAACTTTCAGTCGCCTTCATCCCCGCTGCGGAACAGCTTTTCTGCTGTTTGTTCTGGTCGTGAGTATTCTTCTTTTTACTATCTTTGTTCCGCTGATTGTTGAAATCTGGGCTCCTGAACATTTCATAGTAAAGCATCTCTATATTGTTGGAATCAAGCTCATTATGATGGCACCGATCAGTGCCATAGCCTATGAATTGATTAAGGCCGCAGGTAAAAATGTCGGCAATAGATTTTGTAAGGTTCTTTGTCTGCCCGGAATGGGTATGCAGTTGCTGACAACCAAAGAGCCTGACGAGCAGCAGCTTGAAGTGGCTATAGCCGCACTGAATCATGCTGTTCGCTAAGATGGAGGCTGTTAATATATGTTTGCGAAGTTAGAAGAGATAGAGCGTTCATTTCTGGATCTTGAGCAGGAGCTTAGTGATCCGGAAGTTTATAATAATCAGGAACGCTATAGAAAAGTCACTAAGACCCACTCAGAGCTTGATCCTATTGTTAAAGCTTTTCGTCAGTATAAGACTTTAAATTCTGATCTTGAAGATAATAAGGAACTGGCCAAGGATTCCGATCCTGAAATCCGTGAAATGGCTAAAGCTGAAATTGATGAAATCAAGGAACAGCTTCCCAAACTTGAAGATGAGCTTAAGATTTTACTTCTGCCCAAAGACCCGATGGATGAAAAGAATATCATTCTTGAAGTCCGGGCAGGAACAGGTGGAGAAGAAGCAGCCCTTTTTGCAGCAGATCTTTTCCGCATGTATACCCGCTATGCTGAAGTTAACCGCTGGAAAGTTGAAATTTTAAGTTCCAGTCCAACTGGAACAGGCGGTTTTAAAGAAATCATCGCTTCAATCAGTGGTGATCATATCTATAGTAAGATGAAGTATGAATCAGGAACACATAGAGTTCAGCGTGTTCCTGCTACTGAATCTCAGGGTAGAATTCATACCTCAGCTGTTACTGTTGCTATTATGCCTGAGGCTGAAGAAGTTGATGTGAACATACGCCCGGAAGATATCCGCGTGGATGTTTATCGTTCTTCAGGTCCGGGTGGGCAGAGTGTTAATACCACTGACTCGGCTATTAGAATAACCCATCTTGAAACCGGACTGGTTGTTACCTGTCAGGATGAAAAATCCCAGCATAAGAACAAGGCTAAAGCTCTAAAAGTTCTTATGTCCAGATTACTTCAGCTGGAGCAGGATAAACAGCATGCCGAGCTGGCCGAGGCCCGTAAAGCTCAGGTAGGTTCAGGTGACCGTTCTGAAAGAATCAGAACTTATAATTTCCCTCAGGGACGTGTGACCGACCACCGTATAAACCTTACTCTTTATAAGCTTGATGCTGTAATGGAAGGGGATGTCGGTGAAATAATTGATTCACTTATTAATTACTACCAGTCTGAAGCTTTGAAACAACAGGCTCAGGATGGTTAATTTCTGATCATAACATTTATTAAGGGGAGCAGAGCTGCTCCCCTTTTTTTTAATAAACGATAATGAATATACAAGAAATGATCAGGAAAGCGGCAGCGCTTCTTGAACAGGAAAATGTCGACTCACCGCAGCTTTCCGCAAGAATTCTGGCTCAAAAAGTCTTAGGACTTGATGCTCTAGGTCTGGTTATGGAAGCTAAAACAGCAGTCAGTGACCAGCATCTGGAAGAATATGAGAGTCTTGTCAGTAGAAGGGCGACCGGAGAACCCGCCGCTTATATTCTTGCTCAGCGCGAATTTTTCGGGCTGGATTTTGAAGTAAATCCCCATGTTCTGATTCCCCGTCCTGAAACAGAAGAGATGATCGAGCTTGTACAAAAGTATTACAGTGCAAATAGCAAAATAATGTTTGCTGATTTTGGTACAGGCTCCGGTATCATTTCTATAACTCTTGCATCTCTTTTTCAAAATTCACATGGGATCGGTCTTGATATAAGTCTGGGAGCATGTTCAACAGCTTTACGCAACTCCAGAAAACATAATGTTGATGGGCGGCTCCAATTTTTACAGGCCGATTTTACTACCGATGTTATCAAAAATGGAAGTCTTGATCTTGTTGTTGCAAATCCACCTTATCTGAGTCAGGCCGAGCTTGGCGAGATAAGCAGGGAAGTTTATGATTTTGAGCCGTGTGGAGCACTTGTCGGAGGTCCGCGCGGTGATGAGCTTATTAAGAGTTCTATACCTGTCATTGCCGGGCTTTTGAAAAAAAATGCGCTGGTATTTATGGAAATAGGCTACCTGCAGGGTGAAACTGTCAAAGATCTTTTTGAAAGTGCTGATGGCGCTTTTACCGATGTTTATATCCAAAAAGATATTTCCGGGCATGACCGCATCGCTGTTGCAAGAAAACGATGAATGGTTTCCCGAGGTTGCAAAAAAACAACAGCGAAGGTTTGTTTTGTTGTAAAAATACAACCTATTGAATTTTTGGGATAAAGATTATTTTAAAAATATGTCGTAATTTCAATATGTTAAATATCTATAGAAATGTGGCATGTTAATTGCTTTATTGGAAAGTGGAGGAACTATGCTACAAACTACAATTCGTAAAACTGTAAGATGCAAAGGTATTGGGCTGCACAGCGGCAAGCAGGTTGAAATGGTTCTGCGCCCCGCAGCTGAGGATACCGGTATTCTTTTTTCTTTACATACAGGATCAGGAAGTTCTTTTTTAACTCCTACCCCGGACCTTGTTGTTGCAACCAGCCTTGCCACGACTCTTGGGAATGGCGAAGATTCTGTTTCTACAGTTGAACATCTTCTGGCTTCAGTCAGAGGTATGGGAATTGACAATATACATGTTGAAGTACGCGGAAAAGAACTGCCTATAATGGATGGTAGTGCCGGTCCTTTTGTTTATCTTCTGCGTCAGGCCGGAATCAGAAATCAGGCTAAAGATCGTAAAGTCAAAGCTATCCGCAAGGAAATTACTTTTGAGCAGGATGGAAAATTTGTTAAAGCCACCCCATATAATGGCTTTGCGATTGACTATACAATAGAATTTGCTCATCCCCAGATTGGTCGTCAGAGACTCTCTCTTGATATTACTCCCGAAGTTTTTGGTGATAATCTTGCCAAAGCTAGAACTTTCGGATTTTTAAAAGAGGTTGAATATCTCCATGAGAATGGCCTTGCTCTTGGTGGATCGCTTGATAACGCTGTAGTTCTCGATGATTACGGCATTTTAAATAATGACGGACTCCGTTTTCAGGATGAATTTGTCCGCCATAAAATGCTTGATTTTGTAGGAGATATGGCTGTCCTTAATATGCCTCTTTACGGTAAATTTGAGGTGTTCGCTTCAGGACATGCCCTCAATAACGCTTTCTTAAAGTATGTTCTTTCGCAGGGCGAAGACTATATTGAAGAGCGCGTCCTCGGCAGCGGTACAGCTAAAGCAGCCAAAAAGGTTCACGAGCCTTCAGTTGGTGCAGTTCCGGTTCCAGCATAGTTTTTTAGTTTCCAGTTTATTCAAAAGCCCGTTTATTTATAAACGGGCTTTTTTTATGCATTTGTCCCGTCTTAATATGGTTTATATTAAATGAACTGCTTTTAGAAAAAAAGAATATACATAAAGAATAAAGCTGACTGATTATTCTCAGGTCCATGAATCTGGATTAACAGTGTTGAAAGATAGAATGGTTGTCTTTTTTGCTTTAAAATTTATTCGGATTTAATATTTGAGCTTCTTTTGTGTGACGGTGAAAGCAGGGAAGTCTTGACTGGTTTGCAGCAACAGGTGAGAATGCAGTTAATTGAAACATAAGGAGATTGTAATGTTCCGGTCATTAAATGCCAGAATTTCAACAATAGTTGCTGTAGTTGTCATCCTCTCATCACTTGCGACATTGTTTTTCATAGAAAACACCGTCCAGAATGATATGACTGCCGCTCAGGGAAAAACGGCGAGAAATATCATCAGGATGGCTATACTCAACCTGCAGGAAGGGCAGCAGGCTATGGCAAGATACAGAGTTCAAGCCATGAAAGACCGGAAGCAGGCTGTAAAAGATGCCCTAATGGTTTTTGAATCGCAGCTGGATAATTTATATGATCTGTATGAACAAGGTTCTATAACCAAAGATCAGGCAATACAAAGTGTTAGAAGTCTGGTTCATAATACCAGATATTTTAATAATGATTATTTCTTTGTTTACACTGAAGATATGGTCTCTGTCGCACACCCGGATAAAGGCATACAGGGTAGAGATGTAAGCGACATGACGGATGTTAAAGGTTACGCTTTTGGTAAAGGGATAAAACAGAAGGCTGCGGAAGGCAGAGGCTCTTACCTGACCATCTGGTGGAAAAGGCTTGGAAATGATGTCCCTATCCCTAAAATCCTGTATGTGAAGTCGTGCAAAAAATGGAACTGGATTATCGGTACCGGAACTTATGTTGATGATATTGAAGCTCAGATTGCAGCCAAGAGAACAAATTTTATCGAAGAGTTAAAAAAAGGTTTTGATAAAGTGAGGCTGGCTGAGTCAGGAAGACTTTTTATTTTTGACGATCAGAAAAATATAATTGTTCCACCTAAAGGATATAGTGCTAATTTTCAGAATAGAATTAATCTGACAACAGGGAACACTATTTTACACGACCTGCGTGAGACAGCCAAAAAGAATGAATGGAAACTGGACTATTCTGTAGCAGGAGCAAACCATGAAATTGATGAGAGGGTTTCCTATGTTAAGCATTTTAAACCTCTCGGATGGTATATCGCTTCTATAGTTCCCAAATGTGAAATTGAAGAGCCTGTTGAAAATCTGGTTAAAAAGCAGGCGGCCATCAGCCTGATTATTTTGATGGTTACACTGGCGTTGATTTATTACGCAATTAAAAAAATGTGTGAACCAATAAGGAATGTTTCAAAAATGGCCCGCCTTGTTGCTAAAGGCGATTTACGAAATGCCGGTATTTTTTTCAAAGAGGTGATGGTTAATACTTCATACATAACCAGAGCTGAAGCAGGACGTAAGATTTGTGAAATCAATACTGATAATAAACGCATAGACGAGATTGGGCAGTTGGTTATCTCGTTTCATGAAATGATAACAACTCTTAATTCTCTTGTCGGGCATGTTCAAAAATCCGGAGAAATGGTTACAGGCTCTGCTGTACAGATGGGGTCAGCCATAAATCAGCTTGAAATTACCGTTGAAGATCAGGCCACAGCCACTCAGGAACTTGGAAGTACTGCGCGGGAAATTTCTTCAACCGCCAATGAACTTGCCAGAACCATGAATGATTCAACCGAGGTTGCGATCAAAACAGCCGGGCTTGCGGCTAGAGGTTTTTCTGATTTAGAGGTCATGGCTGAGAATATGCAGAAAATGCGTGAAGCCTCGACAGAGATTTTTTCAAAGCTGTCAATAATCAACTCTAAGGCTGCTAATATCAGCACCGTAGTTACATCCATCTCTAAAATATCAGAGCAGATTAACCTTTTGTCCTTGAATGCCGCTATAGAAGCTGAAAAAGCCGGTGAGTTCGGTCAGGGGTTTTCTGTAGTAGCTAGGGAAATACGCAAATTAGCTGATCAGACCGCCATGTCTACACTCGATATTGAAAAGATTGTTGCGGAGATGACTTCCGCTGTCTCTGCTGGAGTTATGGGTATGGATAAGTTCAGGCAGCAGGTCGAATCAGGAGTTTCAAATGTTGAGGACCTTGGCAGGGGAATAGGTGAAGTTGTCCATCAGGTGCATTCCCTTAGTCCTCAGTTTGAAACAGTAAATGAAGGAATGCAGAATCAGAGTGATGGAGCCGCTCAGATAAGTAAAGCAATCTTGCAGTTAAGCGAGACTGCCGTACAAACCAGAGATTCGCTCGAAGAATTTATATCCATAACTGAAAAACTCACAGAGTCCGTTTCCGGGCTGGAAGCAGAAATATCTGTATTTAAAGTTGATTGATTTAAAATTATTTTTAGTAGCAAATTAAAAATGGCCTGAAGTTGATATCTTCAGGCCATTTTTTATTGGTTTTAATAAGTCGTGATTATTTTTGATGATGCTTGATTATGGTCCTTTCAAGGGCATCAAAATCAAGAGGTTTTGGAAGATAATCATCCATTCCTGATCTAAGGAAGCGCTCCCGGTCTCCGGGCAGGGCATAGGCTGTAATGGCTATGATAGGTACTTCCGGTTCAGTTGCTCCTGAGCCTGACGATCTTATTGTTGAAGTAGCTGTCAGACCATCCATAACCGGCATCTGAATATCCATAACTATGCAGTCAAACTGATTTTCCAGAACAGCTTCAACAGCTTTTCTGCCGTCCGGCACCCCGGTGATTGAATATCCTTTTTTATAAAGATATCTGGTTATTGCCAGCAGATTTATTCTATTATCTTCAACAACTAGAACTCTTATTCCGTTTTGTGGAGGTAAGTTGGCCTCTTTTGATGACGTTAATTTATTTTCAGAACTTCCCAAATTACTCTGGGTTGAAAGGAAAAGATAGAAGTCAGAGTTAGTGCCTTGATGGTTGATGTAAAGGTTCCTCATGGCTTACTCCTGCGAGCTTATATTTTAAGGCAAATTTTATGTCTAATTATCAATATAGTTATTTGTAGCATAAATAACAATGGCGTTTTTAATGAAAGTTTAAAAAATAGCTGCTAAAAATTTGATTTCTAATCTGACTATTTTAATTAATTGATAAAATATTTTTGATTATTTAGAAATAGAATTTATAAAATCAGGTAAAATACTACTGGACTCATTTGGCGATATTTTTTCGTAACCTATGAATTCAACAGTATTATTTTTTTTGAGCTGAGAAAAATTATTTGAATTTATCTGATTTGATGAAATTAATTTAAAAGCTGCTGTCTGTTTTTTATATAAAATTTTTAATCTGCTATTGCCTGTCTGACTGTGAGTAAAACAGAATATCCCTTCATAAAAATTATCTTCTCGATTTGAGCGTTCGGTAACATTTATGAGGGCTTCATGGTTGTAACCCTCAGGAATAAGCCACGGCATATAAAGCAGTATTGAATTGCCTTTGGAGAATGAATTGAGGCTGGTAACAGAGCGCAAGACGTTAAAGAATCTGTCTGTGTGATTGCTGTCTGACAACAAGAAATTGCAAAATTGGGTGTATGTCGGAAGTTTCGGCAAGTAGTTTTGTGAAAATATTCTAAGCGATTTAGATTCAAATTTGGCTCTTGCTGCAATAAAGTCTCCGGCCGCTTCCTGAGGCGTCATTGTTGAAAAATCGTTTCCAGAGTCTGCTGTAATTTCTTTGAGAATAATATCAGGATAAAGCTGCTCAACTATGAAAGTTAAAATATCTCCGACTGACGGGGTGGACTGAATCTTGGCAAGCAGCGAAAGGTTTTCAACTTCTATCCAACCGAAATTTTGTCTTTCCCATTTCAGCAGGGTTCCACGGAGCTTTTGTCCCACCCTATATCTATTTCTAAAAATAACAGATTTTTTATTGGAACTTCCATTTTTGTGCTGATTGGAATAGTTGCCATACCCAAATATTTTCATCGGAATCAACCGCCCTGATCAATAATAAGCTCAACCTCATCAAGAGTTAAACCTGTTCCTTTAGCCAATTGGGATGCAGATTTTCCTGCTCTGTGTCCTGTCAGTATTATTTGCCTTAAAAATTGTGGTGACTTGGAAAATTCTTGAGCCTGCTTGATTATTTTTTCAAGTTTAGCTGATTTTTCTTCCAGCTGTTTATCCAGAATTGACAGTTCCGCCTGTCGCTTTTCAAATGTGTTGACAAGTTCATTTTCCAACTGAGCATTGAAATGTAGTTTATTTATAAATTCCTGCTGTTTGCTTTGCAGCTCCATCAATAATGATTCAGACTTTTTAAGTCGTATAAAAAAAAGAATAACGACAGTGAGTAGAACAAGTTCAGTCAGTGATAGCAGTATCAGTAAAAGCGTAGTCATCAGGATATCCGTTTCTACGAGTGTAATTTATAATTAAATTTTGACATTGATTATATTGCCAGACCACGGTGAAGTCTTCACTGGAGGATCATCATCTTCCTTCTTTGATTTTTCTTTTCTCTCTTTTCTTTGATCCATGGAATGCTGCTGCGCAGCACCTTCTTTATGGTCCGATATAGCATTGCTGCCATCTTTTTTTTCAATTTTCTGAATCTGTTTTTGGGCGTTTTTATTTATTTCCTGATCATTAGGATTTATTACAAGCGCATTTTGCAGTTCCGATTTAACCAGCTCGGCATTAAATACCTTTTGAACATGAGTCATTTGCGAAATGACCAGAGGCATATCTACAGGTCCGGGCATGTGTTACCTCACAAGGTATTCTTCAAAAAGAATTTCATCAAATTGACCTGCTGCAATGTATTGATTGATGACCATCAGCAGATCTTTTTTCAAAGCTTCCCCATTTTTCTTATCGGATAAGAAATTTAAATCTTTATTTTTCATATAGTAATAGACCGCATCGCGAATGGTAACTTTTTTGCGGGCATATTCGGCAACAACAAGTTCATCCGTTGTTGTCAGTGAAAATCTGGCAACAAGAAAGCGTATCGCACCTTTTTTGTCTTTGTGGTCTATCCAGAAAGGCTTCATTCGTATGAGCGTAATACCAGGCTCTTCCGGTGGCGGTGGCGGGGCCTGCTTTTCAACTGGAGGCGGTGGCGGAGTTTCTTCCTCAAGCGGGGCTTCCTGCGGCGGAGGTGCAGGCTTTTCTTCAGGAGAATCAAATATGAATACTTTAACAGCTATAGCTGAAAGCAAAAGGATTATGACTCCGATCCCAATGAAGACAAATAACATTGTCTTGCTTTTTTTCTTTTGTGGAGATTCACCAAGAGAGGGAATATCTTCTGGTTCTTCTTCGGGAAGCTCTTCTTCCTCGTCCTCGTCTTCCAGAAAAGGGGCATCATCGAGGTCAAGATCAACCTTTTGAGCGGCTCTGCCCTGTGAAGCAGATCCACCACTTTCTTCAGTCGCCATTTCAGAACTTTCTTCTGCGGCTGTAGATTGATCTATTGTTTCATCAGATTCGTCTGCGGCGAGGAAAACCATAGGCGCAACCTTTTAATTTATGGTGTATTTGCAGGCAGAAAATGTCAGGTGCACCGTGTAAAAGGATTCAGGTCTGCCGGATTTTATCATTCCGGCAGACCTTATTTTTCTATTCAAAAATTTTATTGATTTTCTGGCCGAGTGTATCAGGAGTAAAAGGCTTTACAATGTAGTTGGATACTTTTGCCTGAACAGCTTCTATAATATTTTCCTGCTGAGCTTCCGCTGTAACCATAAGGAAGGGCAGATCTGAAAATTCTTCACTTGCTCTAACCTTGCGCAGAAGATCGATACCGGTCATCTGAGGCATATTCCAGTCTGATACGATAAACTGGATGCCATCATCTTTATTGAGCATTTCCCATGCGGTTGTTCCGTCATCTGCTTCAACAATATTAGTGAAGCCGATTTGTCTGAGGATGTTTTTTACAATACGCCGCATTGTTGCGAAATCATCGACAACCAGAACTTTCATAGAATAATCAATAGCCATTTATTTCTCCTTACTACTCCGGTTCGTATTGTTCCCGGAACATTTTTCTCAACTTTTGCAGGGCTTGTGAATGAAGCTGTGAAACTCGTCCTTCGGTTATTTCCATTACTTCGGAGGTTTCTTTCATATTTAGTTCCTCTCCGTAATATAAGGATAATACCAGTTTTTCGCGCGGCGTCAAACTTTCTATGAGGTCGGCAACCTTAAGAACGGTTTCCTGAAAAAGGGCTGACTCATAAGGCTCATTGTTAAAACCGCCATCTTTATTGCTGGAAAGATTATCACTGAATAAATCAAGGCTTACGCACATCTGGTTTTGCAGGGCTTCCAGACCCTGCTGAACTTCTTCAGCTGAAAATCCTGTAGCATTTTCAATCTGTTCCTGAGTTGGAGTCTGCCCAAGCTGATGCTCCAGCTCCCGTATCGTGCTTTCAATAGTCTTGACTTTCTGTCTGAGTCCTCTGGAAAACCAGTCCATGCGGCGCAGTTCGTCAAGCATTGCTCCCTTTATTCTGTTCTCGGAATAGGTTTCGAATTTAATACCGAGTTCAGGACGGAATTTCCCAAGTGATTCAACCAGACCGACACTTCCAGCGCTGATAAGTTCTCCAAGTTCGACGCTTTGAGGCAGCTTTGCCTTCATTCGCAAGGCAATAATACGTATCTTCGGAGAGTAATGCCTTACTATGGCTTCTCTCTCCGCTGGTGAAAAGTCTTCCCAGGCCGTGGTCCCTGATTCAAGATCAAGCCACGGATTGTTCCTGGAAGAGGAGTTTTTTCCAGAAGAACTTAATATTACCATCTAGCTCGGATGTTGGTTTCCATTTTGAAATTTTGTGCGCAGCTTCTTCAATCGCTTTGCCTGCCGGACAATCCGGATATAAGCTGCAGACCGGGGTCTGCTTTATTACAGCACTTCGCATATGCTGATCACGGGGGATAACCCCTACAAGGTCCAGTGAAATTCCGCTTAGGAAATGGTCACATGCTTTGTAAAGTTTGCTGAAAATCTCTTTTGCCGACTTCATGTCATTGGCCATATTGATAATGACCCGGAACTTATCTACTCCGTGATTGAGTTTCATAACTTTAATCAGGGCGTAGGCGTCTGTGAGAGATGTCGGCTCAGGTGTTACCACAAGCAACCGTTCCTGAACAGCAAGATTAAAGTAGAGCACGTTGTCATTGATGCCGGCACCGGTATCAACGATCAGGTAGTCCACTTCATCTTCAAGGTAATCCATAGCTTCAAGCAGGTCCAGTTTCTGACCGGTTGAGAGACTTACCATATCACCAACTCCGGATGAAGCAGGAAGTATGTCGAAACCGTAGGATGTTTTAAATAGTACATCCTTAAGTTTGCTGCCCTCATGGAAAAGATGGAACAGATTCAGGTCCGGTGCTATCCCCAGCAGAACATCTACATTAGCCAGTCCAAGGTCCGCGTCAAGGAGAACCACTTTTTTGCCCATCCTGCTTAAGTTATATGCAAGATTGACAGAAATATTGGTTTTGCCAACTCCCCCTTTACCGGAGGTGACTGAAAGGACCATAGGAAGATTGGTTGTCATCAGCATTACCCTGTATTATTTTAAGTCTTTATTACGTTGCTGTTTAAAATTATGCAACGTGTATTAATTATTTATTTTAACTGTTTTTACGCTGCGTTTCGTTTATGTCCGGGAAGCTGGTGTTTAAAAACAAGCCTCCAGAAATCTTTTTCGTCTGCTTCCACAATACTGTTGCGCAGTCCTGAGCCGAAAGACAGAGCGGAAACAGGTATTTCACATTCATGGGCCATATTTATAAGAGAACCGTAGTTGCATGATTCATCCAGCTTGGACCAGATAACACTCTCAAGTCTGGGGCAACTGTATTTTCTTATAAATACTCTGTATTGGGCCGGAGCGAAATAAGGATTCATAACCAGATGCACAGCCAGATCTTTGTTATCATCCAAGCCGTAAATGGCAAGCCATGTTTCAAGATCTGTGTCATTGCTGAGTCCTGGCAGATCAATAAAAATTCTGTCAAACGCCGGGCTTTCGCCGAGCAGGGCGATTACATCCTCCCGGGAGGCTATTTCCCTGAAACCAAGTCCTGAAAGGTCTGCATAATGTCTTAAAACCAGACGTCCTTTGCCCTGACCCTGATCTGCCGAAACAAGGCATATTCTGCTTTTGGGATTTTCTTTTTTTTCTTTTAAAGCCAGCCGGATTAAAGCTGAAGTTTTTCCTACTCCGTGCGGTCCTGCGAATGCGTGAAATTTATGGGGCCATTTTTTATGATTGAAAGGACATATTCTGGCAATTTTTTCGAGTGCCGGCAAAACCGCTTTGGTTTTGTCTCCGCAAAGTTCTCTGAAAAGTTTCAGAATTACTTTATCCGTAACACCTTCTTTTTCCAGATATTCCATTGCCAGACGCTGGCGGGGAGCAAGGAGAGAAAGGTTCATCTGCGGTTTCAGCAGGGCCATCATGTGATCTTTAATCTGATCCCATTCCCGGCTCCATTCTGGGATATTACTCATGGCAGCTCCAATGGTGTCATCTTTACTGCACTGATCAGCTGAGGTTTTTACTTCGGTGTCATTCTCAATATTATCCACAGCGACCATGATTTCATGGATCTTCCCGCCGGATTCTTCTACGCTCTTATTGCTGAGAATCACCGCACTGTCCCCGAATTCAGCTTTTATTTCTGAAAAAAGAGCAGCTGTACTTTTTCCCCTGAATGTCTTTACCCGCATAAGCTCACCTTTTTAAACTTCTACCATTCCGGCTGAGTAGATTCTAATGTCCGCAGGAATTTCAGCCTGAGATATTACAGGTATTGTAGGCAAGAAGCGTACCATCAGTTGGGCGATATGGCTCCTGAGCTGTGGAGGGCATAAAAGGACCGGCTGCCCGTCTGTTTCAAGAACATTTTCCGCCGTTTTATTGACAGATTGAATGAGCTGCTGTGCCGTGCCGGGGTCAAGAGCAAGGTATCCGCCGCCTTCAGCCGGGCGAACACCGTTGTTTAAGGTTGATTCAATATTTTGACCAAGGGTCATTATGGGCAGGCTTCCATCACTTGCAAGGTATGGCTTGATAATTGTCCTTCCCATGTGTGAGCGTACATATTCCGTGAGCTGCGCCGGATCTTTGATTGAAGCTCCATAATCTGACAGAGCCTCGACAATGGTGAGCATGTCACGAATGGATACATTTTCTTTGACCAGACTCTGAAGAACTTTCTGGACATTACCAAGTGACATGATTCCGGGAACAAGGTCTTCAACCGCTTTCGGAGCCCTTTTGGAAAGGTTGTCCAAAAGGTCCTGAGTTTCCTGTCTTCCAAGGAATTCATGCAGATTTCTGCGAAATACTTCGGTAAGATGTGTCGCAATAACTGTTGAGGGATCAACAACCGTATATCCTGCGAGCATTGCTTCTTCTTTCTGGGATTCCGGTACCCATACGGCAGGCAGGTTGAAGGCCGGTTCAACGGTTTCAACACCCTGAATTCTATGCTTGGCATCACCGGGGTCCATGGCCAGAAAATGATCTATAAGTATTTCAGCGGACGCAACAGCGTTACCTTTTATGAGCACTCTGTATTCACCGGGTTTGAGCTGAAGATTATCACGGAGATGCATTGAAGGAACAATTACACCCATATCAAGAGCAAACTGGCGGCGTATGGAACGGATTCTCGAAAGCAGATTGCCATTCTGGTCTTCATCAACAAGAGGAATCAGGCCGTAACCTACCTCAAGCTCAAGCTGATCAAGTGGCAGCAGGGATTGAACCTCTTCCGGGCTGTCCAGTGAAGGAGCCTCTCCGGATTTTTTGTCAGCTGCTTCATTCTCTGCATCTCCAGGCTGAATATCGCGGCCCATAAGGGAAAGCCCGTAAAGGAGAGCTGAAAGAGTGAAGAACGGGATTGTAGGCATACCGGGAACAATACCGAAAATTACAAGAATTCCTGAAACAAGTTTCAGTGCTCTTGAATTATGGGTCAACTGCCCGATAAATTCTTCACCCATCTTTGCTTCTGCAGCAGCGCGGGAAACAATGATACCGGCTGAAGTTGAAATAATCAGTGAAGGGATAGTGGAAACCAGACCATCACCGATTGTCAGCAGGGTGTAGGTCTGCGCGGCGTCCTGCCATGCCATTCCTTTTTGAAGGGTCCCGATGAGAATTCCGCCGATGATGTTGACGAAAGTAATAATGATACCGGCTTTAACATCTCCCTGTACAAACTTTCCAGCACCATCCATAGCTCCGTAGAAGTCAGCTTCCCGGCGTATGTCGGAACGCTGTTTCTGGGCTTCATCTTCATCTATAAGACCGGAGTTGAGGTCGGCTTCGATTGCCATCTGTTTACCGGGCATGGCATCAAGGGTAAATCTTGCGGCAACTTCAGCAATACGTGTTGTACCGGCAACGATAACTGTTTTGTTCAGGATGAATAGAATAAGAAATATGACTATACCGATAAGGTAGTTACCACCGACAACAAATTCACCAAAACTCTTAATAACGCTACCAGCGGCTGAGGTCCCTTCATCGCCATGAAGGAGAATTGCTCTTGTTGTCGCCACGTTCAGAGCAAGCCTCAAAAGAGTGGTGACCAGCAGGAGTGATGGAAAAATTGAAAATTCAAGAGGGGATATCATGAACATGGACGTAACGAGAATTACAAGTCCGAGAGAGATACTGACCGTCAGCATAAAGTCTATAAATAATGTCGGCAGAGGAATCAGCATAATAAAAAGGATAACTACAACTCCGCCGGCAAGGAGAAGGTCTCCGTGTTTGGAGAACTGAGAGTAATCGAGATTTATAGACTTGGCCTTGGACATAATTTTGACACCCCTTATTCAGGTCGTAATATTCTGTGACTTGGAAAAAACGTATCAGCGCTTGAATTTATTAAGTTTTGCCAGAATAGCGGCTACAGCCTGATACATTTCTTCCGGAATAATGTCACCGACTTCAACCTGTTTATACAAGGCCTGTGCCAAAGGCTTGTTTTCTCTGATGGGAACATTGTTTTCGCGGGCAATTTCTTTGATTTTTTCGGCCATTTTGTTTGTACCCTTTGCGAGAATCTGAGGGGCCGGGGCTAAGAGCGGGTCGTAGCGCAGAGCTATCGCATAATGAGTCGGGTTGGTTATTACCACATCCGCTTTTGGTACTTCAGCAATCATTCTTTGTTGAACCATAGCCATCATGCGCTGTTTCATCGCAGATTTAACTTTTTCATCACCTTCAGCCTGCTTACGTTCGTCTTTAACCTCATCTTTAGACATCTTGAGGTTTTCAGAATATTCATGGCGCATGTACCAGAGGTCTATCGCTGCGATGATTAGCATGGGCAGCATTGTGTACTTTATCATTTTATAGCCGACTTGAAGGACGTAGCTCGTGATTTCATGAGCATTTGCATAAAATAGTGGAATAAAATTATGCATTTCCTGTTTTATTACAATATAAGGAGCTATTGCGACCACGGCAGCCTGAAGAATGCTTTTTCCAAGTCTTACGAAGGTTTGAACGTCAAACAGAATCTTTTTTATTCCGTTGGTAATATTAAATATTTTACCAAATTTGGGCTTGAAGACTTTAGTTGTCCAAAGTTTTCCTACCTGAAGTCTGAGCGTAATAAATGAGACAAGGGCGATAAAAAGAAAAATAGGAAGAAGTAGAAGGGCAAGTTTCTCTGAACACCAGATAAAAAGAAGATATACTTTTTTCTGCGTTAACGGAGTTGAAAATCCTTTGGTGAAAAACCAGTGAAAAATTTCCTGAAATTGGTCATAATATATATTAATAACTACCTTAATAGCAATGACACCAGCAAGAAGGGTCATGGTTTTACCCATCTCCTGGCTTTTTGCGACATTCCCTTCGCCTCTTGCTTTTTTTATTCGTTTGGGTGTCGCTTTCTCGGTTTTACTAGGATCTTTTTCCGCCATATTTTTCTCCTAGCTTCCGGGAATTGTCCCTGAATGAATAGAAGGGCTGCCGGATTTTATCACGTTAAGCATATACTCGGGAATTCCTGCAACAAAACCGGAAACATGCATACCAAGTACCGTGAAGACCATACCGAGAAAAATAAGTCCTACAAGAATTTTTATCGGGAATCCGAGCATAAGCACGTTCATTTGCGGAGCCATTTTACCGATCAAAGCAAGTGCCAGGTCTATGACAAAAATAGAAGCAATAATAGGTGCTGCCACCTGAATTGCCAGAACAAACAGAGTCTCAGTTATATTCATTACCTGTGTATAAAGTGTTGGGCTTATAAGAAGCTCACCGGGCGGAATATACTCAAAAGTTTTAGCAATGCCGGATATCATGTATAGGTGTCCGTTAAGAGAGAGAAATATCAAAAGGGCGCACATATATAAAAAATGGGCGGTAACTGCTTCATTCGTTCCGGTTACCGGATCTAGAACATTTACCATGGAGAAGCCCATCTGGACTCCTATAAAGTTACCACCGGTTTGAATTGCGGCAAAAACTACAGTTATTACGATATTGAAAACAAGGCCGAGAATCAGCTCCCCAAGTATCATCAAAGCTATCTGGTATGGAGAAGCTGGCATTAGTGAACCGTCAAAAGATAATTGAGGCCAGACCGCAAGGGTTATTACCAGTGTTAGTGCAGCCTTTACCATATTGGGTATGGAAGAGCTTCCGAATACCGGCAGCAGAAACATAACTATACTCACCCTGAACAGAGTGAGATAGAAGCTGAGCAGATCAGATGGATTAAAATTGAAAAGCGTCATAATTTAATTTTTTTATTGTTTTCGCTAATCACTATGCAATTAAAGGGCCGACTTGTCTTCACTAATTTTGATTAACATCTGGCTTTCATATCGGCAAATATCAAAGGCCCTTCCGGATTAAATTTCCGAAAGGGCCTTGCTTTAAATTCTATTTATCCTGCTGTGCTGATTTGACTTAATGTCTGAATCCAAAGCAGTTAATTCAAAATATAGCGGAGCGGATTTACCGGAACTCCTCCAAGTCTTACTTCGTAGTGAACATGTGGTCCTGTTGATCTACCGGTGCTTCCGGCATATCCGATCAGCTCTCCACGAGTTACAACCTGTCCTTTTTTTACTCCAAGACGGCTCATGTGACCATATCTGGTAGTAACATTTGCTCCATGTCTTATTTTAATGCAGCGTCCATACCCGCCGTCAATGCCACTGAAAATAACTTTTCCCTTGGCCGGAGCATAAATGGCTGTTCCTATGGGGCATGAGATATCAAGGCCTTTATGGTATTCGCGTCTTCCGGTGAATGGTGAAGTTCTCCATCCAAATGGTGATGAAACCCAGCCTTCAACAGGCCAAATTGACGGAGTTGAATCCAGAACGTCCTGTTTTGAACGCATGGTATAAATTATCTGCTGCTGTCTTACTTCTTCGAGCCTTGCCTCAGTGTTCAGCTGCTCTAAAAATTCATGCATTTTTCTTACAAGCAGTTCCTGCCTGTATAGGGGCAGATAATTTTTAGAGAAATCAGCGTCTGTTGCTCCGCCTTTGGCGGTATCTTTTCCGGCAATACTCTGGTCGAGATTGATCATGACTCTGAGCTTTGAATCAAAATTTCGTACTCTATCAAGATCTTTGGAAATATTTTGCATTTTTTGCGATAGAGCCAGAATTTGGGTTTTCTGGTTCTGAACAGCATTTTCAGATTCAGAGAGCTGTCTTTCGAGTACAGAGTAATTTCTGTAGTAATTCCATAAATAAGCATTGCCTGCGGCAAGTCCTATAAAAAGAAGTGCCAATAAGCAAAAGGTACAGCCGTGAATTCTGAATTTACTGGCGTTTCCGTGAGGATCTCTGAAAACAACTATGTGATATCTTTTGAATAACATATTTTTGCTGGCTGATTTATCCGTGTTTTAAATTTGTAATATACCCAGCGATACTGAATAATTACTGAATTATCTATGTCGTTTTGATGTTTAAGTCAAGCTGCCAACGCTTTAAGGCGTTTATGATATTGTTCATTATTCGCGGATCTTTTTTCCATGAATCATAAACCCAGCTGTTTATGGTATTGCGCTTGGTTGTTCCATTTGAGGGGCAGTCGTTTGCCCATATTGGCAGGCCCCATTGTCTGGCAGCAGTTTTTATAAATTTCTTCTCAAGCATCAGAGCCGGCCTGATCATCTGCAATTTACCTTTAAAAAATGGTTCGTTTGCGGAAAGGCCGTCCACTCTCCCATTTTGCAGCATGTTCATAAAAAAAGTGGTAACAAGATCATCTGCATTGTGTCCCAGAGCAAGATGGGTAAGATTATATTGATCACAGAGTTCAAACAGTCTTTTTCTGCGCAACCTGCTGCAATAAAAGCATGCTGAATTTTTTCTGTTTTCAGGGCTGTGAGCGCGGGGGCCGAAATCTGTGAGCTCAATATGTGATGAAACTCCGTGTTCACTGCACCATGTTGAGAGGGGAATATGATTTTCCGGGTCGAATCCGGGATTTAAGTGCAATACCATTAATTCAATATTAAATGGCATAATAGCCTGTCTGATCAGCATGGTCCTGATCAGCACAAAGCTGTCAACGCCGCCTGAGACAGCGATTCCCACGCGTGAACCTTCCGAAACCATTTCGGTTTTCTGCATGAGCATCCCAATAGTTGAGACACATTTTTTTTGAGCGAAACTGAGTTTTCCCCATTTAGCCATTGAAACTGAATCCTGTGTAAGTATATATTCCTTTAAAAGTGTTTGTAAGATAGGCTTGCTTACAAAGCCTGCCGGGTTTCGGGACAATGCACTATTGTTGATTGACTCGCAAGCTAAGAATGGATATAATATACAATTGTCCTAAAGGCATAATTCTATTTAAAGGTTGCTATAATTGCTGAAGCACTTCGTTTTCTTTGTCTTTTTAGTCGCAGCCATTTGTGCGACCTTTTATTATGGTTCCCCCCGGACAGTGGGTAATCATCCGGACCCGGTATGGTCTGCCGCAGATACTAAAAAGATTGATCGTATTGATATTTATGTAAAAAAGAGTTGCGGATTCTCTCTTATCCGCAGTGCTTCCCATTGGAATGTTCTTATCCCGGGGTGGAAGGTTTCACCTTTTGCAGATTCAAAAAAAGTTAAAAATATTCTGGAGCTTCTGTCTACCGGCAGACCGCTTCATTATGTTGGCAGGATACGCAAGTCCGAACTATCTAAATACGGACTGGACCAACCGCGTATTGAAATAGTTACAGGGGGCGGACAGGTTCTTGATATTAAAATTGGCAAGGCTGTTCATTCCGGCGAAGGCTATTATGCTGTCAATTCTCTAAATAAAGATCAGCTTTTTCTTCTTGGAAAAAATTTTTCATCGCTTTACAGCGAAACTCCTAATTCTTTTTTTGATCTGCATCTTGTCAGGGGGAGTACTGAAGATGTCCGATCTGTGGGTATGAATATCGGGGAGACTTTTTCGTGGAAAATATCCAGAGATAATAAAAGTTCTGATTTTAAATTTCAGTTTCCGGCTTCATTCAGTGAAGATGTGAAAGTTTCATCGTCTGAATCAGACCTGCTGCTTCACTCTCTGATAGAAACCGGAGCTAAACTTCTGGTACAAAATTCCACCGGTAAAATTGAATCTCTGCTTCTTAGTGTTGATGTCGGTTTTAAAGATAATACCGTGCAGACGGTTCAGGTTTTCAGGACGGATAATGAAAAAAATCCGTTTATCGCCAATTCTACCGCTCAATATGGTAATTTCGTACTTGACAAAGGGCATGTAGATCAGTTGAAAAAGACGGCTTTCGACATGCGCAAGAGAAATATTTTATCCATTGAAACCGGCAAAGTCGGGTCAATGATAATAGAACAAGGAAATCAAACATTTAAAGCCTATAAGTCCGATGGCGTATGGAAGTCTCCCGCTCAGGATAAAAAACTTTTAGGCATTGACATGTCGTTATGGAGACTTAATGAATTAGAATTCGAGGCGGAATCGGTCAAAAGTCTTGGAGAAGAAGCCAGGCATGTGATGACCTGGAAGATAATGAACCGTTCCGGAGAAGAACTGGCAAAAGTTGAATTTCTCTCAGATCCGGGGCTGCCTGAGGGGCAGTGCTGGCTTTCTGTCGGAAACGGGACAGTTTATTATCCGGTTACCAATAAACTCCTTGAAGATTTGCAGGGACAGATTCCCCTTAGAAAATAACTCCGGAATAACTTCCGGATCCAACCGATGCTTTGGAGAACACATGGCACGCATTACAGTAGAAGATTGTCTGGCTAAAGTGGGAAATAGATTTCTTATTGTCCAAATGGCAATTAAGAGGGTTAAGCAGTATCGTGAAGGTTATACTCCTCTTGTTGAGTCCAAAAACAAGGAAGCTGTAACAGCTTTAAGGGAAATTGCTGCCAGCAAGGTTATTCCTGAAAGCTATCATACAAATACTTCCTCCAATTCAGATAACTAAGATTTAGTCATGTCCAAACGTTGTTATTATGAAGTCCTCGAGGTCAGTAGAGAAGCCTCTGAGGATGAAATCAAACGCGCCTACAGGAAAAAAGCGTTTCAGTTCCATCCTGACCGTAATCCCGGAGATGATGAAGCTGAAACCAATTTCAAAGAAGCTGCAGAAGCTTATGAAGTTTTAAGAGACCCCGAGAAAAGAAGCCTTTACGATCGTTTCGGGCACGAAGGCCTGAACAATAATGGCGGATTCGGCGGTTTTCAGTCTTCTGAGGATATCTTCGGTGCTTTTGGAGATATTTTTGGAGAGTTCTTTGGTTTTGGCCAAAGCCGTGGCGGACCGAGGGCAAGAGCTGGTTCCGATCTGCGCTATAATCTGGATATCTCGTTCAGAGAAGCTGCTAAGGGGACTGAAGTTGAACTCGATATTCCGCTGACTGACACTTGTGATGAGTGTGGAGGGACCGGGGCTGCTTCAGGGTCTTCTGTTGAAACCTGCCAGCATTGCCACGGAACCGGAACTGTTCATCAGAATCAGGGCTTTTTCAAAATAGCTGTATCCTGCCCGTCATGTCACGGTCGGGGACAGATTATCAAGGACCCCTGTAAAACCTGCCGCGGAAGGGGGACCGTCCGCAAGCAGAAGAGCCTCAGTGTGCGCATCCCTGCCGGAGTTGACAACGGCTCAAGACTTCGCCTCAGGGGTGAAGGTGAGGCCGGTGAAAACGGTGGACCGCACGGTGATCTCTATGTGGTGATTACCGTTAAGCCTGATGATGTCTTCAGACGTCAGGGACAGGACCTTGTCCTTACACAGGAAATCACTTTTGTTCAGGCTACGCTGGGCTGCAAATTAGAAATTCCCACTCTTGATGATCCTATTTCAATGGATATTCCTAAAGGAACTCAGAGCGGGGAAGTCTTTCAGCTTCGTGGTCTTGGTATGCCTTATCTCGGTGGCTCACATCATGGGGATCTTCTTGTGGAAGTTAAGGTCAAAACTCCGACCAAAATAACTTCACGTCAGGAAGAGCTTCTGAAAGAGTTTGAAAAGCTTGAAGATGAGAAGCCTATGAAAAAGGTTAAGAAAATTTGGAAAAAGGCTAAAGACAAAGTCATGGGAGATTAATAATGAGTTCCGGGTTTTCACATATAGATGCAGACGGCAATGCTGTCATGGTTGATGTTTCCGGAAAAGTGGACACTGTCCGTAAGGCTATTGCCAGAGGCATAGTCAAGGTTTCCGGTAAGACCATGGATCTTTTGTTGAGCAAGGCCCTTCCTAAAGGTGATGCTTTGAATACTGCAAAGATTGCAGGTATTCTTGCTGCAAAGGAAACCCATAATCTTATTCCGTTATGTCATCCTCTCCCATTGAGTTATGTTGACGTACGGTTTGAAGTTAAAAAAGAACTCAATATAATAGAAGTGGAAGCTGAAGCCAGAACTACAGGAAGAACCGGCGTTGAAATGGAAGCGCTGATAGCAGTTCAGATTGCAGCGGCAACTATTTACGACATGTGTAAAGCCGTTCAGAAAGATATTGTGATTTCAGATTGCCGCCTTGTTTATAAAGAGGGTGGTAAGTCAGGAGTTTTTTCTGTGGAATAGTTTTTGTCCGTATTTTGCTTAAATTATGAAGCCGGTCAACTTTTGTTGGCCGGCTTTTTTAGTGTTTGTATGATCGGGTTATTGATGATTATTTTTGATTCCTTTTGATAGAATTTTTTCAAAATATTCTATTGTCGGTTTCAGGCCTACTTCCAGTGGAGTAGAAGGTGTCCATTTCAATTTTCTCTTAGCCAGAGAAATATCAGGTTTACGCTGGCAGGGATCATTTTCCGGCAATGGATTATATTTAATTTTTGATGACGATCCCGTCATATCTTTAATGATTTCAGCAAGATTTTTTATGCTGAATTCTTTAGGGTTTCCAAGGTTGACCGGACCTATAAATTCATCCGGGCTGTCCATGGTCTTTACGAAAGCATCTATCAGGTCATCAACATAACAAAATGATCTTGTCTGTGATCCATCCCCGTATAATGTTATCGGCTCATTCTTAAGAGCCTGCACTATAAAGTTTGAAACAACACGACCATCATTCATGGCCATATTAGGGCCATATGTATTAAAAATACGAGCAACTTTAATTTTTAATCCGTGTTGGCGGTGATAATCGAAAAAAAGCGTTTCCGCACATCGTTTACCTTCATCATAGCAGGCTCTTAGGCCAATGGGATTGACATTACCCCAATATGATTCTTCCTGTGGATGTATTTTAGGGTCACCATACACTTCAGATGTTGAGGCCTGAAAAATTTTTGCCTTCACTCTTTTGGCAAGACCCAGCATGTTTATGGCACCATGAACTGAGGTTTTGGTGGTTTGCACCGGGTCAAATTGATAATGTATGGGGGAAGCAGGGCACGCAAGGTTGAAAATATTATCCGTTTCAACATATAGTGGAAAGGTAATATCATGGCGCATAATCTCAAAATAAGGATTATCCATAAGCTCAAGAATATTAGCTTTCATCCCGGTGTAATAGTTATCAATACATAAAACTTCATGTCCGAGATCCAGTAGTCTTTTGCAGAGGTGTGATCCCAGAAAACCGGCTCCGCCAGTAACGAGAAAATGCTGACCTTGATTCATTTATACTCCATTATATAAGCAACTATCATATATTACTTTCTTTACGTCCTTTTATGTGATAATTCAAGCGACGATGAATAATAAAGTGTTGTAGAGGTGTAATCTTTTTACGGTGGAGGAAAGCTCTTGCATAGAGTCTTTCGGGGTGATTATGTCGGAAAAACTAAAAATTCTGATTGTTGATGACAATCAGGTCAATCTGACCCTTTTGGAAAAATTGCTTGTCAATGAAGACGCACATATCTTTTTAACGTATAGTGGCTCGCAAGCCATTGAACTTGTTTCTGAAAATGATTTTGCTTTGATACTTCTCGATGTCCAGATGCCGGGTATGGATGGTTATGAAACAGCGCGGGAAATTAAAAAAAATCCTAACGGTAAACTGGTTCCGATAATATTTCTAACTGCGATTTATAAAGATCCTGAATATGCCAGAATGGGCTATGATGCCGGTGCTGTGGACTTTTTGACACAGCCCATCGATCCACCGACTCTACGAAGTAAAGTTGGTGTTTTTCTTGAGTTGAAGAGGCAGAAAGATCTTCTGGAACAGGAGATAAAACAGAGAAAAAGAACAGAACAGGCTTTGCGTGTTGCGGAAGAAAAATATCGAAATATTTTTTATAGAGCTGTTGAGGGAATTTTCCGCTCTACTCTTGAAGGAGTTTTCGTTGAAGCCAACCCAGCTTTTGCGCGTATTCTTGGTTTTGATTCTGTAGCTGAACTGGTTGAATATACGGCAGAAGGCGGGAGTTTTATGGACCCCGATGAAAGATCTTTTTATATTGAAAGATTAAAAAGGGATCGTAGTCTAAATGATTATGAAATACGGGCCACGACTAAAAACGGTACGAAAATATGGGTCTCTGAAAGTTCCAGACTATTTGAAGAAGACGGTGAGTTTTATATTGAAGGCGTAGTTGAGGACATAACCCAGAGAAAAATGTCTGAAATTCAGTTGCAGGAGAAAGCAACGGTTGATGCATTAACTGGCATCCCCAATCGATATTTATTTTTTGATCGACTTGAAAATTCAATTGAAAATGCAAAACGCTATAAGAATGAATTAGCTTTGCTGTTTATAGATCTGGATGATTTTAAATCTGTAAATGATGAGTATGGTCATCAAGCCGGGGATATTCTTCTTTCGAGTGTGGCTTGCCGACTGAAGACAAGGCTTCGTTCTTCAGACACCCTTGCCCGGCTTGGTGGGGATGAATTTTGTGTGCTGCTGGAAAGGCCCTTGGATAGAGAAAGCGTTGCTAAGGTTGCTCAGGATTTTATATCCTGCCTCACTGAACCATTTAGTTTTTTAGGTATAAAGTGCCAGATCGGAGCAACTATTGGTATCAGTCTTTTCCCAGAGGATGCCAGTAGTCCGCAGGATCTTGTACGAAAAGCTGACGAAGCTATGTACATGGTTAAAGGGGATAATAAAAGACGCTTTGCATTTTGTTATAACGGAGTCTGCAAAATGCTTTAGTTTTATTTTGCATATTTTCCTGATTCTAAGAGGGCAGTCCTGCAAAGGGGCTGTCCTTTTTTTGGGTCCAATGAAAATTGGGTAATCATTTTCCAAGAAAAAAGAGACAGATATCCGAATGATGTATAACTTATATCCATGTATATCTATCAAATTCATAGAAATTAATTTATGATAACCAAAACAACTAATATTTTACATAAATATTGTGAAAAAAAGAACTAATATGGTCGTTATAACCAATGACCTTTTTTTATAAAAATTATCTTAAAAATCGAACTTGATTCTAGGGAAATGGGACAAAACAATACAGTCAGCTATCGGGATAATAGTGACCCTAATTGTAAAACTAGAGTGGGTCATATTAGTATATCTACTTATATTATTGATATTTTATATGTGATAATTTTTTCACAAATATATATGCGTCAATTCAAAGTGCATATTAGTAGCCTGAGATGTTCTTGACACTAGTCAACCGCGGTGCAATAGACTCTAATAAAAATAGGCGGTTCACCTGTAATCTATTGAGGTTATAACAAACTTTGAAAAAGGTTGATCGCTTAAAAATTTTAAATAGTTATTTTTTTGTGTTATCTTTTTCAAAATAATAACTGTGAGGTGAAAATGGTTTTTACCTGGCTCCAGTTGGCAATCTTCCTTTTTCTTTTTGTCGGCCTCTTGTTTGCCGGTGGCCCGCTTTTGTTAGCCTGGGTTATAGCCCCGAGGGCAAAGGGCGGAGATATGGGGATGCCATTCGAATGTGGAATACGTCCTTATGGAAGTCCATGGACCAGATTTGGCGTGAACTACTATGTTTACGCTCTGCTGTTTCTGGCTTTCGATGTTGACGTACTTTATCTGTTCCCGGTTGCCGTCCAATACCCTCAGACCGAAGGTATGGGTGCTTTTTTCAAACTGTTGATTTTTGTCGCTGTGCTTGCTGCCGCGATAATTTATTTCTGGAGAAAAGGGGTATTTTCATGGCCGCGGAAGATTTCCTGACCGAGAACGGTCATCAGATTGGTGATGGACTTGTAAGGCTGGAACTGGCTGAGAATATTCTGGATGTCTGCCGTTCCATGTCAATCTGGCCCATGACTTTTGGGCTGGCTTGCTGTGCAATTGAAATGATGGCTGTTGGAATGGCCAGATTTGATATGGCGAGATACGGGGCAGAAGTCTTCCGTCCTTCCGCACGGCAAGCGGACCTTATGATTGTGGCGGGGACTGTAACTAAAAAAATGGCCCCAGCTGTAGTTAGATTGTACGAGCAGATGCCGGCCCCGAAATGGGTAATGGCTCTAGGTAACTGTGCTATTTCCGGAGGTCCATTCAAATTTAAAGGGCAGTACGGGATTGTTGAAGGAGTGGATCAGATTATCCCGGTGGATGTTTACGTCCCGGGTTGCCCTCCAAGGCCGGAAGGACTTCTTGAAGGCTTGTTTGAACTTCAGAGAAAGATAACCGGTAAACGCTGGTGGCCTGTGCCTGTATCTCTGGCAAAGGAGCTATCCTGATGAGCGATACATTTTTCAAATCTGTCACTCCGTTAATGGTCGAAAAAAGCGAATTCAGTAAAACCGGAATCGATTATTCAATTTTTCTGGATAGCAGCGATCTGACCAAAGCTGCTTCGGAGATGATGAAAAAAGATTTTTATCTGGAAGATGTAAGTGCCGCTGATTTTGCTGAGGGCTATCTGCTGACATACCATTTCAGTGGATATTCAAAAAGTGAGAGAATCGCTTTGCGAGTGGTTGCCGACCATGATTCTCCTGAGGTGCCAACTATTTCGACAGTTTTTCATGGGGCTGACTGGCACGAGCGGGAATGCTTCGATTTCTTTGGTATCAGATTTACTGATCATCCCAATTTAATTCCTCTGCTTCTTGACCCTGACGGAGCTAGTGCTGTGCTCTGCAAAGAAGAAAAGGACAGAAAGGAAATCGCCGACCTGATTATCTCGGGAGACATTGTCTTTAAGAGAGATGATTTCAGTCTATTGGATAAGTCTGAATCTGCTGATGAAAATGTTGAAGCATAGAATCTGACATACGGAGCAACTACCTGCGACCAGATAACGGTCCAAACAGGAAGAACAAAAGATGAACGCATTTCCCGATGGTGATTTTTATACCAGGCATTTTGAGAAGGGTTCTCAGGAAGGAACGCTGATACTCAATATGGGACCTCAGCATCCTTCAACTCATGGAGTATTGAGAGTCGTACTTGAGCTTGATGGAGAATATATTGTCAGGGCTGAACCTGTTCTTGGTTATCTCCATCGAATGCATGAGAAAATGGCTGAGGTTAAAACTATATCCCAGTTTATGCCGAACATGGGAAGAGTTGACTATCTGCATCCACTGGCATGGAACCATGCTTTCAGCTGTGCGGTTGAGAAACTCGGAGGAATAGAAGTTCCCGAGAGAGCCGAATTTATACGCGTAATTACTTCTGAGCTGAATAGAATTACATCCCATCTGGTCTGGTGGGGGGCCTATCTTCTGGATCTCGGTGCTTTTACACCGATCATGTATGCCTTTGATGACCGTGAAAAAATTATGGACCTTCTCATGGGACCGACCGGAGCCAGACTTACATACAGCTCCTTCAGATTCGGTGGAGTTGTCCATGATGTTGATGATTCTTTCTTAAAGGGATGTGCTGAGCTGATTCCATATTTGCGCAACAGACTGCCCATGTACAAGGCTCTGGTCACGGACAACATCATTCTTCGCAAGAGAATAGAAGATATTGGAATAATCGATAAGGATATGTGCCTGCGATACGGCGCAACCGGACCTGTTGTCAGGGGAGCCGGTGTAAAAACTGACGTCCGTATTACTGAACCATATTCAGTTTATGACAGGTTTGAGTGGGATGTTCCTGTTTACGACAAAGCTGACAGTATGGCCCGCTATCTTGTGAGAATCGATGAGATTGAGGAGAGCCTGAAGATTGTCGAGCAGGCTGTGAAGATGATTCCGGAAGGGGAGCACATAGTCAAAAAAGCTCCTAAGCCGACATGGAAAGCTCCTGCTGGAGAGGTTTATTGCGCTGTGGAAGGAGCAAGAGGCAAAATCGGAATACATATCATAAGTGACGGCGGTAAAAATCCTTACAGAATTAAATTGAGAGCTCCGGGTTTCAGTAATCTGAGCCTGTTCGCTGAGTGTGGAAAGGGCACTCTACTGGCCGATGCTGTAGCGATTCTCGGTAGTCTGGATATGGTTATTCCTGAAATCGACAGGTAAAAAATAAGGAACCTATGTTATGCCACAAATCCCGATAGAATTAATAAAGCTGGTAATAGCCGTGGTGGCCGTAGCCGCTTTTGTCGGACTTAACGCTTTGATACTTGTGTATCTGGAACGTAAAGTCGCCGGCCATATCCAAAGACGCCCGGGGCCCTTTGAAGTCGGTCCTCACGGATTGCTTCAGCCGCTTGCTGATGCTGCAAAGCTGATCGGAAAGCAGCTTTTCACTCCTGACGGAGCAGATAAGTGGCTTTTCTGGATAGCTCCTATTCTTGCTTTCCTACCGGTTCTTCTTCTTTTTCTTCCAATTCCGTTCGGTCCTGTTCTGACAGGAATGGACGTTAATCTTGGACTTTTGCTCATTCTTGCATTTTCCGGGTTCAACGTGCTTGCTCTTTGTCTCGCAGGATGGAGCTCACATAATAAATGGGGTCTCCTCGGTGCTGCCAGAGCTGTTTCTCAGTCTGTAGCCTATGAAATACCTCTTCTTCTTGCTGTTCTGGCAATAGCTTTTACCACCGGTTCTCTTAATTTAAGTGAAATCGTAGCAGAGCAGGGTGGTTGGCCGTGGCAGTGGAACATCATCGTTCAGCCTCTTGCATTTGTAATATATTTTATCAGTGCTCTCGGTGAAACAAACCGTGCTCCATTCGACCTTCCTGAAGCTGAAAGTGAACTTACTGCCGGTTTCCATACTGAATATTCAGGAATGGGATTTGGTCTATTTTTCCTTGCTGAATATGCGAATATGGTTGTGGTCTGTTCTGTTGCCGTGGCCCTATTCCTTGGAGGATGGCAAGGTCCATTTTTTGAAGGAACATGGTGGTTCTTGGCAAAGGTCTACATACTTCTTCTGGTCATGATCTGGTTTAGGTGGACCTATCCCAGAGTCCGTTTTGATCAGCTTTTGAATATCAACTGGAAATGGCTCATGCCTCTGGCGTTAATAAACCTGCTGGCAACCGCTCTCTTAACCAAGCTCGTATAGAAAGGTATTGTTATGTCTTGTTTCAAACAATTCTGGGATAATGTCTCCAGCCTGTGGAGTCTGATTGTCGGGCTGAAAATCACAGGCAAGTACAGCATTGATAAGCAGGTTACACTGCACTATCCGCGCGAAACTGTTCCTGATGAAGATCTGGAAAAATTTCGTGGACATATCGAGCTTGTCGGTAAGCCAAAATCTCCGGATAAGCCGAAGTGCATAGCGTGCATGATGTGTGTCACCGCCTGTCCCAGTAAATGTATAACTGTCGTCAAGGCCAAGGCTCCGAAACCTACCGATGAAGAGCTTAAAGCCATGAAGGAAGCCGAGGAACGCGGAGAAAAAGTCCAAAAGCCAAAAGCTCCGAAAGAACCTGCAAAATTTATCTGCGATTATTCGCTGTGCTCATTTTGCGGATCATGTGTCGAGAATTGTCCCGTAGGGTCTCTTCGTTACTCGGAAAATGTATATTTTGCCTCTACCGACCGAAATGCTTTCAAGATTGATCTTCTTGAAAGATTGAAAAAACAGGCTGGTTGCGGCGAAGCTGAAAACTCAAGCAGGGAAGACTGATTATGGAAATGTTGGCAAAGTTGGCATTTGTTGTCTACGCGGTCTTCGTTCTTGGAGGAGGATGCCTTGCAGTCGGCGCGCACAGTCTTGTTCGCGCTCTGGTCGGGCTAATCTGCTCGCTGCTTGGTGTAGCCGGAATGTATATGCTTCTGGCAGCACCGTTCATGGCTTTCATGCAGATCCTCATCTACGTCGGGGCCGTCTGTGTTCTTGTTTTTTTCGCGGTCATGCTAACCAGAGCGGATGCCGGGGGGGAAGAAGCCGGAGCCAGAAAACCGGTGAAAGCTTTTCTTTCTTCACTGGCTTTCATTTCGCCGGTTTTCATACTCGGTCTGGTTATTGTCAATTTTCAACCGGCCAGCAAAGCCATTCCGGTTGAAGTTCCATTGGCTGAACTCGGGCAGGGGCTTCTTGGAGACTACACTCTCGCTTTTGAGCTGATCTCAGTAGTTCTGCTTGCTGCCATGGCCGGTGCCGTTCTGCTTACTTTTGAAAAGAGAGGAGGGCACAGTGCTTAGTAATCTCATGATTTACCAGTTGATAGCTCTGAGCCTTCTCGGCATTGGATTATATGGGCTTGTCTGGCGCAAGAGCCTTGTTGGAATGCTCATTTCTGTTGAGTTGATGCTAAACGGAGCGGGGCTCTCAATTGTTGCCGCTTCACAGCTTACTGAAGCCGATGGTGCCTCCGGCCAGATCGCAACCCTTTTCGTTATGGGGCTGGCCGCTGCTGAAGCTACACTTGTGCTTGCCATTATCATTGTTGTTGCGAAACGTTTCAAAAGCACTGAGACAGACGCTGTTTCAAGGCTGAAGGGATAATTCCATGACACTTTCAACAGAATTCGTAACAAGTTCCCGGGTGCTGATTCCCCTTGCCATAACCATGGCGGCTCCATTTTTAATTTGGATTTTTAGGGCTAATGAAAACAGACGCGAGGCTGTTTCCATCTGGGCCGGAATCCTGACATTCATTTCTGTAGCTTCCATGATTCCGGCTGTTCTTGAGGGAACAATACGTAAATTTACCCTTTTTACTATCTTACCTGGTATTAATGTTTCTTTTGCGGCTGACGGGCTTTCCTTTGTTTTTGCTCTGGTTGCCTCACTCCTGTGGATATTCGCGACCAGTTACAACATAGGATATATGCGCAGCCTGAATGAACACGCTCAGACCAGATATTACTTCTGCTTTGCCGTCGCGATATTCGGTGCTCTCGGCGTGGCTTTTTCCGCAAACATTTTTACCCTCTATCTTTTTTATGAGGTTATTTCAGTCTTTACCTATCCTCTTGTCGCCCACCATCAGGATGATGAAGGATTTGCCGGAGCCAGAAAATACATGGTTTACCTTATGGGTACATCCAAATTGTTTTTCCTGCCGGCTATGGTGCTGACTTATGTTATTGCCGGAACACTCGATTTCCATCTCGGTGACATCTCGACCGGTATTTTCCCGGCTGATGCCGACCCGACACTGGTTACAATAACTTATGTTTTATACATAGCAGGTCTGGCTAAAGCCGCTTTGATGCCGTTTCATAACTGGCTGCCTTCGGCGATGGTCGCACCGACACCTGTTTCCGCGCTGCTTCATGCTGTGGCAGTTGTTAAGGCCGGTGTTTTCTCCGTTTCCAGAGTCATTCTTTCCGGATTTGGTGTTGATCTTATGAACCACTTGAATCTGGGTATCCCCACAGCTTATCTGGCGGCTTTCACCATTGTGGCGGCATCGCTCATCGCTTTAACCAAAGATGATATCAAGGCAAGACTGGCATATTCTACAGTCAGTCAGCTTTCATACATAATTATAGGTGTAGCGATGTTAACGCCTGAAGCTGTTCAGGGTGGACTGATGCATATTGCTCACCATGCGTTTTCTAAAATAACTCTGTTCTTTGCAGCCGGTGCAATTTTTGTTGCAACAGATCTCAGGAGTATCCGTAAAATGAACGGATTGGGACGCAAAATGCCATGGACATTCGGAGCTTTCGCCATAGCCAGTCTGTCTATGATTGGTGTGCCTCCGGTCTGCGGCTTTGCCACCAAATGGTATCTGGTTAAGGGAACATTGGCTATTGGACAGATTCCACTTTTGCTTGCTTTGCTGGCCAGTACGTTCCTTAATGCCGGCTATTTTGGTCCGGTTGTTTACAGGGCATTTTTTAAAGCTCCCGCAAAAGGTGTGGATATTGAAAGTTTTCATGAGGCCCCGGTCTGTATGGTTGTTCCTCTATTCACCACGGCCCTGATATCAGTTCTGCTTGGACTGTATCCGCAGACTTTCCTGAACTTTATTAACATCTTCGGTAAATTCTAGGAGCGTTGGTCATGAGTAACGGACTTGGAGACTGGTTTGAAACCCAGAGGACAAAAAACCGGGGTGCCTGGAGATTGTGTTTTTTCATCTTTCTGGCTGTACTGGTTGCGATCAACTTTGTAGTTCATCCGCACCATGCGGAATATCATTATGATATTTATCCGGGATTCTGGGAGATATTTGCTTTAGGCTTCACTGTTGGAATGGTTTTTCTTATGAAAATTATAATACAACCTTTTATTGTCGGACCGGAGGAAGATGATGACTAGCACCGGATTCCTGCATCCTGCCATAGCTTTTATAGCCTTAGCTCTGGCTCTGCCTTTTCTGAGAGGGAAATACTGGCGCTGGATGCTATTAATTCCTCCTATTCTGGCTATTTTTTCTGTACTTACGGTAACACTCGGAAACTATGGAATGATACCCTACCTTGGCAATGTCATGTTGCCCGGAAGAGTAGATAAACTGTCACTGGTTTTTGCAAATGTCTTTGCAATTCAATCTCTTGTGGGAATGATTTATTCATTTCATGTAAAAGAGAAAGCACATCACGCTGCTGCGGCTCTATATGTTGCCGGATCATTTGGATGTGTCTTTGCCGGTGACTATCTGACTTTGTTTGTTTTCTGGGAACTGATGGCCGTGGCTTCAACATTCCTGATCTGGCTGCATCGGACTAAAACTTCCACGGAAGCCGGATTCAGATATTTTATGTTCCATACCCTTGGCGGTTTGTTCCTCTTAGGTGGTCTGCTGCTCAGATATCATGAGCTTGGAACATTTGCTTTTGTGCCTGTAGATCCTAGCAATGCCCAGTATTATGACTGGTTCATACTTCTTGGATTCTGCGTTAACGCCGCTGTCGTTCCTCTGCACGCATGGTTACCAGATGCTTACCCCGAAGCTACAATTCCGGGCGCGGTCTTTATGTGTGCCTTTACCACCAAGACGGCTGTTTATGTTCTGGCCAGAGGTTTTGCAGGCTTTTATGTGCTTGCAGTGGTCGGTACAATCATGGCTGTCTACGGAGTGCTTTACGCTTCTATGGAAAACAACGCCCGCAGGATTCTATCCTACCACATTGTTTCACAGGTCGGATATATGGTTGCGGGAATAGGAATCGGTACAGCAATGTGTATGAACGGAGCTGTTGCCCATGCTTATGCCCATATTCTTTATAAGGGCCTGCTTTTCATGGGTGTTGGAACCGTCATGTATGCAGCCGGAAGTGCGGAGCTTGATAAGCTCGGTGGACTGGTTGGCAAACTTCCGTTCGTAATGCTCCTATATATGGTCGGCGCGGTCTCAATCTCCGGTATGCCGTTTTTCAACGGTTTTATCAGTAAGACGATGACTATTACCGGGGCTGCGGAATCACACCATACCCTGCTGGCCATAGGTCTTGAAATTGCAGCTGTAGGTACTTTCCTTTCAGTCGGCATCAAGCTTCCTTACTTTGCGTTCTGGAATAAGCCGGCCAGAAAAGACATCAAACTGAAAACCATTCCTAAAAATATGTATATTGCCATGGGAATTTCAGCAGCGCTTTGTTTTGCTCAGGGTGTTTATCCCCAGATGCTCTATAAATTACTGCCTTTCCCTGTTGAATATACACCATATACTCCATGGCACCTGTTGCAGGCCGCAATGCTTCTGGCTTTCACCGGACTCGGTTTCTGGCTGATGCGTAAAGTTATTGTACCTCATCATGGACGCAATCTTGATTTTGACAAGCTTTACCGCCTCATCGGTAATGGTTGTCTGTATCTGATCTGCCGTCCTATTGCCTGGGCTGATTCAATCTGGACAACCGTTTACAGGGTCATAGGTTTGAGAGCCCTTATGGATATTGCTGCCGGATCATCGTGGTTCGACCGCAAAGGAATTGACACTGTTGTGGATGGAACTGCCTATACGGTGAAAAACATAGGCCGTGCCGGAGCCAGAGTCCAGACTGGACGGATTCAGGACTACCTTGCGTTGGCCGTGTTTCTTGCCCTGTGTATTTACGGACTGGTTGCATACCTTGGATAAACTGGAGAAATCTCAATGCAAGAAGTATCTTATCCGGTTCTGACGAGCCTTATCTTTTTTCCGTTGATTGCGGCGATCGGACTGGCTTTCATTCGGAATGTGACTGCGGTTAGAGTTTATACACTGGCTGTTTCACTTGTTGAGCTTGTGATTTTCATTCCGACTATATTCGCTTTTAGACTGGGAACAGCAGATTTTCAATTTGTTGAACGTCTGCAATGGGTGCCTAAATGGGGCCTTGAGTACTATCTCGGTATGGACGGCATAAGTTTTCTTATGGTTGTGCTGACTGTTGTTGTACTGCCTCTTTGCGTGCTCTGCTCATGGACTTATATCAAAAGCAGAGAAAAGGAATTTCACTTCTGCCTGCTGTTTATGACCTCAGCCTGTGTCGGCGTTTTTACTTCCCTGGATCTAGTTCTGTTCTATGTTTTCTGGGAAGCAATGCTGGTTCCAATGTATCTGCTGATTGCTGTATGGGGCGGACCAGAAAAACGTTACGCTTCACTGAAGTTCTTTTTATATACCCTTGCTGGAAGTGCTTTGCTTCTGGTTGCCATCGTTGCCTTCAGGATCGCAGGCGGAACTTTTGCCATCCCGGAACTGATGGAAAAAACTTTTTCCTTCAATTTTCAATTCTGGGCTTTTCTGGCTCTTGCTCTGGCTTTTGCCATCAAGGTTCCTATGTTTCCGTTTCATACATGGCTCCCGGCAGCACATGTTCAGGCTCCTACAGCCGGGTCAGTCATTCTGGCCTCTGTGCTGCTTAAAATGGGAACCTACGGTTTTCTGCGCTTCAACCTTCCTCTGACTCCTGCTGCCAGCCATTATTTTGCGCCCATGATGATTGCTGTTTCAATAGCTTCCATCATTTATGGCGGTGTGGTTGCGCTGGGTCAAAGTGATATTAAAAAAGTTATTGCCTATTCTTCAGTCGGTCATATGGGATTCGTGACTCTTGGAATATTCCTCTTTAATCTTCGCGGATTTGAAGGAGCTTTATTCCAGATGCTTAATCACGGAATTACCACCGGTGGTCTGTTCATGTTGATTGGTGCTATTTATGAGCGCAGTCATAGTCGTGAAATGGGCGATAACCTGGGGCTTGGTAAATATATGCCGGCCTTTATGGGATTCTGGGGACTTTTTGCTCTGTCATCGTTCGGATTCCCGGGAACAAACAGTTTTGTCGGTGAATTACTGGTCTTTGTCGGTGCATTTGAAAAGAATCCCTGGATTGGAGCATGGATGGTTCCCGGCGCAATGGTAGCTGCGGCTTACATGCTTCGAGTTTCACTCAAGCTGGCATGGGGCAAACCTTCTACATGGAAAAAGCCATGGGGAGATCTTAATTACAGAGAATGGATTTACCTTGCTGTTCCTGCAGTTTTTGTACTTTACATCGGGCTTGCACCCGGATTCCTCTTCAAGGTTGTTGATTCTTCACTCACAAACCTTGAAAAGCATGTTCAGAGTAAGGCTCAAATTGTGAAAGCAGAGGGGCAGAAGCCTCTTGAAACTGCATGGAATTCCATCAGGAATATCGTCAAATAAAACACTGGAGATACAGACGTGACTTTCGATACTAGCCTGATTATTCCCGAATTGTTCCAACTGCTTATAATCGCGCTTCTTTTTATTCAAAGCGTGGGCAAAAGCTCTTGGGGACCAAAGGTTTCAGCATGGTTGCCATTTATGGCGGCTATCGGTGTTGTTCTGACTTTTACGTCTTTAAACAGCGAAGGGCTGATTTTCTGGAAAGCTTACAAGGTTGACGCTTTGTCACAGTTTTTCAAACTGGCAATTTCAGCAGGCTTTCTGGTTACAGTAATTAATGCTGTCAGACAGCCTACTTTAAGGAAAGACAAGACAACAGATTATTTCCTGTTTCTGGCCTTAAGTGCCTGGGGACTCATGCTGCTGTCATCTGCTGTAGAGCTTCTGACAATTTATCTTGCTTTGGAGCTTTCTTCTTACAGCCTGTATACCGTTATCGCCTTGAGAGGTGAGAGCAGACAGGCAGCTGAAGCAGGTATAAAGTATATTCTGTTCGGTGCTGTTGCCACAGCTTTAGCTTTATACGGATTTTCCTACATTCTGGCCGGAGTTCACACTACTTATCTGAGTGAGCTGATTAAGGCTGACTGGACATTCTCCGCTTCGCCGATGGCTGTAACAGGTATGGGACTCTTTCTTGCCGGAATGTTTTATAAACTTGCTTTGTTCCCATTTCATTTCTGGTGTCCTGATGTTTATCAGGGAGCAAGTAATGAAACTGCGGCTTTTGTGGCAACTCTTCCCAAACTTGGATCAGTTGTCATACTTGTGCGGCTGGCAGCCATGTTCAAACCCGGATATGATATAACAACCGTTATAGCTGTTCTCGGCGCACTTTCCATGACATTTGGTAACCTCGCAGCTTTGGCCCAGCGGGACGTTAAGCGTATCCTCGGATACTCCTCTGTTGCCCATGCCGGATATATTATGATTGGACTGGTTTCAGGCACCCCGGAAGGGCTTGCAGCATCCAGTTTTTATGCTCTGGCTTATGTGGCCATGAACCTCACCTGTTTCTGGGTGGTAAGCAGAGTTGCCAGTGATGGACGTAACCTTGATCTCGATGATTTAAATGGTCTGTACCGCCGTGCTCCGGCTCTGGCTTTTGCTCTGGCTGTCGGGGCGTTTGCTCTTGTCGGCCTTCCGCCTATGGCCGGATTTATGGGAAAACTCTTTCTTTTCTCGGCCGGATGGAATCATGGCTACAACTGGCTTGTTATCATTGCCGGTATCAATACAGCCATTTCAATTTATTACTATCTTGGTCTGGTTCGCCATGCTTATACCAAAGATGAAGCAGAGGATTTACCTCTGCCGGATACGACCGCTTTCAGTCTTGTCGGAGCCGGAGTTTTATCAATAGTTGTTCTTGCTCTTGGTATTCTTCCTGCTCAGACTTTTGACTTTGTTGTCGCAGCCGGAAGTTCAATTATACATTGATTGTAATTTGTAGAGACAACCTCATAAAAGCCCACAGAAGTCTGTTGTATCTCTAAGATACAGTAAACTTCACTCCTGCCGAAGCAGAACCGCCTTCCGTGCTTCGGTAACCAAAAGACCGGGATTCAGCTGTTTAACAGAGCTGATCCCGGTCTTTTAGTTTGTCGTTATATCCAATGACTAAAATGAAACTGTTTATAATATCTATTCAGGTTTACGTTTGAATAAATATGGTTTGCCTGGGAATCTTTTATTTACTTATTTGAGTACAATCTCACTGGTCAGTTTAGGAATTAGTACAAATAATAGTAATAGTTCAGGTTGAGTAGAGCCATTCTGATTAATCAAAGATTAATTCTTGATTTTAATGTTTAGAGCATTCAGTGCTGTTGAAATGGGGATGAAGAAATTCATTCCAATGGATGCTCCTGTATTCATAATACCTTTGCAGGATATTCCTATTACATTTCCATAAACATCTACCAGCGGTCCTCCACTGTTACCCGGTTGTATATCAACATCAGCCTGAATAAAATTTTCTTTACTTCTTATCTCATACCGCAGGGCACTGACAATTCCACTTGTGATAGATTTTTCATAATTGAGTGAAAGTGGTGTTCCTATGGCGTATACCCGTGAAGATGGTTTTGGAATGGATAAGTTTAGGGGGAGTGCTGCGGCACTGCTTAGAGGAACTTTGATTAAAGCCACATCACGAATTATATCTGATTTTAAAACCTTTCCCATCAGTTCAAATTTGCCCTCAATGCGGACTGGTACTTCTTTGGATTCTCCCACCACATGGGCATTGGTGAGGATGTACCCATTATCAGAGATCAGGAATCCGGAACCGTGTCCTCCACCATTTCTGACTGTTACCACGGCATTAGTAATTCTACTGGGGTCTTGATCTAAATTAGTGCTGAACAATTTTTGAGGTTTTATTAAAACGACATCCCCGATTGGTTTGAATTCTGTATAATTTAGATTGGTTTTTAAGAGCAGGTCGTGAAATTTTGGAGTTGCGGCTAAATTTTCAGCGGCATTATTAAAAGAATTCATTAATAACATTGCGTTTCCGTCATAAATACCATGAACAATTTTATTATATCCGGTTGTTGAAATTTTTAGCACGGAACTTTTTGTGATATTGGAGTAAACAGTCCATTCAACCTCAATATACATTTCTCCGCTTACTCTGTTCAAATGGTGTCCATCCCAGAGACTGTCTTCCTGACATATATTTGTTGTCAGTTTTTTTATTCTGGCAGCGACTCTATATTTAGCCTTGGCAAATTCTTTTTCTCTATCAAAAATAACGGATGGATTTCCAACTACATTGTATCCCTGATTGTTCATGACATCATAAAAGAAGTCTGCAAAATCATCATCTCTGCCACCAATAAGACGCTTACCCTCACCCCACTTCAGAGGTAATCCGTTTGGAAAATTGCAAAAGTTACCATCTTCTGAAAATCCAGCCGGTAACGCGCCGATAGATTCCCCTCGCTTGAGCGTTATTATAGCTTTTTCAAATGCTATAGGCTCAAACTGGCTTGCGGTTGTATTCTGTATTGCTGGAAGATTAGAATGGTCAGGTATTGGAACAGGTTTAACTCCGGGATTACAAGCAGTGCAAATCAGAATTAATAAAATAGACTCAAATAATATAAATGTACTGTTTTTTATCATGATCTTAGCTCTAACTTTGATTTATTATGAATTTGAATTACTGAATAAATTGATTCATTAAATTTAATTAGTTTAATAATCAATATGTAATGACTTAAATAACGCAATATTAATTATAATTTCCCGTATCTGAAATATATAATTGCATAAAATAAATAGTCTTTTATATTTACTAATATATATTAATTCGTAGTTTGTTAGAGTAGATTAGAGTTTACATAAAATTAGGTAAGTATCTCAGGTATGCTTAAAATTATATTACATTCATAATGTGTGTCTTACTTCCATTAAATCTTAATTAAGTCTTTACTGCTTAAATTGTATTATTGGGTTCAATGTTTTTAATGTCCGTTAGACAGTTCTATAATATTGCTGCTTTGTTTTTTGAGTTTTTCTGCGCCTCTATAGGCGTTCATCAATTCTTGGGTGAAAAGATTAAATATTATTCATATAAGTAGTTTTGATTGTCCCCGGTGTACTCTTTTTTTGAAGGTAATTTCAGATAACATATTGTAATAATATTAAATTCAATATTAATTCTATAAATTGACAATGAGAACGAATGTCAATATCAAGATAGAAGTTTTTCATTTTACAAATTTTATTGAAGAGAGGGGTATTCGATGAATCCAAAGCAGATAGTAAAATCTTTAAAAACCGTTATTAAAGCAAAGCAGCCGACATTTTTATGGGGACCTCCGGGAGTTGGCAAAAGTCAGGTCGTTAGACAGGCTGCCTCTGAATTATTATATGATCTTATAGACTTGAGGGCTATATTACTTGACCCCGTGGACTTACGAGGACTGCCTAAAATCAGTGGTAAAGTCGCAAGTTGGTGTTCCCCGTCTTTTCTTCCTTCAGAGGGTAGAGGGATTTTGTTTTTGGATGAGCTTAATGCTGCACCACCTTTGGTACAGGCAGCTTGTTATCAGCTGATTCTTGATAGAAAGATCGGTGAATATGAACTTCCCGATGGCTGGGTTGTGATTGCTGCGGGGAATAGGGATTCTGATAAGGCTGTAACTCATAAAATGCCCTCAGCTCTTGCAAACAGATTTGTTCATTTAGATTTTGAAGTAAGTATTGAAGACTGGCTTGAATGGGGACGCGAAAATAAAGTTTCAGAAGAGATTCTTGCTTTTATCCGATTCAGGCCAAATTTACTGCATGATTTTGATCCCCAAAGACAGGAAAAAGCCTTTCCTTCACCTAGATCATGGGAATTTGTTTCTAAAATGATTTCCGCAGGTCTTGATAATGAAATCGAATATGAACTGATTAAAGGTACGGTTGGAGAAGGCGCAGCAGCTGAATTTTGTGGCTTTTGCAGAATTTATAAAAACATACCTGATCCTGAAGATGTTTTAAATTCTCCTGAGGATGTGGCGATTCCTGATGATCCTGCAACTGTTTACGCTCTTTGCGAATCTGTCGCTTCAAAAGCTTCATCGGAACGGGCTGAGAATATCATGACATTTGCTTCGCGGCTTCCAGTTGAATTCGGTGTCCTCCTTGTTCGGAATGCTGTCCGTAAAGAAAGATCCATCGTCAAGAGTCAGGGGTTTGAGCGCTGGGCAACCGCGAACTCTGATATTCTGGTTTAGCATTATGGATTCTAATAGAAAGTTGATAATGGCCAGATCTGATCTGCTGTTGAAGCATCCATTCTTTGGGACTCTGGCTCTGCATCTTCCGTTACAGGAAGATAAAGCCTGCAACGGTGTTTGGACTGATGGAAATGTGCTGGCATACAATCCATTTTATATCGAAAAATTGAGTAAGCAGGAGTTGCAGGGGCTTGTCGCCCATACCGTTATGCATCCTGCCTGTCAGCATCATCTGCGCAGAAACGGCAGGGATGATAAATTATGGAATATGGCCTGTGACTATGCGATAAACTGGATTTTGCTTGAAGCAGGATTTGAGTTGCCGGAAGGTTTTCTTGATGATGAAAAGTTTAGAGGAAAAAAGGCCGAAGCCATTTACAGTGAATTGTCAGCAGAACTCGATTCCAAAGGAAATCCGGAGAATGCCGGGGATAAGGATGGCCCGAAAAGTATTGACGTAGATTATGAAGAAGGTCCGGCTAAGGGCTCAGAAAAAGGTTTGAATGATGAGTCTGAGGAAGATGAATCTGAAGGAGATGATGATTCCAGTCAGCCTGATAAAATGGAAAGCGATGCTGTAGAGTCTGATACCTCCGATGAAGGTGAAGAATCAGACAGTGAATCAGCTTACGAGGGAATTGGAGAAGTTCGCGATTCCCCCGATGATTCTTCAGGTGGTAATGAAACTCCAGCTATGGATTGGCATAGCACTCTTGTTCAGGCTCTTAACAAGGCCAGAGAATGCGGTGATTTACCCGGTGGATTTGATAGATTTATAGATTCAATGATTCCTCCAAAACTTGATTGGCGGGCGATTCTGGATAAATTTATCAGCAGCCGAGCAAAAAATGATTATTCGTGGATACCGCCCGGAAGAAGATATATCCATATGGATTTGTATCTGCCGTCATTATCGGCTGAGCTGCTTTCGGAAGTTGTTTTAGCTGTAGATACTTCCGGCAGTATAAGTGATAACGAGTTAAACTCTTTCAGTGCTGAAATTTCTGATATCCTTTCAAAATATGATACAACTCTGCGCGTTCTCTGGTGCGACATGAAGGTCGTTTCAGAGCAGGTTTTCAACCGTTTGGATCTCCCTTTAAAAATAGAAGCTAAAGGCGGTGGTGGAACAGATTTTCGTCCTCCTTTTGATTGGGTGGATGATAACAATATCAACCCATCGTGTTTGATATATTTTACCGATATGGAGTGTTCAAAATTTCCAGAATATACTCCAGATTATCCCGTTTTGTGGGTCCGCTCCGGTGGTGGGTTATTAGAACCTCCTTTTGGTGATCTTATTGATATTTAAATGTTTAACGATAAAAACTTTTCAGATGGTGATCTATGCTTATAAATTGGAAACTTACCAAAAAAAGAGGCAATTTCAGGCCGGTTTTGGAATATTCAATAAAATTGGAAGATTTTGAAAAAGAGTTGGCTGTTGATCAGGTTGTACTGGAATCACTGATTCCTGAACCGCCGGGATCGTGTTTTTCCAGCTGTCTGCCCGGGGAGTATGAAAGAGGGGATGGAGCATGTGGGGTCTATCGAATTTATACTCCTGATCATAAAAAAGCATTTGCAGAAGGAAAATTAGTTTTGCCATGGAGAGAGGATGGCAGCTTTCCGGAAATAGAAGAATCTTTTTTGCTATTGAGAGAAAATTTTGAAACTAAATTGAAGGAGGCTTACGACAGTTTGCCAATAGAGGAAACAGGTTCTCTGGAATTGTCAGCAAAGACAAGGAATTATCTTGCTTCCGGACTTATCTCAAAAAAAATTTTGGAATCTTCATTGTTGTGAACCGCAAACTATAAAAATTGTTTCCACCGGTATCCAATCCTCTTTGAATGCTTACTTTACTGACTCTAAATACAACTTGTTTGATTTTCATTTATTATTAGGTGAAACTGAGGTCTATAAAGTGCCGGAGGAAGCTATGCACGAGACAAGTTTAGGTGGAACAATCAGGGATTACCTGAGTGGTGAAGATATAGATGAAACTACTTATGAGGAGTTCAGGCAGGCTCTTGCAAAACTTCTCGTTGAAGAATTTGAGTACCCCAGAGAAAGCCTGAAGGCGAAAGTTGATCTGTGTTTTACTATTGATGGGGAAGAAATGTGCCGAACTATGGATCTTGTTGTTTATGACAAGGACAACAAGCCCGTTATGCTCGTTATGTTCTGTCCCGGAGATGTCGGCAGTTATGAGCGTGAAGCCGGATGCGCAGGTTGGCTTTTTGAGGGTGGACCGGTTCCTTTTGTAGTTATCTCAAATACCATGGAAGCTTATCTGATAGAGACAGAGTCGAGGAAGGTTATAGCTTCAGGAATGGATTCAATCCCGCATTACAATGACCTGTTGGAACGGGCTGCCAATTATAAATTTGATCCTGTACCGGAAGAAAAAGTAAACAGGCTCCAGAGAATTTTTTATACATATACCGGTTTTCTGCAGGGTACATGTTGCAGTGAATCATGCTCTTTACCTAAATTGTAATAGCACCACGTTTCAATAGTTAAAGTTTAATAAAGACTTTAAATGGCGGAATAAGACGTTATCGTTTTATTCCGCTATTTTTATTGGTAGTTTACAGATTTATATATTTTTTAAAATTTTTAATTACTTTGCAGTGGCTGTATAACTATTCAATATGGAAGAAAATTTTTCTAATTACAATTATGGATAAAAAATTAAAATCAAAATTATTTAATACAAGTGAGAGAGTTATGGACTAATTTATGTTTTTAATGGAATAATAGAAATTAATTTTTAGTAATCTGTACAGAGTATTATTTAAAATTAAAATTCAGGAGGCCCCACTATATGGATATTTATGAGCGTATCAAGAATAGAGATCCGAACGAAACTGAATTTCATCAGGCTGTTTTTGAGGTTGTTGAATCAATCAAACCTGTTCTTGAAATGCATCCTGAATTTAGAAGCGCCAATATCCTTGAAAGAATAGTGGAGCCGGAACGAGTGATCATGTTCAGAGTTCCATGGATGGATGATGGCGGCGATATTCATGTTAATCGTGGATTCAGAATTGAAATGAACAGTGCCATTGGTCCTTATAAAGGAGGGCTAAGATTTCATCCTTCCGTGAATCTGGGAATTTTAAAATTCCTTGCTTTTGAGCAGGTTTTTAAGAACGCGCTCACAACTCTTCCTATGGGAGGCGGAAAGGGGGGAGCTGATTTTGATCCAAAGGGTAAGAGTAATGAAGAGGTTCAGCGTTTTTGCCAGAGTTTTATGCTTGAGCTTGCAAGGCATATCGGCCCGAATACAGATGTTCCGGCCGGAGACATCGGTGTTGGAGCGCGAGAGATTGGTTATCTTTTTGGCATGTATAAAAAAATTAGTAACGAATTTACAGGAGTCCTAACTGGTAAAGGTTTGAACTGGGGAGGAAGCCTCATACGTCCTGAAGCTACCGGATATGGCTCAGTATATTTTGCTGCTGAGATGCTTAATGCCCGCGGAGAGACTCTTGAAGGCAGGAGATGTCTGATTTCAGGATCAGGAAATGTCGCCCAGTATACTATGGAAAAATTAATTGAGCTGGGTGGAATCCCGGTGACTTTTTCTGATTCAAACGGTTATATTTATGATGAGAAAGGTGTTGATCGAGAAAAGCTTGATTTTCTGATGGAACTTAAAAATATCCGTCGGGGAAGGGTGCGTGAATACGCTGAAAAATATTCTGAAGCTGTTTATACTCCGGTTGACCCTGATCTAAAATATAATCCGTTATGGGATCATGCGGCACATTGCGCTTTTCCCAGTGCCACCCAGAATGAAATTAACGGAATTGATGCCGGAAACCTTGTTAAAAACGGTATTCTAGTTGTTTCGGAAGGGGCGAACATGCCGACTACCCCTGAAGGAATGAATATTTTCTTTGATAGCGGGATTCTATACGGTCCTGCCAAAGCTGCTAATGCCGGCGGGGTTTCTGTTTCCGGTCTGGAAATGAGTCAGAACAGTATGCGGCTGGGATGGCCTGCTGAGGAAGTGGATAGCCGATTAAAGATGATAATGAAAAATATTCATAAAACCTGCCTTGATACAGCTGAATATTATGGAACTCCATTTAACTACGTGAACGGTGCAAACATAGCTGGATTTGTAAAAGTGGCTCAGGCGATGCTTGATCAGGGGCTGGTATAGTTTTGGTTTAAGGAGTCCCGGTCTGGTGCTGTTTTTGGGGTTATGAATGATTTTTAATACATTATGACGAAGATTCAAAAGATGTGATCGATATTATGGAAGAAGGTGACTTGAGCTCCACGGAAGAAAGAAAATTCAGCCTCTATCATGACCTGATGCAGATTAAGGTCATGAATATTTTGTTGATCTCCAGCCCTTATGATGCCTGGGTAATGGAAGAGGACTGCAAAATTTCAGAGCGAATTGTGAGCGAGTACAGAGGGCTTAATCTGAGCAGCCCGCCACGGTTAACATGGGTTTCATCTGTAGATGAAGCTATGGCGATGCTTGACTCTCAAAATTTTGAACTGGTCATAATTATGCCTCATCAGTACCGGATTGAAGCTGCTGAAACCGGTAAAATTATTAAGGCTAAGATTCCAGATATTCCCGTGGTTCTGCTTTCGCACAGGGAACTTAGAAATCCCGGAGAGGGTATGCCTGAAGGACTTGATAATATTTTTATCTGGTCCGGTGATGCTGAACTGCTTGTGGCTTTGGTAAAGAATCTCGAAGATGCCCTTAATGTAAGGCATGACACTGCAAAAGTAGGGATTCGAGTTATTATTGTTGTGGAGGATTCAGCACGCTATCTGTCATCTTTTCTGCCTATTTTATACAAAGAGCTGGTGCGGCAGACACAAGCCGTACTGGAAGAAGGGCTGAACGCGGAACACCGCTTATTGACCATGCGTGCACGGCCCAAAATTCTAACTGCCGGAACGTATGAAGAAGCGCTTAAAATTTATCATGAATATGAGTCCTATGTTTTGGGTATTATATCTGATGTGCGCTTTCCTAAAAATGGGGTTTTAAATGAAAATGCCGGGTTGGAGCTTCTGGAAAAAGTCAATTCAGACCGCTCTGATATACCTTTGTTATTAGCCAGTAATGAACCTGAAAATATGGAAAAGGCCAGAACGGTCAATGCCTATTTTGTTGACAAAAATTCACCGGATATGCTTGTTGAGGTCCGAAATTTTGTTCTCGACCATCTTGGCTTCGGTGATTTTATTTTCAGAACTCCAGATGGTCAGGAAATCTCGCGGGCCGGTAGCCTTTATTCCCTTGAAAAAATGCTTGGCAGTATAGAGGATGATGTTTTCTTGGATCACTGCCGAAATAATGATTTTTCAAGATGGTTCTACGCCAGAACAGAGATAGAACTCGCAAATCAGGTCAGGCCGCTGCGTGATTACGATTTCTCTGATCCTGAAACCCATCGTGAACATATCATTTCATTAATCAGAAACAGGCGCATGCAACGCCAGCAGGGGGTGATTGTCTCATTTAATCCCAGAGACTTTGATCCTGAGACTGATTTTTTGAAAATAGGTTCCGGGTCAATTGGTGGAAAAGCCCGTGGACTTGCGTTTATAGGTTCCCTGCTTGAGCGTAACAGCTGGGTGCATGAAAAATATACGGATATCCGGATTACCGCACCAAAGACTTTAACCATAGCTACTTCCGGCTTCGATGATTTCATCGACATGAACGGGCTGAAGTTTTTAGCCAAAACGGATTTAACAGATGCTGAAGTTTTAGATGTTGTTGAGGAGGCTATTTTTCCCGGATGGATAGAGGCTCAGCTGTGGGCATATCTGCATGAAATTCATTATCCTTTGTCCGTTAGGTCTTCGAGTTTATTGGAAGATGCCCAATATCAGGCCTATGCCGGATTATACAGTACCTACATGATTCCCAATGACCATCCTGACCTTGAAGTCCGGTTGGGGCAGCTTGTTGAGGCGGTTAAAATGGTCTGGGCCTCGACTTTTTTTAATGCTCCAAAATCTTTTTCCCGCAGGGTCAACCAGAGGACCGATGAAGAGAAAATGGGAGTGGTTGTTCAACAACTTTGCGGGCAGCAATATAAGGATTATTATTTCCCGGCTTTTTCGGGCGTAGGACAGTCTTACAATTACTATCCTTTCGGGAGGATGAAACCGGAACATGGGGTTGCTTCCATTGCTATGGGGATAGGAAAGTCTGTGGTGGATGGTGAACAGTGCCTGCGCTTTTCTCCGGGGCTACCTAAAATTCTACCACAATGTCCAACTGTAGAGGATTCAATCAGAAATACTCAGACCAGATTTTACGCTCTTAAAATGTCCGGGAGTGAAAAAGTAAAAATTCATACCGGGAGTAATCTTGAACAATTGGATATTGCAGATTTTACCGAAACTCTTCCGGTTAGAAAACTAGCCTCAACATATATAGCGGAAGAAGGGCGTATCCGGGATACTGCTTCCTTGCCGGGACCTAAAATTATGCTTTTTGCTCCCGTCCTTGTTCACAAAGTAATTCCTCTGGCAAATGTTTTAAAAGATATTCTTAGTATTGCGGAAAAAGGAATGGGCGGTCCTGTTGAAATCGAGTTCAGTGTTAATATGTTTGAGGATGCAAAGCCGGTTATGACTCTGTTGCAGCTTCGCCCTATGAGTGCAAGAGCTGATCTGGGTAAAATTACAATATCTGCAGAAGATATAAACAAAGCTGTCTGTGTCTCTTCTCATTCACTTGGCAATGCCGTTAAGCAGGATATTTATGATATTGTCTTTGTGCGGATGGAAAATTTTGAAGTTTCAGCAACCAGAGAAATTGCCCGTGACATATCCGCTATAAACAGCAGACTTTTTAAAGCAGACCGGAAATATATTTTAATTGGTCCCGGTCGCTGGGGATCAGCTGATCCGTGGCTTGGGGTACCGGTTGAATGGAATGACATTTCAGCTGTTTCAGTTATTGTCGAGGTTGCCAGTGAAAGTTTGAGAGTTGAACCCTCACAGGGTTCCCACTTTTTCCATAATATAACGACTCTCGGAATAAACTATATGATGGTCCTTGAGAGTGAAGGCAACATGATAGACTGGGATTGGCTTACTTCCGCGTATGTGGTTGATCAGACTCAATATGTTACACATGTGAGAGTCGAAAAAAATCTAATCGTAAAAATTGACGGCCGGTCTTCAAAAGGAATTATCCGTCCTTCATGATTCGATGTCGCTGCCAGCCTGATTTGATATCTCTACTGGACTCGCTGTGGATGTCATTCTTCCGGGATTCCCATAAGTTCTCTTTTAGCCTGACCTTTTTTCCTGATCCATGACTGTAGTGAGTCCATATAAGTATAAAAAACAGGGGTCAGATAAAGGGTTACAATCTGCGATAAAATCAGTCCGCCGACAATCGCCAGTCCCATGGGCTGTCTTGCCTGTGCTCCGGCTCCTAATCCGAGCGCAATGGGCATTGCTCCTGCAATTGCCGCGATGGTTGTCATCATGATCGGCCTAAATCTTTCAAGCGATCCGTGTATAGCCGCTTCAGAAGGGCTGAGGTTTCCTTCTTTTTCTGCTTCCAAAGCAAAATCTACAACCATGATAGCGTTTTTCTTAACTATACCTATGAGCATGATTATGCCAACTATCCCGAACAGATCGAGATCTTTGCCGAAAACTGTAAGGGTTATCAGACCGCCTATTGCCGCAGAGGGGAGTCCTGAAATTATGGTTATGGGATGTATATAGCTTTCATACAATATGCCTAAAATCATGAAGATAATAAAAACTGCGACTATCAGCAGGAAATACACACTCCCCATTGATTTCTGAAATTCGTCAGCCGTTCCTTCAAAACTTGAAACAACCGTATCAGGAAGTTCTTCTTCCGCCAGTTTGTTTATTGCTGTTGTGGCATCACTTAAAGAAAACCCCGGAGCAATATTAAAGGAGTATGTTACCGAAGGGAGCATGCCTGTATGGTTGACCTGCATCGGGCCCGGTTTTTCTTCAAAAGAGGCGATTGTATCCAGACGGATAAGTTTTCCATTCTTATTCGGTATATACAGGCTCATCAGATTTCTTGGATCACGTTTGTGGAAAGGAAGAACCTCTAATATTACCCAGTACTGGTCGGTATCTCCATAGATTGTGGACACTTTTCTTTCGGAGTAGGCGGAGTTGAGAGTATTCTCAATATCGTGCGCCGTGACGCCGTAATATGAAGCTTTATCTCTGTCTATTTTTATCCAGAATTCCGGGTTGCTGCTCATTAAATCTGAATTTATTCCTGTAAGGAATGGAACGCTGTGCAGGGACGCTTCAAATTTAGGGGCTACCGAGAAGAGTTCATACTGGTCAGGAGCTTGAATTGTGTATTGATAAAGGTTTTTTGTTGATTTTGCGGTTAGCCTGATCATCGGTGGATTTTGAATCCAGCACATTATTCCCGGATAGTTATTCAGCTTCATCATGAGCGATCTTGAAACTTCATCAGCAGTCATTTCCCTTTCATCAGGAGGGACAAGCATCGGGAAAAGATATCCCTGATTCAGGTTGGGAATGCCTGCGACAGTGACAAATGTTCTGATATTTTCATCTTCAGCAAGGATCGGTTCAAGGGCTTTGATATGGTCTTTCATTGATTCGTATGAAATTCCCTGTCTGGCCTGAGCAAAACCCTGACAATAGCTCATATCATCGGTAGGAAGGAATCCTTTGGGAATGATAATGAAAAAATGTATTGTTGCTACAAGTATCAATCCCGCCGCAAGCATTGTCATTCCACGGTGACGCATGACAAAATGAAGCGACTTGTCATATTGTCTTAAAATAAAGTCAAAAAACGGGTCTGATTCTGAAAGCTTACTTCCTGGTTTAAGCATTCTGCTGGCAAGCATGGCTGTCATTGTCAGTGATATTATTCCCGAAGCGATAATTGCCACCGTGATAGTCATGGCAAATTCATGAAGAATTCTGCCTATAATCCCGCTCATATACATTAGAGGAATGAAAACGACAGCAAGAGAAAGAGTCATGGATATAATTGTGAAGGTTATCTGTCTTGACCCGTCAAGTGCTGCCTGAAAAGGTTTTTTCCCCATTTCAAGATGTCTTACGATGTTTTCAATCATTACAACCGCATCATCAACTACAAATCCCACTGACAAAGTCAAAGCCAGCAGCGAAAGCGTGTCGAGTGAGTATCCGAGCATAAACATCATGGCGAAGGTGAAGACAATTGATACGGGAATGGCAATAGAGGCAATAAGAGTTGCCGATATATTTTTAAGAAAAATAAAAATTACACTGACCACAAAAATGATAGCCAGCAAAAGAGTTTCCTGAACGTCGTAAACCGCTGCGGAAATTGGTGTTGAGCGGTCATACAGGACTTTCATATTTATACTTGCCGGTATCTGTTTACGTATGGTCGGCAGCATATCTATAATTTTTTTACATAATGATATGGTATTTGAGCCGGGTTGTTTTTTGATGGCAAGAATGATTGCCCTTTTACCGTCAATCCATGAACCGGATTTGTCTGATTTCTGAGAGTTTATTACCGTTCCAACGTCTGAAAGCCTGATTGTTCTGCCATCTTCAGATTTAAAAATCATGGGCAGATATTCTTCAGCTGATTTCAACTGTCCGGTTGATTCAACGGTCATTGATTCCAGACTGTTATCCAGTGTACCCACAGGCTCTTTGACGTTCTGTCCGGCAAGAGCTTTTCGAATAGTATCAATATCAATTCCTCTTGCAGCAAGCGTTTCCGGGTTCACTCTGACCCTGACTGCAAGTTTTGCTTCTCCGTATACCTGAACTTTTGAAACTCCGTTAACCATGGAGATGGTATCCGTCAGAAATGTCGTGGCATATTCATTCACTTTATAAATAGGCATGGAATCAGACCAGAGCGCCATATAAAGCACCGGATCATCAGCCGGATTGACTTTTTCATAATACGGAGGCTGAGGAAGATCTGAAGGCAGGTTGCCGCTTGCTCTTGAAATAGCGGCCTGTGTGTCTGAAGACGCTCCGTCAATATCACGGTCAAGATCAAATTGCAGAGTGACTTGTGTTGATCCCAGAGAATTGACAGAACTCATGCTGCGCAGACCGGGAATAGACGTAAATTCTTTTTCCAGCGGAGTGGCTACCGATGAAGCCATTGTAGATGGGCTTGCCCCCGGTAGTGAGGCTGTGACCAGAAGTGTCGGGAATTCTACATCAGGCAGGTAACTTACCGGAAGTTTGAAATATCCCATAATTCCAAAAAAAAGCATGGCAATAACCAGAAGAGAGGTCATCACCGGACGGCGGATAAATCTTTCAGTTATATTCATTGATTACCGGCCTTGTCATTCTGGGATGCATGAACTCTGTATGAAGCTCCGTGATAAAGTCTCAGCTGGCCGTCAGTGACTATTGTCTCTCCACCGCTTAATCCTTTGCTTATAATATCAATTTTGCCTGATCTGCGTTCAATTATGACCGGTTGTTGTGCAACGGTCCCGTTTTTAAGAGCCACCCAGACAAAGTCTCCTTCTGGCCCTTTGCAGGATGCTTCCATAGGTATCTGGACTGCTTCAGTCCCATATAATTTAAGCCTTATATTTACATAGTTACCGGGCCACAGCTTTCTGTTTTTGTTTTGAAAGGTTGCCTGCATCCAGATTGTTCCGGTTTCTTCGTCAACCATATTATCAATAAATGTCAGTTTTCCGGTTTCAGGAAGGTCTTCACCTTCGGAAATGGCCAGAACTTCTAGGGTTGAATTGTGTGAATATTTTTGAACTTTTCCTAAATATTTTTGTGGCAGATAGAAGTTTACGGCAATGGGAGAAATTCTGTTTATTACGACCAGTCTGTCTTTATTTTCTTCGATGAGATTTCCCGTTGTCTGGTAGACATAACCGCATAAACCGTTGAGCGGAGATTTTATAAAGCAGTAGTTTAAATCATTTTCGGCATTTTTTAGTTTTGCTCTTGTTACGGCAATGCTGTCTCTGGCAGTATTCATGTCCAGTCTTTTTTGTTCATACTGGTCTTCGCTGACTACTTTTCTTCTTACCAGATCTTTGTATCGCTTATAATCTCGCAGGGCTTTTTCATATTTTGTTATATCTGAAGTCAGTTCAGCCTTTAACTGTCTGATGCCTGCTTCATATTCCGTAGGGTCAATTGTAAATAGATGCTCCCCTTTTTCAACTATATCTCCATTGCTGATATAAACTTTACTGAGATATCCGGTAATTCGTGAACGCACTGTTATGGAGTCAACAGGTTGGACAGTCCCTATTGCTGTCAGATAATAGGGAGTATATTTTTTTAAAGCTTTCGCAATAGTGACAGGGGCTGGCGGTCTTTGGGATGAGGTTTCGGGTTTATTTGAACATCCTGTAATAAAGGCCATTACTAATGCTGTCAGCAAAAGAAGGTAAAGTGAGATGTTCCGTTTCATTAAGATTATTTTCAACTGACTTTTAGGGTACATTTTATGATCCTTTTAATAAAATAAGTCGATATAGTTATTTTGAATATATCATAATATTTTTTTTTAAAAGGCCGAAGTTCTATTTTTTTTGCCTGCATTTGTAACATTAAAAAATAAAATTAGCCTATTAATTTTCTTGCGTTTATGTTCTTTTATGTGCATTTATTTGTGGATTTGTAACATGGATGTAATTTTACTAGAATGGACTTTCGGTGCGGATGTTTTTAATAGTCATATATTTCAATATGATGACTTCTGCGTTCGGTACGGATTGTTCGGAAGTGATGCTTTACATGCCGGTCATTTGGATACGAGGGGCCATGACCGCATAAAATTGTTTAAAACTCCTAGAACAAATTCAATTGGACAAAAATAAAAATGGAAAGCTTAAATTCTTCAAGAATCAGTTATCTTGACGGGGTTAGATTTAAACGGGTGGTTGTGGCAGCAGCTGGAAGGCTGATTGAGAATTCGCCGCATCTTGATTCGATTAATGTCTTTCCTGTTCCTGATGGAGATACCGGAGCAAATATGGCTGGAACAATGAAAAATATTGTTCACAGCACCGGAGACTCTCTTGAACGTTCCATAGAAAAAATGAGTGCAATAATAGCAGAATCCGCTCTTGATGGAGCTCGTGGAAATTCCGGAGCTATTTTAGCCCAGTTTTTGTGCGGCTTTGCAGAGGGTGTAAAAAATCTGCGTAAAATATCAATGGAAGATTTTGCTTCAGCAGCAAGCCTTGCTGCCAAGCGTTCAACCGAAGCTATTTCCGATCCCAGAGAAGGAACAATCCTCAGTGTCATTAAAGAGTGGGCTTCACATCTTAAAGACAACTGTAAAAGTTATCAGGATTTTCCCGAGTTATTATATGATTCACTTGAGCATGCCAGAGGGTCGGTGAAATCAACAACAGAGAAGCTGGCTGACCTTAAGGCGGCCGGAGTTGTTGATGCCGGGGCGCTTGGTTTTGTTTATCTCCTTGAAGGTATTGTTGATTTTCTTGAAAATGGAAAAATAGCCAAGAAGAATATTGATATTTTTGGTAAAGCTGAACCCATGGGGGTTGCACAGGCCAGAGTTGCTGTGGACAGCCTCGAATTCAGATTCTGCACAGAGTATCTTCTTAAAGGACAGGATATCGACCGTAAGGCTATCCGTAAGGCCGTTTCAGGAATGGGGGACAGTTTAATTGTCGCCGGGCTTCCTGAATGTGTTAAAGTGCATATACATACCAATGAACCGGACAAAGTTGGTGAGATTCTTTCTTCTTATGGCCGTATCGATAAGAAAAAAGTTGACGACATGCTTGTTCAGCACAGAAGAATTCTTGCTGATACCAGAACTGTAGGTATTGTCAGCGACAGCACCTGCGACCTTCCAAAAGAAATTCTTGATGAATATGATATTCGTATTGCTCCCCTGAGACTGACTCTTGATGATAAAGAATATATCGATCAGGTTGATATCACTTCAGGAGAATTTTACGAAAAGCTTGTTACTTCTGATAAGGCTCTGACATCTCAGCCAGTTCCCGGTGACATGAAGCGCGTTTATTCAAGCGTTGCCTCAGACTATGACAGCGTTGTTTCCGTGCATATTGCCGGAGCTCTTAGTGGGACATGCCGGGCCGCCCAGACAGCTGTAAGCGGAGTTGAAAATATTGAGATTGTGGACGGAGCAAATGTTACTGTCGCTTTAGGGCTGATTGTTTTAGAAGCTGCAAAGGCTGCTAAAAAAGGATTGTCCATGGCGGAAGTTGCCCGTGTTGCTAAAAAAGCCGCAGAAAATGTAACTATATATGTTGCCTTGGATACTCTGGAGTATGTTGTCAAAGGCGGCAGAATGAGCAAAGGACAGGGGCTTGCCGCTAAAATCTTAAACATAAAGCCAATCATAACTTTTGATCATGAAGGACGCGTTTCTACAGTAGCCAAAGTTATCGGCCGTGAAAGGCAAAAGAGAACTTTGATAAATCTGGTTCGTGAACGTGTTTATGGGCATGCCAATCTGCGCTATGCAGTAGCACATGCCGCAGCTCCTGAAGTTGCTGCCGATTTTTCCAAAGTTCTCCATAAAGAATTTGGTGCTTCTCCGGAATTTATATCCGAAGCTTCTCCGGCAATTGGCATACATAGTGGCCCTAGAGCTTTTGCCATTGCCGTACTTACAGACGATTAGATCATAAATTTAATTGTTTTTAATAGTATTGCTGCCGGGACCCGCAAGGGTTCCGGCTTTTTTTACATAATTGTTTTATTCTTGTTTAGCTAGAAATTCTATTTAAACAAAGGTAATTTAGTTATGCTGGGCACTATTACCGTCTAATGCTTTAAAAAGAGTATTGTGCAATTTTTGAAAGACAGTCTCTGGGCCTGATATCTAATGCCAAATTAAAATTTTAAAATTTAAATAGATTTTTTTATTCGCCTTTATTTATGATACAAGAGTAGTGTGATTGTTTTATATGCAGATTTTAAAAACCTGTAATTTTACGTTTTCATTAAAATGTTTTCATTAATTGAACAAAATTGGAAAATTCCTTGTTATTCTTGACTTTTTCAGTTTTTTGGCTATGAAAAGATATCTTTTTATGTATTTGGTCTAAAATCCTAAAAACAGCTCTGCTTTTGGTTAATTATTTAATGATATTTATAGGCAGGACGCTATTGCCCGTAATCCGCATCAGGGTATTGAGTTGGAGTTTGCTAATATGCCGATGATCGAAATTAAAAATCTTCATAAATGGTATGGCGATTTTCATGTTCTTAAAGGTCTGAATGACCATGTTGATAAGGGTGAAGTGCTTGTTATCTGTGGTCCGAGCGGATCAGGTAAGAGTACTTTTATCCGTTGTATCAACAGATTGGAAGGATATCAGAAAGGTGAAATCCTGTTTAATGGTAAAGACATACTTGATCCCAGTATGAACATTAACGATTTACGGGCTGAAATCGGTATCGTTTTTCAGCAGTTCAATCTGTATCCTCATCTTACCGTGCTCAAAAATGTTACTTTGGCACCTACAAAGGTTAAAAATGTTCCTAGAGCCGAAGCGGAAGAGACCGCTTTGTATCTTCTGGAACGGGTAGGCATACACGATCAGGCACATAAGTATCCTGCAGAATTATCAGGCGGACAGCAGCAGAGGGTTGCTATTGCAAGGGCTCTTGCTATGAAACCTAAAGCAATGCTTTTTGATGAGCCTACATCAGCCCTTGATCCTGAAATGATTAATGAGGTTCTTAACGTAATGAAGGACCTTGCGCGTGAAGGAATGACCATGCTTTGCGTAACCCATGAAATGGGATTTGCAAGAGAAGTTGCGGACCGGGTTATTTTTATGGATGCCGGTGAAGTTGTTGAGCAGTCATCTCCTGAAGAATTTTTCAAAAATCCTAAGAGTGAACGAACTAAAAAGTTCCTAAATGAAATTTTATAGCTGATTTTTCGGCTTTAAATAAACCACTAAATGAGCAGGAGGATTTGATGAGAAAATTATCAATGATGGTTGCACTGGTTTTGGCATTTGTGCTTTGCGCTTCAATGTCTTTTGCCGACCGGTTGCAGGATATCAAGGATCGCGGAGTTTTGATCTGCGGTGTTAAGGATGCGGTTGTTCCATTTGGTTTTGTTGATGAGAAGACTAATGAGCTTGTTGGTTTTGATATTGATGTATGCAAATACATCGCAGGCAAACTGGGTGTTAAGGCCGATTTCAAACCTGTAACCTCCGCAACTCGTATTCCTATGGTTGCTCAGGGTTCCATTGATATCGCAGCTGCTTCTATGACTCATAAAATCGCTCGTGATGAAACTATTGACTTTTCCATTACCTACTTCATGGACGGTCAGAAAATTCTTGTTAAAAAAGATTCCGGAATTAAATCTGTAGCTGATCTCGATGGTAAAAAAGTCGGAACAGCAAAAGGTTCAACTTCTGAACAGAATATTCTTGCTTCACAGCCTAACTGCAGGGTCCTCTCCTTTGAAGGTTATCCCCAGTCTTTCCTCGCTCTCAAGCAGGGTAAGGTTAAAGCTGTTACCACAGATTCAACTATCCTCCTCGGACTTAAAAACTCCGACCCCAATCCTGATCAGTGGGAAATCGTAGGTGATTTTATTTCTCCTGAACCTTACGGAATCGGACTGCCTGAAAATGAATCAAATCTTCGTGACGCAATCAATATTGCTCTCATGGATATGTGGCGTTCCGGTGAGTATGTAAAAACTTACAATAAATGGTTCGGAGCTGACACCAAATACAATCTTCCCCTTACCTGGAAGATGGAATTGTGGCCCTAGGTCCTGAGTCCGAAGTTGTTTTCAGTATATTGAATTGAAAAGGGTAACTCCTCTTTTTTAAGAGGAGTTACCCCTGAAAAAAGCGGGTTGAAGCCTTGAATTATCAGTTTAATTGGGATTTGGTTCTGTCAGGAAAGTATGCTGACTGGATTGTAGACGGAGTCATCCTTACCTTAAAAATTTCTGCTATTTCTATTGTTCTCGCTCTTATTTTGGGAACTCTAGTAGCTGTAATGCGCATGTCAAAGGCCAAGCCGCTTGAATGGCTGAGCTTTGCTTATATCGAGTTTTTCCGTAATACCCCTTTACTTGTCCAGATTTTCTTCTGGTATTTCGGTTCATACTCGGTTTTACCAGATTTCGTGAATACATGGCTGTATGATCATGACTTTGAATTTGCTGCAGGCGTAATCTCGCTTACTGTTTATTCTTCTGCCTTTTTTGCAGAAGAGATCAGGGCCGGTATCTATTCCATACCTAAAAACCAATTGGAAGCATCAAGGGCAACCGGTCTAAGTTTTATGCAGGCTTACTGGTATGTAATTCTTCCACAGGCTTTTAGAATTATCATTCCTCCGCTTATTTCCCAATCTCTCAACCTGATTAAAAACTCCTCACTTGTAATGACTATCGGAGTTATGGAGCTGACCTATATGGCCCGTCAGATCGAGTCATATACGTTCCACGGTTTTGAAGCATTTACAGTCGCAACAGTTATCTATCTGATCATATCCCTTGTGACTTCGTTCTGCATCAATATGTACAATAAGCATTTCTTGCTGCAAATAAAATACTAGGAGTGGACTTCCGTGCAATGGGATGTAGTTTGGAATAACTTTGATTACTTTCTTTGGGGAGCTTTTCCCAACGGCCCTATCGGGGGACTTGCCGCCAGTATTATTCTGGCGGTTCTCGGTATTTTCGGAGCGTTCTGGATAGGACTTGCCGCAGGTCTTATGAGACTTTCACGCAATAAGCTCACCAAGGCTGTTGCTGTTATTTATATTGAAGTCATAAGGGGTGTTCCTCTCCTTATGCTTATCTTCTGGTTTTATTTTCTGGCTCCGGTTGTTCTTGGCGAATCTTTACCTGAATTCAACTGTGCGCTTATAGCTTTTATTATCTTTACAGGAGCTTACATTGCTGAAATTGTTAAGGCAGGTGTTGTAGCTCTTCCTAAAGGTCAGATGGAAGCTGCCCGCGGTTCCGGTCTGTCACATTATCAGGCCATGCGTTATGTCATTTTACCGCAGGCTTTGAGAAATATGATCCCTTCATTCGTCAATCAGTTCGTATCACTTACAAAAGATACATCTCTGGCTTATATCATCGGTGTTAATGAACTTACGCGTACTGCAACACAGGTAAATAATAGAACTTTGTCTTCGCCTACGGAAATTTTTATAACGATTGCAGTTCTTTATTTTATAGTTTGTTATGCTCTCACAATGACCAGCCGTAGAATGGAAAAACATCTTGCACGATATCAGGCCAGAGACAGATAAGAGGTTGCTGGCGGAAAATTATAAAAAAAATTGTATCTGAATTAAAATACAATTTTCAGATTGCAGGATTCAACAGGCTTATTGCCTGTTGAATCCTGCTTTTTTGTGTAAAAATATTTTAATAAATTTTATTTATCATTTTTACGGATTCTTTTGACTCAAATTTTTTCGTGTAATAATGTGGTATGAAGTGGAATTTACATCTCTTCAATAACCTTTAGCCAACGTTTGAGGTGTTTCATGGAAATTATTAAAGATCTTTCATCTTACATGGATCATACTTTTCTTAAACAAACTGCGACAGCTGAAGACATTTCAAGAATTTGTGACGAAGCGGTTAAATTCGGTTTTGCCACAGTCTGTGTTAATCCATGTCACGTCAAACAAGCTGCTAAAATTTTAGGTAATGAAAATATTGGAGTTTGCTCAGTCATCGGTTTTCCTCTTGGCAGTTCTCAGACCGAGGTAAAAATGGTCGAAGCCATGCGTGCCGTGGAAAATGGAGCTGATGAGCTTGATATGGTTGTAAATATCGGTGCATTGAAGGAAGGTGATCTCAACCTTTTTTTGAAGGATATTTTTTTAACGGTTCAGGGTGCGGGAAGTGTTCCGGTAAAAGCCATTATCGAAACAGGCTGTCTAACTGATGAAGAAAAGAAAACAGCGTGCAAACTTGCCGTTACTGCCGGAGCTTCTTATGTTAAAACCTGTACCGGATTTGGTCCCGGCAAAGCAGAGGTTTCGGATATAAAACTTATGCGTGAGACAGTCGGTCCTGATATCGGTGTCAAAGCAAGTGGCGGTATTAAAACCTATAAACAGGCAATAGCCCTGATAGAAGCTGGCGCCAGCCGTATTGGTGCCTCGGCTTCCATAGATATAGTTAAGGGGATAAGGAATGACTGATGGTGTTGAGTTGTTAAGAGTTGTAAAACCTTCAGATATAGAAAAAAAATCTTTTGAAATTATTGATTCTGAGGTCCCTGATCCCAAACCTTTTTCCGGTATTGAATGGCAGATTGTCAGACGGATGATCCACACAACAGCTGATTTTGAGCTGGTTGATCTCGTGAGATTTCATCCTGAAGCTGTTTCCGCCGGCTTAAATGCTCTTAGAAATGGTTGTTCTGTGGTTACGGATACAGAGATGGCCCGGTGCGGTATCCCCATGCGCAGAATGACTCCTTTGAATTGCAGTGTTGCATGCTTTATGAATGATCCTGATGTGATAAAGAGGGCTCAAAGAGAATCGATAACCAGAGCGGTCGCCGCATTGGATCTGGCTGCCGCCAGTAATACTCCGGCAATTTATGTAATCGGAAATGCACCAACTGCTCTGATAAGACTTGTAGAAAGAATTAAAGATGATCCACATTTTTCACCTTCTCTTGTCATTGGCATGCCGGTAGGTTTTGTTAATGCTGCTGAATCTAAAAAGTTATTACTTATGCAGAGTAAAATTCCATACATTTCAGTTGAAGGTAGGAAAGGCGGGTCTGCTATGGCTGCCTGTGTCGTGAATGCTCTAGCGGAAGTTGTTTTAAAAGAGAGGGGGCTGAGCGGAAATATCAGTTGCTGATTTATAATACGCTTTTTTTAAAAGTCCTGACATATACTATCTTTTATTATTTAGCTGTTGTATTGGTATATATGTATAATTTTTATTATACTTATACACTGGCTTGAACATAATTTTACTGAAAATGAAGATGTGGGGCTTTAAATATGGAAGAAGGCAAAAGGCCTGGAAAGATCTTTTCTCATAGAAGCAGGAAACAGGGACGGTCTATATCCAAAGATCTTTCGCTGTATCTTGTGATTGCCCTTGCAATAATTATGGGAGTTGTCTCGGGTTATGAATATTTTGGCCGTTCGCAGATGATTCGTAGAGATCTTAGGGAAACGGCAGATAACTATATTTATAATCTTACTCAGGCCGTATCAGCACCCGTCTGGAATTTTGATCTACCTTCCCTGAAAAAAATGTGTGACGCCTACACAACGAATGGAAATTTTGCATTTTTAAAAATTACCGATAATTCCGGCAAGATGCTGTATTCTTTTGTTCGTCCGGTTTCCAACGATAATTTTGTTGAGCGGTCAAAAGATATAGTAATGGGAACTGAGAAAATAGGTAAGGTTCGTTTCGGCCTTTCAACTATTGAATATGAGCGCACACTGAATTGGATTCTTTTCATCTCTGGCCTGACCTTTCTTGTCAGTGTTTTTACCATCTACATAATCACCGATAGACTGCTTGCAGGATTTATCAGAAAGCCTTTACTTGATCTGCTCGAAGGAATGGACCGTGTTGCTCTGGGCGATTTTTCCTTTAGATTTGAAAAATTAAAATATCGTGAACTTGCTGAAATAGCAGATAGATTTAATAGAATGAGTTCAGAAGTCTCAAGCCGTGAAAAAAGGCTTGAAGAAGTTAACAAGGCTCTTGTTCTTGAAGTAGGCGAAAGGCGGAAGGCTTCTGAATCTCTATTGAAAAGTGAAAAAAAATATCGCGCCCTCGTTGAAACCACTTCCGAGGGATTCATGATGATTAACGACAATCATGATTTAATGGATGTGAATCCTGCTTTTTGCAGAATGCTCGGTTACAGCAGAGGTGAAATACTGGGCAGTCCTCTTTCCGCGGTGATAGGATCTTCGGCTGCATACTCTCTGGTAAAACATGCCAGAAGCGATAGTGAATTTGAGCTTTCGGTAAATACAAAGAAAGGCCAGCCTATTGATATTTATATACATGCCGCCAAATTATTTGAATCTGAAAGTGTTGAACTTACTTTTGCCTTTATTACAGATATTTCAGAATATAAGAAACTTGCGGAAGCTCTGAAAGCCTCTGAAGAGGAGTACAGAACTATCGCTGAAAATACGTATGACTGGGAAATGTGGATTCACTGTAATAGTTCTGTAAGATATGTCAGTCCGTCATGCGAGAGAATTTCAGGCTATAAAGTTGAGGATTTTATTTCCGGTAATATTAAGGTGCTTGAAATATTGCATCCTGATGACCGTCATTTGTGGGAGCAATTTTTATCTGACCCTGATTCGCAGCAGGAAAATCTGGACCTGCGGCTGTTTAAAAAAGACGGACTTATGTGCTGGGTCTCTCTGGCCGGACATGAGGTCTTTGATTCTGATGAAGAGTCACTGGGTATAAGACTCACATTAAGAGATATTACCAAGCGTAAATTTATGGAGAAGCAGCTTCATTATGAAGCTCTGCATGATCCTCTTACAGGGCTTGCCAATCGCAATTTGTGTCTGGACAGAATTATTCATTCACTGGAACGTGCGGCAAGACGAGATGATTATCATTTTGCGGTCGTTTTTATGGATTTGGACAGGTTTAAGGTTGTTAATGACAGCCTTGGACATTCAGTTGGAGATAAACTGCTTATAGAGGTTTCCAAAAAACTGCTGAGTGAAATTAGAGAACTTGATACTGTTTCAAGATTTGGCGGGGATGAGTTTGTAATCCTGCTTGAGGAACTTGGTGAACCTGACGAGGCTGTGAAAATTATAGATCGCCTTGATGCTAAATTAAAGGAACCGATGATCTTGGAAGGGCATACTCTTTCACTTGAAGCAAGTTATGGTGTTGTTCTTGATCCTGCTGGACATGGTGAGCCAGATAAAATTTTGCAAAATGCCAATATAGCAATGCATCAGGCCAAAGACAGTGAAAGTAGTAAAATCAAGGTCTTTAATCCTGAGATGCTTGATCAGGCCAGATTGGCAATGACCATGCAAAATGATCTTAAAAATAGTATTGAAAACAATGATTTTTATCTGGTTTATCAACCCGTTTACTCGTTATTGGAAAATAAAATTGTTGGCTTTGAAGCTCTTGTCCGCTGGGAGCATCCTGAAAAAGGCCTCATCATGCCCGGTGAGTTTATTCCTGTTTCTGAGGAAAGCAGAACCATAATTGAATTGGGGAAATGGATAATAAACAGGGCCTGCGAACAGACAAGTCAGCTCATATCTAATTATAAGAATGCTGAAGATATTGTAATATCGGTAAATGTTTCTGCAAAGCAGTTCACTGATCCCGATCTTCTTAAAATTGTATTAGCTGCATTGAATGCAAATAAACTTTCTTCAGCAAATATAAAAATAGATATCACTGAAACAGCTATAATGGAGCGGCATGACCTTGCCGTTGAAATTCTGGACAAACTTAATTCTGCCGGTGTCAAAGTTTCTATAGATGACTTTGGAACAGGATATTCTTCCATGAGCAACCTACAGTCCTTTCCTTTGGAACAATTGAAGATTGATTTGAGTTTTGTCAGTCAGATAGACCAATCCACTGAAAATATGGAAATTGTCAGAGCTATTGTAAATCTTGCCCATAATCTGGGACTAAATGTTGTGGCTGAAGGAATTGAAAATGAACAGCAGCAGAATATTTTAATGGGCCTTGGATGTGAATACGGGCAGGGGTATTATTATTCCAGACCTGTATCTTTTGATGCTGTTGAAAATTATTTCAGGACAGGAGTGTTGGAAGAAAAGTGAGATTGTACTTCTTCATGAGGTGTTATTTTCCGGGGCAACTATTGAAAAGTTGTCCCGGTTTTGTTTATTATAGAAAGATTTAGATTTTTATAAATCGAAGATAATTTCATGAATATAGAAAAATAAGAATTTTTGAAGCCAATATTGCTATCCATTATGAATTAAATTTGATTTTGCGGCTATATTAACGAACTATTATTGCAAGTACCTGTTGTACATGTTAATTAAAAAGCTAATTTAGAATTTTATAACTAATTGAGGAATATCCGTTTTTGCAGAAGCAGAACGGGGATTTGTTTCACTATTAAACCTGGAACAGGTTATGAGTGTTAAACGAAAGGGGAAAAGTAAGGTCACTATTTTTCCGGACTGGTGTAAAGGGTGCGGAATTTGCGCAGCATTCTGTCCTTCTAAAGTCATGGAACTAAGTGAGCAGGGGAAGGCTGTAGTAGTCAGAGAAGAGGAGTGTGTGCATTGCGGATTCTGCGAACTGCACTGTCCTGATTTTGCCATAATGGTCCAGCCAAAGGAAGATAAGGAGGAGATTAATCCTAAATTATCCACAAATAAGTCTTTGGATAATAAGGAGCAGTCTTCATCTGCAACGGAATCATCTTCAGGTACCAGTTCGTCTCAGGTCAAGGAGGATAATTAGCAGTTATGCCTAGAACAAAAAGAGTCAAACGCAAAGAAATTTTTGCTCTTGGGAATGAAGCCGTAGCGGAAGGGGCATTACTGGCCGGCTGTTCTTTTTATGCCGGGTATCCCATTACTCCTTCTTCAGAAATTATGGAAATTATGGCTCAGCGTCTTCCTTCGATAAAGCAAGGGTGTTTTGTCCAGATGGAAGATGAAATCGGCGGTCTGGGTGCGGTTATCGGAGCTTCACTTGCGGGTAGAAAAGCAATGACAGCCACTTCAGGGCCTGGAATATCTCTCATGCAGGAGCATATAGGCTATGGGTGTATAACGGAAACACCACTTGTAATCGTTAATGTTATGCGCGGAGGTCCCAGTACCGGCCTGCCCACCTCTCCGGCTCAGGGTGATGTCCAGCAGGCACGCTGGGGTACACATGGTGATCATTCAATTATAGTTCTTTCAGCTTCAAATGTTCAGGAGTGTCTGAACATGACAATTGAAGCTTTTAATCTGGCTGAAAAATACAGAACTCCTGTAATTCTGCTACTTGATGAAATAACCGCGCATACCCGTGAAAAAATAGAAATCCCCAATCCTGATGAATATGAAGTTTTTAATAGGATTGTGCCGACAATGCCTCCTGAATGGTACAAACCTTATGAAGAAACTGTGCGAGGCGTTCCGCCTATGCCGGCCATAGGTTCTGGATATCGCTTTCATGTCACCGGTCTTACCCATGATGTGAACGGCTTCCCTACTTCCCGCTCTGATGAAGTCAGAGAATTAAATGAAAGGTTGTTCCGTAAAATTGATCAATTTTTACATGATGTTCAGATTGTTGAAGAAATTTCCACAGAAGATGTCGACGTTGCCGTAATCGCTTACGGTTGTGTGGCTCGTTCGGCCGAACTTGCGGTAAAACAGGCCCGCGATGTGGGCGTTAAAGCCGGGCTGTTAAAATTATCTACTCTTTTCCCTTATCCCAGAAAGGCGACAGAAAAAGTAATGTCACGGGCCAAAACCATTATTGTTCCAGAAATGAATATGGGGCAGATATCCCGTGAAGTAAAAAGAGTGAATAACGGGCAGGTAAGTGTGAGGACCATTAATAAAGTCGATGGTCAGATAATTACTCCTGCCGAAATATTTAAAGTCATAACACGGGTGTAGCCATGAATGAAATTCAAGGAACTCAACTCATACATAAATATTTGAGGCACAATAAAAAGTTTCCTCACGTTTTTTGTCCCGGATGTGGGCATGGTATTGTACTGGGATCATTGGTCCGGAGTATTGATGCTTTGGGTCTTGCCAAAGATGACGTCTGTATCGTTGCCGGAATTGGTTGCTCAGGCAGGCTCGCTGTCTATGTTGATTTTAATACCGTTCATACAACACATGGCCGTGCTTTGACTTTTGCTACCGGGATTAAGATGGCAAGGCCGGAAATGAATGTGATAGTTGTTATGGGTGATGGCGACTCCATGGCCATCGGTGGGAACCATCTGATACATGCGGCAAGACGAAATATCGGTGTGACCGCTCTCATACTTAATAACAATATTTATGGGATGACAGGAGGGCAGTGTTCACCGACAACCCCTTCGGGTTCATTCTCAATGACAAGTCCTTATGGACAGATGGAGCAGAGCTTTGATTGCGTGGAATTATGCCGGGCAGCAAAGGCAAACTATGTTGCCAGAGGCTCTGTTTTTCACGTCAATGAGCTGGATAAGATGGTAACTGAAGCTATTTCCAATCCGGGTTTCGGGGTTGTTGAAATTATGACTCCGTGTTTCACTCAGTTCGGCCGTAAAAATAAGTATAAATCTCCCGTTGAAATGTTTAACTATCTTAAAAAGAATGTAATTTCTCAGGAACGCTATAATGATTTGAGTGAGAGTGATAGAGATGGAAAGATTCCGTCAGGTGTCTTCGTTAAAAAATCAGAGCCGGGCATTGAAGAGAAATATTATGCCATGGCCCGTCAGGTACAGGAGGGCATTTAAATGAAACCTCAGGAGCTTGACAGATTCGAAGTGCGATTATCAGGACTTGGCGGACAAGGTATTCTGACACTCGGAAAGGTTATGGGGTCAGGTCTTGCTTTAGGTCATGGCTATAACGTGACCCAGACACAGAGTTACGGCCCTGAAGCCAGAGGAGGAGCAAGCCGCTCTGATCTGGTAGTGAGTTCGCAACAGATTAGTTATCCTAAAGCTGAGTCTGTAGATCTGCTTATCGCCCTGAGTCAGGAAGCCTGCAATATGTATTACAGGAATCTTAAAACCGGTGGACTGCTGGTTGTTGAATCGGACCTTGTTAAACAGCCGCCGGTAAATATGTATCTTGGATTGCCTTTTACGGCTCTGGCTAAAGAAAAAATAGGTCTTGTGCAAACAATGAACACTATAGTTCTTGGTGCAGTGACATATCTTCTGCCCTTTGCAAAGCAGGCCACAATGAAAAATAATCTTGAAAAAATACTGCCTGAAAAAATCCGGGCTATAAATGTTAAAGCTTTCAACCTCGGTTTCAGGGAAGCGAAAAAGAAATTTGGTGATCCGGAAACTCTATGGAAAAAGTGGGTAATACAGCCTGATCATTCTGATGACGAGGATTCTATCTGATAATGATTGTATTGTAGGGTCAGTGTAATTGCTGACTGTAAGAATTACTAATGCAGACTCTTTCATGGCTTACACAAAAGAGTCTGCATTTTTTATATGCTATAGATAATTATTGTGACCTAGAAAATATTATTTTTCTTTTGATTGAGAATTAGAAGCTGCCAGGTCAGTTTGTTTAAACTTAATTATCTCATCAGAATTTTTGTTGAATTCTGCAATCTCTTCGAGCTGATTCTCGGTAAGTTTTTCAGGGTTCCAATTTTTACAAAGTTCTTCAGGATCTCTTGAATTACTTCTGACTTTAGTGGCCAGTACACTTTCTGGACTGGTCTTTATGATCGTTGTGCGGACCAGATGGCAATCTGTATATGATGTGTAACAGGTTGAGTTTGCACCTGCATTGAGGCATTTGCCAGTGGATACGGTATTCCATTCACCTATCTGTGGTGTCCAGATTTTCGCTGATCTGTTGTAAAATATTTTGATGTCGAGGGTAGAGTTCTGTCCTGAAAATTGAAAACTGAGTTGCTTTACACCTAGAAAATTGTGTCTGGTTGAGCCTTGATAATCAAAGTGGGGGGATATTACTAGGGTCGCATTTCCGGGGACATAAGCTTTGTCTAAAGCAATGCTGTTTGTCGCACTCACATACCCGTTTGAACAGGAACTGCAACAGAACATGAAGAGTAAAAGAAACACTGCAGCCGTATAAATATCAATACTGCTGCAGTGTTTTCTAATTGGTCTATTTAATTTTCTTTTTGCCACCGGCGTATTTCTTGACGTCGATATTATATTTTTTAACTTTATAGTTAACAATCCTGTAGCTGACACGTAAATCTCTCGCAGCCTGAAGCATGTTTCCTCTGGCTTTTTTCAGTGCATCCACCAGAAGTTCCTGCTCGAATTTAGCAACGGACTCACCGAATGAGAGGTTGGTATCTGTTGCTGTACTTTCAGCTGTCTGAAGTGTCGGAGGAAGGTGATATGTCCTTATGACTTCTTCCTCGCAGACAAGGACGGCTCTTTCAATGCAGTTTTTGAGTTCTCTGACGTTTCCTGGCCAGTGATACTGTGTGAACAGATCAATAGCAGGACTGGATATCCTTTTGATATCCTTTGAGTATTCCTTTGAAAATGATTCAAGGAAAAGTTCTGCCAAAGGTAGAATATCTTCTCTGCGTTCCCTTAATGGCGGTATAAAGATAGGGAAAACATTGATTCTATAAAAAAGGTCTTCGCGAAAACGGCCCTGTCTCAGCAGATCTTCCAAAGGCTGATGAGTTGCGCAGATCATTCTTACGTCAACTGTAATCGGCTGTTCTGAGCCAACTCTCTGGATTTCTTTTTCCTGAATAGCTCTTAAAACTTTTGCCTGAGCATCAAGTGATAATTCACCGATTTCATCAAGGAAAAGCGTTCCGTTGTTGGCTACTTCAAAAAGACCGCGTTTATTCTGATATGCTCCTGTGAAAGCACCTTTCTGATGTCCGAAAAGTTCACTTTCAACCAGTTCGGCAGGAAGGGCCGCGCAGTTCAGCTTGATAAGCGGGCGTTCCCTTCTCGGGCTGCATGCGTGTATGGCTTCTGCCAGCAGTTCCTTACCCGTTCCTGATTCTCCGCGTAGAAGAGCCGTGGCTCTGCTGGGACCGACCTGACGGGACTGCCTTAAAACCTGCCGCATACTTTTTGATGTTGCAACAAAGTCTGACGGCGGTGGAATTTCCGGAATTCCGGCCATAATTCCCTGACTCAGAGCCTGAGCCTGAATGGCCATTTCTTCCTGAAGGCGGGCGACCTGACTTGCTATTACTGCTGCAACAACTTCAAGAAACTGGCAGTGAATAGCAAGATCGTCCTTGGGAAGAATGGGGGAGTCAACGCTCAAAGTTCCAAGAACTTCCCCGTTGTCCAGTCCAACACTGTTGATCGGGACACATATAAACGAATGTGTTTTGAGCTCTTCTTCGGAACGTCCGAACGCCTTGTTGAGAAATTCAGTATTGTCGTACATTCTTGGAATTACGACTGCCTTGCCAGATGAGAAAACCTGCCCGACAACACCTTTTCCCGGAGAATAAGTTACATGGTCCGCTTTTGAAGGGCTGTATGTAATGGATAATTTGAGTTTTTCAGAATCGGGGTCCATGATAGCCAGAAAAGCGCGGACGAATTGCAGATCTCCTGCAAGAATCCTGAGCAGATCATTAAGACTCTGCTCAAGCTCATTCTGGGGAGCTATTGCATCCAGAATTTTACTAAGAGTCTTTAAATAAACATTTTCAGTTTTTTCCGGCAATCCATTAATTGTCATATGATGATTCTCGTGCCGACATGCTGATTACTTTCATTCATCTTTACCGTTACTTTGAATTTATGCTTGTGTAAACGGTGTATGCGGCTTTTACTTGTTACTAAATTTTCATCCTGATCTGTGAAAATTTAAAATTTTACAAAAGATATTTAAATCGTCAGATAAAGCGGCAACCGGAGTAACCGGCTGCCGCATTTTTTAACTAGCTGACAGATTCAACTCCAAGTTCAAGGGCCTTGAGGTTGATTTCTGCAATTTTGGGTTTCATTGCCTTTTTGATGGTTTCAGAAAGCTGTTCCGGTGTGAGAGGAATAGCTTTTGTAGCGCAAAGAGCACCAAGAAGGGCAATATTTCCGCTTTGAACAGCTCCGGCTTTAATGCCCAGCTCCTGACAATGAATGTAGTAGCTTTTGTCCGCGCATTCATTGATTTTAGCCTGAATAGCTTCAAGGGATGGAGCTTCAGCCTTTCCTGTAGAAGCACTTAAAGGCGGGATGCTGTCAATGCTTGAAAGCACTGTTCCACCGGGCTTGAGATACGGCAGAGCTCTGAGAGTTTCGAGAGGCTCGAATCCTAACAGTATATCTGCTTCACCGTGTCCGATTTTAGGTGATTTCAGGCCGATAAGAAGAGCTGATTCAACAACTCCGCCGCGCTGGGCCATGCCGTGGATTTCGCCAGCAGTTACATCCAGACCAGCGTCCAGAACAGCTTGAGCCAGAAGATTGGTCGCAGTCAGTGTTCCCTGACCTCCGACGCCTGTCATAAATATACGTAAACGTGCAGTCATTTAGCTGCTCCTTTTACGGGCTTTGATGTCTTTTGTTACCTGTAGACAAACCATGCATCCTGAGCACAGAATCTCATTTATTCTGATTCCGTTTTCATTTTTTTCAAAAGCAGGGCAGGCCAGTTCTTCCATGCAGCGTTCAACCTCTTCACTCTGTTTTTCAACGTATGCGGTCTGAACCGGTTTCTTTTTAAGAGTGCGTCTGGCGAACAGAGGACATGGATCTTTAGCAATAAGAACCCTTACTCCAGTCATTTCCTTTAGCTCTTCAAGAGCTTTTAAGGTTGCTTTCTGGTTAAGCGGATGCACTGTGCGAATCTGTGATACCCCACAGCCCTTGATTACGGCTTCGATATCAACTTTGGATTCGTTAGGTCCAAGAGCACTGACGTCAACGCCGGGGTGGGGCTGGTGGCCGGTCATAGCGGTTGTGCTGTTATCCAGAACTACAAGCAGTATGTCATGCCTGTTATAAACCGCATTTACCAGTCCGGTTATTCCGGAATGGAAAAAGGTTGAGTCACCTATGAAGCCGACAACAGTCTGTCCGGCTGCTTTGGCTGCTCCTGAACCGGCTGATACGGATGATCCCATGCAAAGCAGGAAGTCTGCTGCGGCCAGCGGGGGAACAATGCCGAGAGTATAACATCCTATGTCGGATGAATAAACTGCATCCTCTCCGAAAACTTTTTTTACAGCAAAATAGCTTGCCCTGTGAGGACAACCTGCACAGAGGTTCGGAGGCCTGACAGGAAGATTTTCATCAGTTCCACAGCTTTTGAATTCAGGTATGCTTCTGCCTGTAACATCACAAAGAGCCTCGGTTACACAGCGGGTGGAGTATTCTCCGTTGTAACCGAGATATTTACAGTCGTCCTTGCCGATGATTTCAGTCTTTATGCCGTTTTTCTGGGCAATGATTCTGATTTCATTTTCAATGAACGGTTCCAGTTCTTCCAGAACCAGAACTTTGTCGACTGATGAAATAAAGTCTGCAAGTTTTTTACGCGGCAACGGGAATGTAAATCCAAGCTCAAGAATTTTGACTTCGGATTCAAGCCCTGTGTCTGCAAGGGCATCGGCGAGGTAAGCTCTGCTGATACCTGATGCGATAACGCCTATCTTACCGTTACCTGAGATTTTATTGTAAACCGATTCTTCTGAGAGAGCCTCAAGTTTTTCCAGACGTTCAAGGAGTCTTACATGCATCTGTCTTGAAAATGCAGGAATCGGTACGAATCTGGAAGGGTTCTTTTTAAAACCGGAAGCCTTTCCAAGATCTTTTAATGAACCGAATTCCACAGGTCCGCGAAGATGGTTGATCCTTGTAGTTGTTCTCAGGATGAAGGGAGTTTCAAGCTCGCGTGACATTCTAAGGGCATCACGCGTCATATCTTTAGCTTCCTGCGCCGTACCCGGCTCAAAACATGGAATACCGGAAATTCTTGAATAATAGCGATTATCCTGCTCGTTCTGGCTGGAGTGGCAGCCGGGATCATCAGCAGAAAGAAGAACCAGTCCGCCTGGGGTTCCGGTATAGGACAGAGTCATCAAGGGGTCGGCAGCAACATTGACTCCAACGTGTTTCATCGTTGTAAGGGTCATTGCGCCGGCCAGAGCGGCTCCGCCACCAACTTCCAAAGCTACTTTTTCGTTAACGGAGTACTCAAAGTAATACTTACCATCTGGTGAGAGTCGAAAGAATGTGTCCGGAACCTCTGAAGAAGGTGTTCCGGGGTAACAGGTTACAACCTGAATACCTGCTTCAAGTGCTCCGCGGACGATTGCCTCGTTGCCCAGAAGAAGGTGTGTGCTGCCTTCGTTATCGGCAAGAAGTGGATGGGGCATCTTATCTAGCTCCTTATTAAAATTAATGCTTGGCTTTGAGTTCGGCAACCTTGCTTTCGTAGTACATGCGCTCAGTAGGGTTGTCTGTCATCAGTGCCTGATAAGCTTGAATGGCAAGTTCATTATTTCCGGACATTACAGCCGCGGAAGCAAGGAGCCTGTTGATGGTAGCCTTGTAGGTTTCGCCTGTCTTGGACTGCAGGCCCTGCAAAAGTGAAATTGCTTCATCAGGTTTATCACCGAGGATCAGGCTTTTAGCCTGACCGATAACTGCAATACTGGAAAAGGTATCCTTTTTAGCGGCAATATCTTTCCATGCGGCTGCGGCTTTATCAAACTGGCTGGCATCCATGTATGCTCTGGCGAGAGCCAGATCAACAGAGTTTTTCATTTCACTGGGAGCTTCAGTCTGAAATTTTTCAAGCTGTTTAATCTGATCAGCACCGTGGTACTGAATCATGATGGCTCCCAGCTGGCTTGCGGCCTGATCCAGGGCTTTCTGCTGAGAATGCTGCATGATGGCATACCCGGCGGCGATAATGATAATTGCCGCAACTATTCCGAGGATTAACTTGGCGTTTTCCAGCAGAAAATTCAGAAAAGGATGGATGCTGTCAGGTACAGAGTCCTGAAACTGTCCCAGTAATTCGTTTGTGGAATTTTGTTGTTCCATCTAAAGGCTAGCCTCCGGTATCTTGATGATTTTGTACAAAGTAGAGAAAGGGTGTATAAAGGAGTCTGACAAAAAGGTCAAAACCGGAGTACAAAAATATCCTTATTGAAATGTCATATTTTTCAAGAAGATGTTTAAAAATATAACGAAAAAAATAAAAAAAATTACCTTTAGTCAGTAGGTTGAAGTGGATATCCTTATATCTGGATAAATCAGAGTTGACTTTTTTGACATTTACGGTAGCCAGAACTGATGATTTGGAAATCAGAAGATTTTACAGGAAAGTAATATATAGAGAGGACTCGGAAAATGAATTTGTCTGAACAGATGCTTGAAATTGCCAAAAAAGGCAGAAAAGCCGCTCGCGCGCTTTCATGCGCTGAAGGTGTCGATAGAGATGCCGCTATTCTTGAGCTTGCTTCGATATTAGAGGAAGAAAAAGATTTTATTTTTGCTGAAAATAAAAAAGATCTGGCCGCAGCTAAAGAACGCGGTCTTGATGACGCCAGACTTCAGCGTCTTGAAATAACTCCAGCTGTTCTTGAATATATGATAAATGGATGCCGCGAAGTAGCTGCTCAGACAGACCCTGTCGGCGAAATTGAAAATATGGAAAAGCGTCCGAACGGACTTATGGTCGGACGGATGAGGATTCCCCTTGGCGTTATTCTCATGATATATGAATCACGCCCGAATGTTACAGTTGATGCAGCCGTGCTTTGTCTTAAAGCCGGTAATGCAATTATCCTGAGAGGTGGTTCTGAGGCAATTTATTCCAACATTGCTCTGGCCTCTTTGCTGCATAAGGCTCTGGACAGGGCCGGTCTTCCTGTTGACGCGGCTCAGGTTATTGACACAACTGATCGGGAGGCGGTGTCTAGCCTTCTTAAACTTGAAGCATTTATTGATGTTGCCATACCCAGAGGTGGCGAAGGACTTATCAGAGCTGTTGTTGAGCAGGCCACTATGCCTGTATTGAAGCACTACAAAGGTGTCTGCCATATATTTGTGGACAGCTCCGCAGATATCAGCAAAGCCGTTGACGTTGTAAAAAATGCCAAGGTCCAGAAGCCCGGTGTATGCAATGCTCTTGAATGCCTTCTGGTTCATGAAGATATTGCTCCTGAATTTCTTCCCGCCCTGAGAGATCTTATAGGGGATAAAGTTAAATTCAAGGCTTGCCCTAAGTCCATAAAGTATCTTGGTGAATCAGCTGAACCAGCAGGAGTGGAAGATTGGGGATATGAATTTCTTGATTTGATACTCGCTGTTAAAGTTGTTTCATCACAGGATGAAGCTGAGGATCATATTGCAAAGTACGGTTCCAATCACAGTGAAGTTATACTGACTGAAAATCATTCGCATGCAATGAAATTCATTAAAGAAGTTGATGCTTCAATGGTTGGAGTCAATGCCTCGACAAGATTCAATGATGGCGGGCAGCTCGGGCTGGGTGCCGAGATAGGAATCTCCACTTCAAAGCTGCATTCTTATGGAGCTATGGGAGCCAGAGAGCTTACAAGTACGAAATTTGTAGTTCTCGGAGAGTGGCACGTTCGCAACTGACAGATGTCTTGATTTTAATATTAAGAGGCGAAGGATTTATTTCCTTCGCCTGTTTTTTATATGGAAGGTAAGCGCATGAAGTTAGGTCTGTTCGGGGGCAGTTTCAATCCTGTTCATAATACTCATATTGATGTTGCAAAAGCTGTTGCTGAAAAACTGTCTCTTGATAAAGTCCTGCTGGTTCCAGCCGGAGCCCCATATCATAAGAAAACCGAATCCATGCTTTCTGCGGACATTCGCTATAATCTTGTCAGGGCTGCTGTTGAGCAGGATGCAGTTCTAGGAGTTAGCGATCTTGACCTGATTTCAGATGTTCCGACCTACACGGTGGATACCTTAAAAAGGGCAGGGGTCAGATATCCTGATTCTGAATTGTTTTTTCTGATGGGGCAGGATTCTTTTGAGACTCTGCATTTATGGAGAGAGTGGAATCTGCTGGGTGAGATGGCGAATCTGGTTGTAATTAGCCGTGGAGATGATCCTGATGCAATGAAGCCCATTGTTGACAGACTTTTTCCCGATGCCGTTTCTCTTGGTAATGGTGTTTTTAAATTCAAGTCCGGGTATAAGCTGTATATTATTGATGATCTGGATTTCAAAATCAGTGCTACTCAGGTCAGAAAAGAATGGCTTAGCGGTGGTGACTGCTCCTGTCTGCTTCCCCCGGCAGTTTTGGATATGATGAATTCTATTGACGGAAAAATAAGTCAGAGCTGGGAATCAGACTGCTGACTTCCTATTTATTTCTAAAAACAGTTTTGATTGCCTCGACTACTTCCTGTGTTTCTATAGAGCACAGGCACTCACGTCCCTTTTTACAGGAATTTTTACCGTGCAAAGAGCATGGTCTACATGGAAGATCCTTCTCCAGCACCACATCATTTTTTCTGCAGGGATAAAATCCCCACGCCTTTGATGTTGGGCCGAAGATGCTCACAACAGGAGTGCTGACGCCGGAAGCCAGATGCATTGGTCCGGAATCTCCGGTAACCAGAACCCCGGCATATTTTAATATTGCACATGTCTGTCTCAGAGACAGCATATTGGTAAAATCAGCAGCAGTTCCGGGGAGTAAAGTATTCCGGTCTTTTCCTATTACTGCCCACTCTATATTTTCATTTTCCAACTCGGAAATTAAATCTTTCCATTTTTCCTGAGGCCATGTTTTATCCGGATGGGTTGCATAAGGATGCAGAGCTGTAAAACCGGGTTTTAGACCGGCTTTAACAATATAGTCTTTTGCTTGTTCCAGCTCATTTTCAGTAAGATATATTTCCGGTAACAGCTCTTCCCGTTTGGGAGCTTTTTTCTCTACAGCAAGAGCGTAACGCTGGGGCACGTTTGTTTCACAAAGTTTTTTTTCTATAAATTTGCACGAGCTGAGGTTGAATAATCTTCTTTTAAATCCATATTTGCTATACTCAAAAGCATTCCCTTTCCAGCGTAATTTCAAAATGGAGGAGCGCAGGGTTTTATGCAGATCTATTAAATCCAGACCGGAGTATTCAGCTGAAATCTGTCCGGCCTTTTTCAGCCATGCCAGATCGCCCATATCCTGTTTTTCAAGTGCTATGATTTCTTCTATGAAAGGGTTGTTTTCCAGTATGGAAGCATTTTCAATCTTGGTTATTACAGTAAATTTCCATCCGTACTTACGAGCCCAATAGCCAAGTACCCCTGTGGTCAGGACAACATCGCCGAGGGCACTCAGTCTGAAAATTATTTTGTGTTTGTCTGGATTTTTCATTTCGAGGGCATTTTAGACAGGAGTCTTGAAAGGTCAATATAAAATTATAATTGAGAATTATTATTGATAATTTTCAAAAAATATATATTCTGGTAAAGCTTAAATTGAGGATTCCATAGTATACTCTTCTTGTGTATTTTCAATATTGTGCTTAAATTGAAGTTTCAATTTGCGGCGGGTGGTCCTCTGAAGGGCTGATTGCTTAGCAGTAATTACTCTGCTAGCTTTAGTAATCTTTAATTTTATTAAATCTGTATAATCAAAAAAAATAAATAATGTTCGAGTTAGTTCTAGCCGTTGTCATGGCGACGCTTATATCAGCTTTTTGTTCTGTCAGTGAAGCTGTGTTTTATTCCTTTTCATGGAGTCGAATTGAAAAACTGACTAAAGCAGGCAGCAAAGCAGGAAAAATTTTAGGTCTGCTTCGTTCAAATATAGAAAAACCCATTACTGCAATCTTGACTTTAAACACCGTGGCTAATACTGCCGGAGCTTCAATCGCCGGCGCAGCCTGGACCTCGGTTTACGGTGCGGATACTTTACCGTGGTTTGCAATGGGATTTACTATAATTATTTTAATTTTTTCTGAAATATTACCGAAAACCATCGGTGTTGAATATAATGAGAAGCTTGGACCTGTCCTTGCCTCACCAATAAAATGGATGGTTGTTGTTTTTTCACCTGTAATATGGGTGTGCGGTTTTATGGCCCGCTCCGTCAGCAGCGGGAACAGTGAACCCAAAACAACAGAGGAAGATATTCGGGCAATTGTGAGCCTGACCAGAAAATCCGGAGCTATCAAACCTTATGAAGCCCTCTCAATAGCTAACATCCTTTCGTTGGATGATAAGGTTGTAGATCAGATTATGACTCCGAGGACTGTGGTCTTCTCTTTGCCTGTTGATATGACGGTAGGTGAGGCACATGCCAAATACAGTGCCTGGCCTCATAGCCGTATCCCCGTTTATGAGGGAGACGATCCTGAAGATGTTGTCGGAGTTATTTACAGACGCTCTGTGTTTGAAGCTCTGGCCGACGGCCTTCATGACGTGACTCTGGCCGACCTGATGAATCCGGTGCGTTTTGTACTTGATAACATCAGTCTGGACAGGTTGCTTGTGAAGTTTCTTGAAAGTCGTATGCACCTGTTTGTTGTGCTTGACGAGTATGGAGGCATGGCCGGTGTGGTAACTCTTGAGGATGTAATGGAAGAAATACTGGGCAGCGAAATCGTAGACGAAACCGATCAGGTTGTGGATATGAGAGAGCTTGCCAGAATACGGAGACAGGAACTTCTTGCCTGCCAGACAGGTGATAAGAAGGAAAAGTCTTGATATGGAGATAATAACGCATGGCCGGTAAAAGCGGAAAAGGAGTATATATAGCAGCATTACTGCTCTTTCTGGGCGGTTTTGGATGGTTGCTTTATTCCGGACTGTCTCAGGACAGTGTCTACTTTTTAAATGTGTCCGAAGCTCTGGCTATGGATCAGGCTCAATTGAAACAGGCCCGCCTTTTTGGAAAGGTCGGCCCCAAAGATATAAGTCGGCATAACGGCGGCCTTGGGGTTACCTTTGATCTTATTGACCAGCAGAATGAGTCAAAATTGATCCGGGTTGATTATAAGGGTGCTGTTCCCGATGCTTTTAAAGCTGGAGCTGAAGTAATTGTTGAAGGTAATTTTTTAGAAAATTTTTCCTTCAAGGCCAATTCGCTTATAACCAAGTGTCCGTCCAAATATAAAAAAGAAAATCGTACCGGTTGAAAATTAACCGGCGAATGATTTTTAAAAATTAGTCTGACGGCTACTTTAAATACAAAATTATTTATCCTTTGCGGAGTAATATTATATGCATTTGACAGCAAATCTGTTGCTGCTCGCCGCCTTGCTGTTTGCATTAGGGGCGGGGGGTTATGGATGTCTGGCTCTTTTTACAGGCAGAAAGAATACTCTTGATTTTCTGGAAAAAGCCAATCTGGCAATCGCAGGATTGATTACAATTGCCAGCATCATCCTGACTATTGCGCTGGTTAACCGGGATTATTCATTTAAATATGTTTATGACCATGTAGATAACCTGTTGCCCTTATTTTACACCATCACAGGTTTCTGGGCCGGAGCAGAAGGTTCCCTGCTGTTCTGGATACTTTCAATAAGTATTATGGGTGTAATTTTTGCCAGACTGCCCGGATTCAGACAATATTCCAGCGAGACCCGCCTATATTACTGGGTCTTTTTTATGGTTATTCAGGCCTTTTTCCTGTTAATTCTGACAAACTGGAGCAATCCTTTTCTGGAACTTGTCCCTATCCCGAGCAATGGACGAGGCCTGAATCCGCTGCTGAGAAATCCTGGAATGATTTTTCATCCTCCTTTGCTTTTCCTTGGTTATGCAGGCTTTACAAGTCCTGCCGCCATCGCTCTTGCCTCGTTTATTTCAGGAGAAGACCGCTCATGGGTTAAAATCTGTCGTAACTGGAATATCACAGCATGGATATTTCTTACCGCAGGCATCATTCTTGGTGGATGGTGGTCCTACATGGAACTTGGATGGGGCGGCTACTGGGCATGGGATCCAGTTGAGAATGCTTCACTGATTCCGTGGCTTTCAGCAACGGCTTTCATGCATACAGCTGTAATTGAGTCCAGAAGGAATGCTCTGGGTAGAACCAACATTTTCCTTATGAGTCTGACATTTATGCTGAGCATTTTTGCAACATACCTTGTAAGAAGCGGCGTTATCCAATCACTTCACGCTTTTGGTGAAGGTGGAGTCGGACTGCCGCTCTGCATTTTCATGTTAGGCGGAATTGCTGTTGTCGCTTATGTCATTCTTATTGGAAGTAAAAAAGATACCAGAATGTTATCCGGACTTGGAAGCAGGCAGGGAATGCTTGTTGTTGCTGCATGGGTACTTATCGCTCTGGGACTGGTCGTAGGTCTTGGAACCATGTGGCCGGTTATAAGTAAGATGTGGACATCGAGTCCTGTCGGTCTGGATGCCAAGTTCTATAACCGTGTCTGTCTGCCGCTGTTCTCACTGCTCATACTTATCTTTGCAATCTGCCCATGGCTTGACTGGAAAGAGGGTATTCATGACAAAAGAGGATTATCGATTGTCTTTGTAGCTTTTCTTGCTGCTCTGGGAATAAACTATGCAGCAGGACTGCATAATATCCTCGCCCTTGTCACTGCTTCAGCTGCGATAGCTTCTCTTGTGGGAATTGTTGCTTTATTTGTATTCAAACCACAAATGCGCAGAGTCAGTTCGACCGTCGGCGTTTATGGTATCCATATAGGTCTTGCACTTGTTTTTCTTGGTATAGCGTGGTCAGGACCAAATCAGACAACTGTGGAAGCTGTCCTCAAAAAGGGTGAGAGCACTCAGGTTGGAACCTATACTTTAACCTATCTTCGTTCCAATGAATCTCAAAATATGGCTATGGCCAGTGTCATGGCTGTTCTTGAGGTTAAAGAAAACGGTAAACAGGTTGGCATTCTTGCACCTGAAAGACGTATTTATAGCGGATATCCGCAACCATTTGCTGAAGTTTCAGTTCTTCCGGGATTGATTGATGAGCTCTACGGGGTTCTTCTAAGCTATCAGCCTGATGGGACAGCTACTATAAAAGTCAGTGTAAATCCGTTGATTAACTGGATGTGGATAGGCGGGACTCTAATGTGTCTGTTTGGTTTTATTGCGTTCAGAAAAACAATTATCAAACCTGAAGAGTAAGGCCGGAAATTATGCCTGACTCCTCTAATACAGTTCTAACGGTCCGTAAGGCAGCCAAATTCTTTGGCACACGCCTTGTTTTTAAAGGCGTGAGCTGTGATGTAAAAGCTGGTCAGATATTATTGGTTGTTGGCAGAAACGGTGCCGGAAAAACGACGCTGCTCAAGATTATGGCTGGTCTTTCCAGACCTTCTTCAGGAAGTGTTGAAATGTTTACAGCTCCTGAAAAGTCAGCATACCTTGGGCATGCAACCTTTTTGTATCCGCGTCTTTCGGCAGTTGCCAATCTGAAATTCTGGGCGTCAATGTATGGATTGTCCCCATCAAATGACGTTCTTATGGGATTACTTAAACGGGTTGGACTTGAGAGGGCAGCAGAAGAAAAAGCAGGATCTTTTTCTCGTGGAATGGCTCAGCGTTTAAATCTGGCGCGGGTTTTTTTGATAAATCCTGATCTTATTTTTCTGGATGAACCGGGAACTGGGCTTGATCAGTCTTCACTGAAGCTTCTTCGTGATGAAATCGTTGGATTTCGTGATCGAGGCTCGGCAGTGGTGTGGATAAGCCATGATGTCAGACTGGATTGCGGTCTTGCCGACATGGTACTGGGATTATCTTCGAAAAAGCAGGGCTATTTCGGTCCTTCTTCAGAGTTTGATCCCTCCCTTATCCTTGGAGTGGACGCATGTTAAAGCGCTCATTCGCCATAGCCGGTAAAGACCTGTCGCTTTCAATCGGTGGAGGGCAGGGCCTTACTCAGGCCATATTGCTTGGCTTGCTGTTGATATTTGTATTCAGTCTTTCAAGACCCGCAGGACAGCTGATTGAACCTCAGGCCGCTTCGGCTATTTTCTGGCTGGCTTCATCCTTCGGACTTGTACTTGTTTTTAATACTCTGTTTTCCATAGAGGAATCCAATGAGGCCAGGCTGGGGCTTTTATCCTCACCTGTTCCGCCTCATTCTATCTGGCTTGGGAAAGGAATTGCAGGATTTGGACTGCTGCTGTGCTCGCAACTGGTATTTTTACCGGCCACAGTTGTTTTTCTCGGACAGGATATAAAGGGATCTTTTTCCATTTTTGTGCTGGCATTGTTTGCCGCAGACTGGGGACTTGTTTCACTGGGAGCCCTTCTTGGAGCTATTTCTCAGGGGCAGGCCGCAAGGGAATCCCTCTTGTCCGTCATTCTTTTTCCGCTTCTTCTGCCAATTCTTCTTGGGGCTATAACCATAATGACTTCGGTTTTTTCCGGAGACGTCTCTATGGATCAGTCTTCGTGGATAGGTGTAATTCTGGCTTCGGATGCTCTCTTTAGCGGTGCCGGAATAATCCTCTTTCCATTTGTATACAGTGGTGAACAATAGGTGGAAATCTAATCTGATTTAGATTCCGGTTTTGATAAACGGAGTAATATAGATGGTTGTCAGAATTCTGGCTGTTTTAAGCGCAATAGCTCTTTGCATTGGTCAATATATGATCTGGATGTATGCGCCATTGGAAATGGTTATGGGTATCGTCCAGAAGATTTTTTATATGCATATGCCTCTTGCTGCACTGGCAATGCTCAGCTTTTTCGTGGTATTTGCCGCAAGTGTTGCTTATCTGCTTAAAAGGAATGACCGTTTTGACCGTATGGCCGGAGCCGCAGCCGAGCTGGGAGTTGTTTTCAGCGGACTTGCTCTTATTACCGGTTCCATCTGGGGACGTGCTGCATGGAATGTCTGGTGGACATGGGACCCGAGACTGACGACCACTCTTATTATGTGGTTCGTATATGCAGCATATTTAGTACTCAGGTCTGCCCCCATGTCAGGAGACAGAAGGGCTTTGGTTTGTTCCGTGCTTGGAATTGTCTCATTTGTCGATGTCCCTCTCGTTTTTTATTCGGCCCGTTTGTGGAGAAGTGTACACCCCAATGTACTTGGTGCAAAAGGAGGTGGCATGGAGCCTGAAATGCTACAGACTCTTTTATGCAATCTCATAGCATTCGCTCTTCTCTGGCTTACGCTTTTAATTATCAGATATCGCCAGTTGAATCATTCGGCAAAGCTTGATTCCATGGTGGTATGGGATGATGAATAACAGAAGTTTCAGGAGTCTTTAATGACCAATCAGATATATCTCATGGTAGCGAACGTTGCTGTCTGGATCGGGATTGCAGGATATGTAGCCTTTCTCGGTCTGAAAAGCGTTTCTATAGAACGCAGAATAAACCAGATGGAGCAGCTCGAAAATGACAGTGAAGAATAAAGTAAAATCAGGAGGCGACGTGCCGGGAACAAAAACTTTCAGCATGTCTTCTAAACAGAAGGTTCTTGTCGGAGTTCTCGGACTGGCTTTATTGATTATGTTTGTTTCATCTTTTTATTACCGGATGAGTCATCCCGGAAACAGGGTGGAATTCAGACAGCAGGAATCATCCGGTATGGGTGGCGGCATGTCTGCCTCTACTGGCGAAAGTATGAAAAATATCCGTAAGTTGATGGATAAGTTGGACAAAAATCCTCAGGATAAAGAAGTCCTCCTCAATCTTGCCGACTCTTTTATGATGATAAGATCCTATGACAGAGCCAGAAAGTTTTTTGAACGTGCTCTTGCCATAGATTCTAAGAATATACACGCTCTTATGGGGCTTGGTATGTGCTATTATCAGAGTGAGGATTTTGATAAGGCCATTAATTCTTTTGGAAAATTGCTGGAAATTAATCCCAATGATCCTATGGCCCACTATAATATCGGAATAATACAGAAATATTATACTCACGATCATGAGAAAGCCAAAGTTCATTTCAATGCGGTGATCTCCAGTCCTGATTCAGAGGAAGACCTTAAAGCTCAGGCTCGTGAAGAATTGAAATCTGATGATAAACAATAGTTGAACCGTAACTATAAGATTACCTTTGGCCGGACCCTTTATGGGGCCGGCCTTTTTTTTAATATTATGATTGGATAATTTTACAAAATAAAATTAAATACAGTACACTGGCAGGTTGGATTTATATATTATTTACAGAAAAAAATTAAATGTTTTTCAAAATTTTGTTTGAACAATAGTGCATAAGTTATGTATTAAAGTTCAAATTTGTAGTTTCGGACAGGAAAATGTTGATTTATTCTTCATTTTTAATATATTCAAAAAAGTAAAATACAATATTGTATTTTTTAGAACTTATTGACATATATACTTTTGTTTAGATAATTATCTGAATATTCATCAGGGTTTCTATACTCTGCTCGAAGTAATGATCTTCAGTTGTTGCAGTGAGCGTTAAAGAGTGGAAATGATACAGTATCAACTTGCTAAGTGGGAGGATTTTGTTGATAAATGGCTGATTCGCGTTCTTCTGATAGCCATGCTCTGCATGCCCTGATGAAACACGAATTTATGGACCGGGTTTTACCTGAAATTTTTCGTAGTTAAGGAGTTAGAGGATGAAACGATCTTTAGTATTATTGGTAGTAGTATTGATGTTTTCCATTGGCCTTATGGGCTGCAGTCAGGAAAAGAAAGAGCAGACCCCTGCTAAAAAAGAAACAGCAGAAAAAACAGTAGAAAAAACAGAAGCAGCTCCTGCCGGCGGGGAGATAATTCTCGGCGTTCCCGGCGCTCATAGTGGAGACCTTGCTTCTTACGGACTTCCGACTGTTGCCGCAGCTGAACTTGTTGCAAAAAGTTATAATGACAAGGGTGGAGTTAACGGCATGAAAGTTGTGGTTGCACCTCAGGATGACCAGTGCAAACCTGAGCTTGCCACAAACGCAGCTTTCAAACTTGTTTCTGATAAGGTCACAATTGTTCTTGGCCATATCTGCTCAGGTGCGACAAAAGCAGCATTGCCTATCTACAAAGAAGCCAACATTGTCTGCCTTTCTCCTTCAGCAACTAACCCTCCTCTTACCCAGAGTGGTGACTACCCCAACTTCTTCAGAACCATTGCTTCTGACGATGCTCAGGCAGCACTTGCCGCGAAATTTGCAATGGAAGACCTTCATCTGAAAAAAATCGCCGTTATTCATGATAAAGGTGACTATGGTAAAGGTTTTGCCGAATTCGCCAAAAAATTTGTTGAAGAAGCAAAAGATCACGAAGTCATTCTTTTTGAGGGCATCACTCCCGGCGCAGTTGATTACTCCGCAGTTGTTCAGAAAATTAAATCTTCCGGTGCTGATGGTGTAATCTTTGGTGGATATCATCCCGAAGCTTCCAAGATTATAATGCAGATGCGCAAGAAGACTCTCGATATTCCATTTATCTCTGATGACGGTGTAAAAGCACAGACTTTTATCGACACAGCCGGTGCTGCTGCTGAAGGTGTTTATGCAACAGGACCCCGTGATATTACCGCTAATCCTCTTTATGCTGTAGCACATCAGGGTTTTCTCGATACACATGAAGGTAAAGAGCCCGGTGCATTCTACTACGAAGCATACTCCGGAGCTATCGCTCTGTTGAATGCAATCGAAAAGGCCGGTTCCACCGATTACGATAAAATTGTTGATGCCCTGCACAATAATCTTGTCGAAACTCCTGTTGGAAAGATTAAATTCGATTCAAAGGGTGATGCAATCGGCGTTGGCTTCTCCGTATATCAGGTTCACGACGGCCAGTATGTAGAAGTAAAAAAATAGGCTCAAGTACTACAGATAACATTTGACATCCGGGGACAGGCGTATGCTTGTCCCCTCGGATTGTTAAAGGAATCTGGTTGATATTATGGAATTTTTTACCGACGTGTTTTCGGTTCGTCCGTGGATAAATGGGGTGGCGCTGGAAAAACATTTTATGTTTTTTTAAAGGGGATCAAATTTTTTGATGTCCGTTTCCCATTTTGATGTTCGACCGGATTTATGAAGATGGAAAAATAAATGGACTACTTTTTCGAGCTTTTCCTTAGCGGCCTGACAAGAGGCAGTATTTATGCACTGATAGCACTCGGTTACACTATGGTTTACGGTATTATCGAGCTGATCAATTTTGCCCATGGTGAAATATATATGATTGGCGCGTTTGTCGGGCTTGTAGTGGCTGGAGTTCTTACCAGTTTTGGCTTTCCTGCATTTTCTATTCTGATTCTGGCAACTATTGCTGCGATTGTGTGGGCAGCTTCGTATGGATATACTATTGAAAAAATAGCTTATAAGCCATTGCGTAACGCTCCGAGATTATCACCGCTCATTTCAGCAATCGGAATGTCTATTTTTCTACAGAACTATGTAATGCTTTCCCAGACTTCAGAATTTGTGTCTTTCCCTAAACTTATTCCGGATTTCAAATTTTTGAAGGGATATGAGGGAATGATAGGTTCAACAGATCTGCTGATAATTATTGTTACTGCAATAGTTATGATTGCCTTGAATCTGTTCATCAAGTTCACAAAAATGGGTAAGGCCATGCGTGCAACTGCCCAGAATAGAAAAATGGCAATGCTGGTTGGAATTAATGTGAACATGGTTATTTCCGCCACTTTTATCATTGGTTCAAGCCTTGCTGCTATTGGTGGAGTGCTTATCGCCTCCCACATAGGACAGATAAATTTTTATATAGGCTTCATTGCCGGAATCAAGGCTTTTACTGCGGCTGTTCTTGGAGGTATCGGTTCAGTTCCCGGTGCCATGCTCGGCGGTCTCATTCTCGGCTGGACCGAAAGTTTCTGTACCGGTTATGTTTCCAGTGACTATGAAGATGTTTTCGCTTTTGCGCTTCTTGTCCTGATTCTTATTTTCAGACCTTCCGGATTGCTTGGTAAGGCACCGACACAAAAAGTGTAATTTCCCGGAAATCAGTCAGAATAAGATTTTAATCATAATATGTAAGGATCGGATAAATATGGCAGCCATAAAAAAATCAGTTATTATTTCTCTATGGTTTATGTTCCTGACTCTTCCCATAATGGGCGTTTATGTGAATAGTCTGGAAAATACTGTTACCTGGCATCTGGATAGAATAGGATATGTAGGTATCGGAGTTTTTTTCTTTTCATTTGTCTGGCGTTTTTTAATGCAAAAGCGCGAGCAGGGGCAAAAAGAGGAAGAAGAGAACGGTGAAGTCAAACTTAATTTGATAAGTAGACTGGCAGGAAATCGGGCGTTTTATATTCCGTTTATACTTGCTGTTGCCGTCTTTGCTCTTGCTTTTCCACACATTTTTTCAATGTACCAGACCAATATCATGATTTCAGCCCTTGTTTATGTTGTTCTGGGGCTGGGGCTTAATATTGTTGTCGGTCTTGCAGGGCTTCTGGACCTTGGATATGTGGCCTTCTATGCGGTGGGTGCTTATGCTTATGCTTTGATGAATATGTATTGGGGTGTAAGTTTCTGGGCAGCACTGCCTATAGGAGCTTTGCTCGGAGCTTTCTGTGGTATCCTTCTTGGTTTCCCTGTTTTGAGGCTTCGTGGAGACTATCTGGCCATCGTAACACTTGGATTCGGGGAAATTATAAGACTCGTTCTTGAGAACTGGGGTGAATTTACTCAGGGCCCCAGCGGAATAGCAAACATTCCCCGTCCTGACTTTTTTGGCCTTGCTTCAGGACTGACCAGTTCCATTCTTTTTATGTACTACCTGATGTTGATCATGGTTATAGTGACAATTTTTATTGTCAACAGATTGAAAAATTCAAGAATAGGGCGAGCATGGCAGGCCTTGCGCGAAGACGAAATAGCATGTCAGGCCATGGGTATTGATAAAGTGAAAACCAAACTTACAGCTTTTGCTCTTGGTGCTACCTGGGCAGGACTTGTAGGTGTTGTTTTTGCTGCCAAGACTTCGTTTGTAAATCCTGCAAGTTTTACATTTCTCGAATCGGCCATTATTTTGTCAATTGTTGTCCTTGGTGGCATGGGGTCTATTCTGGGTGTGATTCTGGGAGCTTTAATTCTGATCCTGCTGCCGGAATATCTCAGGGCTTTTTCCGAATACCGTATGCTTGTTTTCGGTGCGACGATGACCCTTGTAATGGTTTTCAGACCACAGGGGCTTATTCGTGACGTTCGGCGAAAAATTAATATCAAGGCAGTCCAAAAGGCTTTAGGCGGCTCTAATGAATAAAGAAAGACGCACTGTTTTAGACGTTAAAAAAGTATGTATGGATTTCGGTGGGCTGCGGGCTCTCGATGATGTGAATCTTAATGTAATGGAGAATGAAATTGTTGCACTTATTGGCCCTAACGGAGCTGGCAAGACAACATTCTTCAACTGTATAACAGGAATTTACAATCCTACAGAAGGCGAAGTTCTGGTTGAGCCGAAAGCTGGTAAGATCAAGAAAGTTAACGGAATGAAACCAAACCATGTTACTGAACTTGGTATGGCCAGAACGTTTCAGAATATCAGACTTTTTCCTTCAATGAGTGTTTTGGAAAACGTTATGATCGGCTGCCATTGCAGAACCAAGGCCACTTTTATTGGAGCAATTCTGCGTGGTCCCCGTACTAGAAGGGAAGAGCAGAAGACCATTCTCAAAAGCTATGATCTCCTTAAGGAAGTCGGGCTGGAACAGTTTTCGGATGAACTTGCCAGTAATCTTCCGTATGGAGCCCAGCGCAGGCTGGAGATAGCAAGGGCGCTTGCTACGGATCCTTTCCTCCTTCTGCTTGACGAGCCTGCTGCCGGTATGAATCCATATGAGACTGCGGAACTAAAGGAACTCATCCTTGAAATTAAAGAAAGACACAATGTTTCAGTATTGCTCATTGAGCATGATATGAAAATGGTAATGAGCCTTTCTGACAGGATTTTTGTTCTTGAATACGGCTGTGAAATTGCTCATGGAACCCCGCGTGAAGTAAGTGAAAACCCGGCGGTTATTAAAGCTTATCTCGGGGAGGACGAAGATGCTTGAGCTTAAAGGTATTAATACATACTACGGAAATATTCAGGCATTGCGTAATGTTGATATTACAATAAATGTCGGTGAAATAATCACCCTTATCGGGGCTAATGGAGCCGGTAAAACAACTACGCTTATGTCCGTGAGTGGTGTTGTTCCACCAAGATCAGGAGAGATTCTTTTTGAAGGAAAGAAGCTCAATGGTTGCAGTCCTGAGAAAATAGTAAAAATGGGAATATGTCAGGTTCCGGAAGGGCGCCTTATTTTTCCTGAACTAACTATTATGGAAAACCTTGATATGGGGGCTTTTCTGCGGGAGGATCCGGCAGGAATAAAAGACGATATTGAGATGGTTTTTTCTCTTTTTCCGATTCTTAAAGAACGCCGCAGGCAGGAGGGCGGAACTCTTTCAGGAGGTGAGCAGCAGATGCTCGCAATCTCAAGAGCTTTGATGGCCAGACCACGTTTACTTCTGCTTGATGAGCCTTCTCTTGGTCTTGCTCCACTTATTATTAAGCAGATATTTGAAATAATAAAAAAAATTAACGAAGAAAACGGTACAACTGTTTTTCTGGTTGAGCAAAATGCAAACTTGGCTTTGAAGACTGCTCATCGAGGGTATGTTATGGAAAATGGGGAGATTACGCTTTCTGATACAAGCGAAAATCTTCTGAGTAATGAAGATGTAAAAAAAGCTTATCTAGGACTTTAGAGTTGACAAAAATCGGCCCCGCATATACGCGGGGCCATCTGCTTTTAAAAGTTTTTAAACTGCAGTTGAACAAAGGGAAGAAAAGTATATAATCAGAATATGAACTTGTTCGTTTCCCTTTCTCCGGTTCGTTCCAAATTTCGACCGGTATAAACCGTTTGCCATCTTGGGCATTCCTCTAGTATATCCGGCTGTAACAGGGCGGCGGAGGTTGTGGAGAAATCATTATCTTTATGGTTTCTCTGTTCTTTTATTTAAGTTTCTAAATTATTATGCGAGGGCAAAATGGAAAAGGTAGTTTGTCAGGCTCTTACTTTTGACGATGTACTACTGCTGCCTGCTTATTCGGAAGTTCTTCCGGATAAAGTTGATGTGTCTACTAAATTGACCGAAGAAATTACTCTTAAAATTCCTTTGTTGAGCGCAGCTATGGATACCGTAACAGAGTCGGGTATGGCTGTCTCAATGGCCCGTCATGGCGGTGCCGGCGTTATTCACAAAAATATGAGCGTTCGTGATCAGGTCCGCGAAGTTCAGAGAGTGAAAAAATCTGAAAGCGGAATGGTCACCGATCCTATCGTTGTTCATCCTGAAGATACTGTCGGAAAAGCCCTTAATCTGATGTCGGAGTTCAAAATTTCCGGTTTTCCGGTTGTAAAGGGTGAACATCTTGTCGGAATTATTACAAACCGCGATGTTCGTTTCGTCACCGATGTCAACACTCCTGTTTCAGAAGTAATGACCAGCCGCAATCTTGTTACTGTTTCTGAAGGAATTTCCACAGATGAAGCAAAGCGTCATCTGCATCAGAACAGGATTGAAAAACTGCTGGTTGTTGATGATGAGAACAGACTCGTAGGACTGATCACAATCAAGGATATTGATAAAGTAAAAAAATATCCTCAGGCTGCAAAAGATTCTTACGGCAGATTGCGTTGCGGAGCAGCCATCGGCGTAGGGCACGATATGATGGAGCGTTCTACTGCTCTTCTCGGAGCCGGAGCTGATTTTCTTGTTCTTGATTCTGCTCATGGCCACTCAAAAGGAATCCTCGATTCCATAAAAGAATTGCGCTCATGTTTCCCTGATGCCCAGATTATTGGTGGTAATATTGCCACCTATGATGGCGCTCAGGCCCTTATTGATGCCGGTGTTAATGCTGTTAAGGTCGGTATCGGACCCGGTTCAATATGCACAACCAGAGTTGTTGCCGGAGTTGGTGTTCCTCAGGTTACTGCTATTATGGAAGCAACCCGTGCATGCCATGAGCAGGGAATCGGAGTTATTGCCGATGGTGGAATTAAATTCTCCGGAGATGTAGTAAAAGCTCTGGTTGCCGGTGCTGATACGGTTATGATGGGCTCCATGTTCGCCGGAACTGATGAAAGTCCGGGAGAAACAGTTCTCTATCAGGGTCGCAGCTACAAACTTTACCGTGGAATGGGATCTATTGATGCCATGAAGCAGGGCAGTTCTGATCGTTATTTCCAGAAAAAGACCAATAAGCTTGTTCCTGAAGGTATTGTCGGTCGTGTTCCTTACAAGGGACCTGTTTCCGAAAGTATTTATCAGATGATTGGTGGTCTTCGCTCAGGTATGGGTTATGTTGGTTGCGGTACAATCAAGGAACTTCAGGATAAAGCCCAGTTCTCCCAGATGTCTCCCGCAGGACTCAAAGAAAGCCATGTCCATGACGTAATTATAACTAAGGAAGCTCCTAACTATAGAGTTGATTCCTACTAACGAGGACTATAATCAATGCAGCATAACAATTCAGTAGTAATTCTGGATTTTGGATCACAGTTCACACAGCTTATTGCACGCAGAATACGTGAGGCTGGTGTATATTCCGAAATTCATCCATGCACTACCGATCCGGAAGTAATTAAAAAAATTAATCCGGGAGCACTGATCCTTTCAGGCGGACCTGCTTCAGTTTTGGCTGAAGATTCTCCGTCTCTTGATCCTGCGTTTCTTGATATGGATATACCCATTCTGGGAATCTGCTATGGAATGCAGCTCCTGACTCATATCCTCGGCGGTAATGTTATTGCTGCTGAAGACCGTGAATATGGCCGGGCTGAGTTCCGCGCTACCGGAGATTGCCCGCTTTGGCAGGGTATCGAAGGAATGGAGAATAATACTGTCTGGATGAGTCATGGTGATCGCGTAAAGTCAATACCTGAAGGTTTTATCGCATGTGGTGAAACTGACAGTATCGAGTTTGCCGCAATGGCTAATGATGAGCGCGGAATATACGCTCTCCAGTTCCATCCTGAAGTTGCCCATACTGAAAATGGAACAATGATGATTTCCAATTTCCTTTTCAAGATTGCCAAACTTGAGTCGACATGGTCCATGTCCTCTTTTGTTGACAATTGCATTAAGGAAATGCGCGAAAAGATTGGTGACAATAAGGTTGTTCTCGGCCTTTCCGGTGGAATTGATTCCACTGTTGTTGCTGTTCTGCTCAATAAAGCAATCGGTAAAAATCTGCATTGCATCTTCGTTGATAACGGCCTGCTGCGCATGAACGAGCGTCAGGAAGTTATCGGTTTTCTTGAAGAAAACTTTGATCTTAATGTTAAATGTGTTGATGCTACCGACCTTTTTATGGATAAACTCAATGGCATTGAAGACCCTGAAAAGAAACGTAAGATAATCGGTTATACTTTTATCGATGTTTTCAATGAAGAGGCTAAAAGCCTTGAGGATGTGAAATACCTCGGTCAGGGAACTCTCTATCCTGATGTTATTGAATCCGTATCTTTTAAAGGTCCCTCAGCCGTTATTAAATCTCATCATAATGTCGGCGGTCTTCCTGAGGAAATGGATCTTGAACTTGTTGAGCCTCTGCGCGAGCTTTTTAAAGATGAAGTTCGCAAGGTTGCTTATGAACTTGGTCTTCCCGAGCATATCATCTGGAGACATCCTTTCCCCGGACCGGGCCTCGCGATCAGAATTCTTGGCGAGATTACTGATGAACGCCTCGAAATTCTTCGCAAAGCTGACAAGATTGTCCAAAATGAACTTATGGCTTCCGGTTGGTACAGCAAAGTATGGCAGGGATTTGCCGTATTGCTGCCATTAAAGACCGTAGGTGTAATGGGTGATGGAAGAACTTACGAACACGTTATTGCTCTTAGAATTGTAGACAGCATTGATGCGATGACAGCAGACTGGTCCAGAATTCCTCCTGAAATTCTGGCTAAGATGTCAAACCGGATTATCAATGAGGTCAGAGGAGTGAATAGAGTTGTTCTCGATATCTCTTCAAAGCCACCGAGCACAATCGAATGGGAATAAAAATACCTTGTTTTTAGGCATGGATAAAGCTTAAGAAATTGTATACAAGGATTCAGTTAATTCATTCAAAGCCTATGCGGGATTATTTGGAAATCCCGCATAGGCTCTGGTTTCTTCACAGGACCATTGCCGGTCGCAGATAATAAGGATATTTTATGTTCGGTATCGGATCAACTGAGCTTATCATAATTTTGGTGGTTGCCCTGATAGTAATTGGACCTCAGAAACTTCCTGACCTTATGCGCACTCTGGGTAAGGGACTTTCTGAATTCAGGAATATGTCCAACGATGTAAAACGTACTCTTGATCAGGAAATTGCTACTGCTGACGAAGATCGTCGCAAGCAGGAAGTTGCTGCCATGGAGGAAAAAAGACGTAAGGAAGAGCAGGAGCTGGCTGCCAAAAAAAGTGAAACTCTTGAAGAAGAGACTGCCTCTGAAACATCCACTGAAGCTTCAACAGAAGAAGCTGAAAAGAAGTCCGTTAAAGTGGAGGAACCTGTTGCTGAAAAGGTAGCAGAGACTGAGAGTAAAGCCGCTGAGGGTTCTGTAGATGATTCTGCAAAGTCAGAAGGGGATAAAGCATGAGTAGTTCCGGTAGAGAAGTTCGTGACGGTGAAGAACCGGTAGATGAGACAAGCAACGAACTTCCTTCTGAAACCGAATTAAATGAAAACCTTCCTGCCAGCGAGAGCAGCACTGGGCAGCAGCATGAGCCGGAGGGTGAATCTTCAGACGAAGAAGATGAAGGTGCAATGACATTTCTTGAGCATCTTCAGGAGTTGAGAAAACGCGCAGTTAAAATTCTTTTGGCCTGTCTGGTCGGTTTTATTGCGTGTTATTCTTTTTCAAAGCCTTTATTCTATCTTTTGATGAGACCTCTTGTTGAGGTCCTGCCACAAAATTCCACTCTTATTTTTACCTCACTACCGGAAGCATTTTTTACTTATTTGAAAGTTTCTTTTGTTGCCGGAGTATTTGTTGTCAGTCCTTATATCTTCTCACAAATATGGGGTTTTATTGCTCCGGGGCTATATGACCATGAAAAGAAATGGATGATTCCACTTGCTTTTCTTTCCGCATTTTTCTTTGTCGGCGGAGCTTTATTTGGATATTATATTGTATTCCCTTATGGTTTTGAATTTTTTATGGGTTTTACGGATGAATTTATCCGTCCCATGCCGACACTTAGGGAGTATCTGGCGTTTTCTTTGAAACTTCTTTTTGCTTTCGGCGTTATTTTCGAACTGCCACTTTTTATTTTCTTTCTTTCCAGATTGGGGATTGTCACCCACAAATGGCTTCGGGCAAAAAGAAAATATGCCATCCTTGTCTGCTTTATTGTTTCAGCTATTCTGACACCTCCTGATGTTGTTACCCAGACACTGATGGCAGGACCGCTGATTTTCCTGTATGAGCTTGGTATATGGGTTGCTTATTTCTTTGGAAAAGAGAAGAGGGTGAAAACTCCCCCGGATGATCCTGACGACCCTGACAATGGATCAGGACCGGGAAGTTCAAATGATTCTGAAGAATTAAATGATCTTGAATCATCTGATGATGCAAATAATCTCAAAAAAGAATCAGCTTCTGAAAGTTCAGTTGATGAATCTGAGATTGATGATTCGACAGATAATTCTGAAGAGAGTGATGAAAAGAAGAAGAAAAAAAGCAGCGATTCTGATAAAGCAGCGAATGAATCAGGGTATGATGAAGATCTTATTGAAATGTAATTTTAGTTCAGAGTGTTAGGGCGACGGGAGAGTATTTTGTCCAGAACAGCTTCTATAAGCAGAACAACAAAAGAAACAGACATTGCAATATCACTTTGTCTGGACGGTAACGGCGAAGTTGAAATTTCAACAGGAATAGGTTTTGCCGATCATATGCTGACCCTGATGAGCTTCTGGGCTGGATTTGATCTTCAGTTGACCTGTAAAGGTGACCTTGAAATAGATTCTCACCATACGCTTGAAGATATTGCTCTCGTTCTTGGGCAGACATTGCTTGAAGCTATGGGTGACCGTAAAGGAATAAACCGGATAGGTTTTGCCAAGGTGCCTATGGATGAATCTCTGGTTGAGGTTGTAATAGACCTTTCCGGACGGGCATACCTTGTTTATGATGATGAACTTCTGCCATCAATAATTGCCGGTGATGAAAAAGATGTCTGGCGTGAATTTTTTAAATCTCTGGCATTCAAGGCTGGGATGAACCTTCATATTAACTATGAATATGGCCGTAATGGTCACCATCTCCTTGAAGCCGCCTTCAAGGCTTTAGGGCTTGCATTGCGTAATGCTCTGTCAGTTGAAAGGCAGGGGGTAACCAGTACGAAAGGGAGTCTGGACTAATGAAGCGTTTATTCTTGTATATACTTGCCGCAGTCGGCACACTTATGATTCTTGGCGGATGCCAGACTAAAAGTGATCTTGTAAAGCTGCCTAGGCCTGTTGGAAAACTTGCTGTAGCCGGTTTTACAAATCCTATGTTCAACTATGAACTCCTTGCAGGATATCTTGCCCATGAAGGGCATCCTGTTGATAAGAAAGTTATAAATGAACTTGATCAAAAGCTGGTGCACACCCTCTCTAAACATGGAGTTACAGGGTTTGCCAGACCTGCCATAACAAAGCAGTGCCAGGAAATTGAAGTTTTTGAAAATATGGGCTCTCAGCGCGAGGCTGCTTACAGCTATTGGATTAATGTTGGAAAATGCATGTCTGCTGACTATCTGCTGGTTCCGCAGGTCCTTTTCTGGCAGCCGCATCGTGGTATGAAGAAGCCTAATTACAATGTTCAGCCTGCATCGGTTGTAATTGATCTTTACTTAATAGACGTTAACAATAAGCGCATCGTCCGTAGAATTCATTTTGATGAAACACAGACACCTCTTACGGAAAACATGTTGGATGCCGGCAAGTTTTTCAAGCGTGGAGGTAAATGGGTTTCGGCAATGGAGCTTGCTGACGAGGCACTTGAGAGCGGACTTATGGAGCTTGGTTTATGATTGTTTTTCCTGCTGTTGATATTAAAGATGGACAATGCGTCCGTTTGGTTCAGGGACAGGCTGATGAAGTGACTGTCTTTTCAAGTGATCCTGTTGCTCAGGCAAATATCTGGGCCGGACAGGGAGCAGAGTACCTGCATGTAATTGATCTTGACGGCGCTTTCAGCGGGATGCCTAAAAATTATGAGCTTATTAAAGATATTTGCTCAGAACTCAACATACCTGTTCAACTTGGCGGAGGAATCCGTGATATTGAAACAGCTTCCAGATATTTTGAAGCCGGAGTTGAAAGGCTTATTATAGGCACTATGGCTCTTGAAGATGAAAAAACATTTGCTGAACTCTGCAAAAAATTCCCCGGACGTGTAGGTGTTTCACTTGATGCTGTCGCCGGACAGTTGAAGTCGCGTGGCTGGGTTGAAGATGCTGGAATTTCTGTTTTTGATATCATTCCAAGAATTGAAGAGGCTGGTGCCGCTTTTATAATTTATACAGATATCAGCAGAGATGGAATGCAGACCGGAGTTAATGTTCGGGCCTTGGCTGATCTTTGTGGTAAAACCAAACTGCCTGTCATTGCCGCCGGAGGTGTTGCAACTCTGGATGATGTTAAAAATTTATATCCATTGACTTCAAAGGGACTTGAAGGCGCTATATCCGGTAAAGCTATTTATACCGGTTCGCTTGACTTTGCCGAAGCTGTTAAATGGATTAAAGAACAGAGCTAGGAGGTTTTTATGAAAACTGTTGAAGTAAATGGTATGTCCTGCCAGCATTGCGCAAAATCTGTTACCGATGCTCTTTCCAAGATTGACGGAATTTCTAATGTTGTTGTCGATCTTGAAAAAAAATGTGCTACTTATGAAGATTCCAAGGATGTAGATTCTGAAGAAATTCGTAAGGTCATTTCTAAAATTGGATTTGAGCCCGGAAAGGTTAGTTAATTCAAAATTAGTTTAAGTATTCTTTCCAGATGATCTGACATGAGTGGATCATCACTAGGATTTTTAGGGACTCGTTTTATAAACGAGTCCTTTTTTTGTGTTTTATGTAGAATCATGCTTGCTGATAGCCACTTAGTATGCCAATCTTTTTTTAGATTAAATAGTTTGCTGTTAATTGAATCTAATGTGTTTTAATTAAATTATATAAAAAATCAGTCTGTTAAACGGATCAAACTGTATGAAAAAAATATTTTTATTCCTGTTGTTAGCCTGTTGTATAGCGCAACCCGTCTATTCTCAGGATGACAATAATTCAGAGCAGTTGGGCTCAATTGCTACTCGCCTCGATAATTATGATACGATTATAGCTGAGCAGGAAGCTACATATAATATCAATCAGGGGAACTATGAAAGAGCGCAAAAGCTTATTTCAGACCTAGCTTCTGAATATGAAGATATTCTTCTTGATCAGAGTGTTTCCGGAGGCTCACCCATTGAAATAAGGCAACGTCAAGTCAGGCTTTTTATTTTAAAAAGTAAAATAGACCGTGTATTGGATGGTCTAAAGAGTGATCTGGCTGAGAATGAATCAATTATCGAAATTTTAAGTACTTATAATTTTAGGGCATCCCTGCTGCCAAAGAATTCTCCCAAAGAACTTTTGGATGAGATTACCAAAAGGAGACGTGAAACAGCAGCTCTGAAGAAGCGTGCTGCGGATCAGGATTACAGAATCAGCAGGCTGATCAAAGGGTATGAAAAAATAAGAGACCGGGTAATTGATCAGGATTCCAAAGGAGCTACAGAACTTTACCGGCGGTGGAAGGACTATCTGGTTGTAGGTAAAGATTCTATCTTTTCCAGTGATTTCTGGTATCGGCCAATGTCCTCTGAAAAATGGGTCATAACTCGCCTTAAGAGTCTTAAAACTTATTTTTCACTTTATGTGGATAATGCCATTGTGCATTTGAGTGTCTTCGCTGCTCTGTTTTTTATTACGGTGCTCTTTGGGCGATTCATTCTGCTGAAAATTGCTTTGCATAAAACTTCTATGGAGCATTTTACAAAGAATGAGAAAAGAGATTTTGGCCTATTTTGTCTAGGAGCTTCGCTCTACACGTCTACTGCCTTTGTTTTCCCATATTCAATGGGCTCACTTATGGTTTTGGGAACAGCAATAGCCGGGTTTGGTCTGCTGAGAACTTCAAATTATATTGAAACAGATTTCATGCAGATCAAGAAACCGCAGCTTAGCAAGTTTGCATTTCTTTTTGCTATAAGCGGCATGGTTATCAGTTTGAATATGGCCGAAAAAACACTGACACTTGTGTATATTCTGGCGACACTTGTATTCCTTGCTCGTGAAATTATTGAGTGTAAGAAAAAAAATATTCGAAATACTTTTCTATTGTCACCATCAGGATGGATTTTTTGTGCTCTGACTCTCATTTCTATTTCAGGGTATGGAAGGTTATCAGCTCTGCTGGGTCTTATCATTTCACTCACTATTTTTGTTTATGCCTTAGGCACGTTATGGAGTTCTGTTTTTGTCCTTAAGTCCGGTGATACCCAGCAGATATTTAAAGGTTTTGTACGAAGTCTTGCCATCCCGATAGGATGGGGTGTCGCTGTCTTTTTCGGATATCTATGGATAGCCAGCTTTATAGGCCACAGTGTCATGGCTCATTTTTTCCAATGGAAAATAGGTTGGGAAAAATATTCAATATCAATCGGAACCATTACACTCGTCATTTTGATTTTCTTTTTGACACAGTTGAGCATATCCGCATTTAAAGTTTCCATGGATATGATCGGATCAAGATGGCCAAGAGGCCGGCGCGGAGCTATACCTTCACTGCAATCACTGTTTACCTATGCCATCTGGTCAATTTTTGCTCTGGTCGGATTAAAGATGGTTGGACTTGATCTCACTAGCATTGCGGTTGTAGCTGGTGGTCTTAGTGTTGGTATCGGTTTTGGAATGCAGAATATTTTTAATAACTTTGTAAGTGGTCTTATTCTGCTTTTCGGAAGATCAATCCAGCAGGGTGATATCATTCAGCTTGGTGAAACATGGTGTACAGTTCGCAAAATCAACATACGAACCACAATTGTTGAAACATTTGAAAGCGCATTGATTATTATTCCGAATTCTGAATTGATCGCCACACAGGTAATCAACTGGACTAGAAATAATCCATCTCTCAGGAGAGATATTGTTGTTGGTGCTGCGTATGGATCTAATACAAGAAAAGTTGAAGAAGTCCTCTTGCGTGTGGCAAAAAATAATCCGCATATCCTGACATGGCCCAGACCGTATGTTTATTTCAGTGAATTCGGCGCCAGTAGTCTTGATTTTGTTTTGCGTGTCTGGATTGATGACATTGATAATTCTATTACGGTGCAGTCTGACATTCGTCATTCCATTGATGAAGAATTCCGCAAAGAAGATATTGAAATAGCCTTCCCCCAACTTGATGTGCATATTAAGGATGGGAATAAAATAGAATAGTTTTATTTATAAGGTGGTATTGTCATGGCTCGATTTATCAAAAATATGGATACTGTTCTCGGGAATCCTCCTGGGTCTTTAGTCTTTTTAGGTAAACAACGGGTTGAGAATATTAAAATTTCTACTATCGAGTATGATGTTGAGAATGTTAGAGAATATATTGATGATATAAATTTGGATTTTAATTCCCAGCAACGCGGGGTCAAATGGATTAATGTTGACGGTATTCATGATACTGAAGAAGTCAGCCGGATAGGCAAGGCTTTTAACCTGTCTCCACTTGTGCTGGAAGATATTTTGAACACTTCTCAAAGGCCCAAGCTTGAAGAGTTGGATGAATCAGTTTTTATTTCATTAAAAATGCTCTATTTCAGTGAAGATAAGAGAACTGTCACCGCCGAACAAATGAGCATGGTTTTTGGAAATAATTTTGTTTTAACTTTTCAGGAACGACCGGGTGATGTTTTCGGCTCTGTCCGGTTGCGTATAAGAAAGGGGAGAGGGCGCATAAGAAAAATGGGTGAAGACTATCTGGCATACTCTTTACTCGATGCTATATTTGAGAATTACATCAGGATGATTGAGTTTATCGGTGAACAGATTGAATCACTTGAAGAACATGTTCTTGTCGCGGATGATCCTGATGTGCTGGAAAAGATAAGTTATTATAGAAGAGAGCTGCGTTATATCCGTAAAGTCGTCCGTCCCGCCAGAGAAATCGTGAGTTCCTTTTTAAGACTTGATGATGATTATGTTTCTGATGAAATTAAACCATTTTTGAGAGATCTGGCGGAACTTTCAGATCAGGCAATGGAAGCTGTAGAAGTGTATAGGGAAATGCTTTCTGATTACCTCGGAATTTATAATTCAGCGGTGAGCAACAGACTGAATGAGGTTATGAAGGTTCTGACCGTTTTTTCGACAATATTTATCCCTGTGACCTTTTTGGCCGGTGTCTATGGCATGAATTTCGATTTTATACCGGAACTCAAATTACAATATGCTTATCCTCTATTCTGGGTTGTAGTTGTCTGCGTTGTACTTGTAATGTTGAAATTTTATCGCAATAAAAAATGGATTTAGGCTTATATCCATTTTTTATTTCACAAGCAGTAGCAACATTTTAAATTTTTCGCTGGCTTCAAGGGCATGTGGTATTCCTGCCGGCATAACTATAGATTCTCCTGAACTGAGCACATAATCTTTATCATCAATAGTTATTGTGGCCTGACCTTCAAAAATCTGTACCAGCGCATCTCCCGGAGCAGAGTGGCCGCTAAGACCTTCTCCCTTATCAAAAGCGAATAATGTTATGGTCACAGATTGATTTTGGCTTATGGTCCTACTTACCACCTGTCCTTCCTGATACTGAACCAGCTTTGCGAGTTTTACTATTTCAGAATGAGGAATATTTTTTATTGAAGATATTTTCTCAAGCATACACTTCTCCTTAGAGTATTAATGCTTTAATAATATCTTGCTGAACTTATTGTTGCAAGCAGATAAATAAAAATCCCCTGCACAAAATATGGGCAGGGGATTTCATCTATTTTATATAATGATGTTTTTTATAGTTCAGGCATAGGCATTTCAGGAAGATTTTTTTCAAGTATGTTTGCAGCCTGAAGCATAGTGCTTTCATCAAAAGCAGGAGCCATGATCTGAAGCCCTACAGGCATGCCAGATTCTTTTCCAAGACCTACAGGCAGGCTCATTCCCGGAAGCCCGGCAAGGTTTAATGAAATTGTGAAAATATCCATCAGATACATCTGGAGAGGGTCGGAGGTAAAATCTCCAACCGGAAATGCAGTTGTGGGGCATGCGGGACCGAGAATCAGATCACATGATTCAAAGGCCTTTTCAAAGTCCTGACGCAGAATTCTTCTAATCTGGGCAGCCTTTTTATAATATGCATCGTAATATCCGGCAGACAAAACATAGGTTCCTATGATTATGCGCCTTTGAACTTCATCTCCAAAAGCCTCGGTACGGGATTTTGTATAAAGGTCAATAAGCTCATCTGCTTCTTTATTGCGATAGCCATAACGGATGCCGTCAAAGCGGGAGAGGTTGGAGCTGGCTTCAGCCATTGCTATTATGTAGTAAGTAGCGATGGCGTATTCGGTCATGGAAAGTTTGACCGGAACAGTTTTAGCTCCGAGTTCTTCAGCTTTTTTAATAGCAGCTTTACAGGCTTCGGAAACCTCTTCACTCAAGCCTTCTCCCCAGTATTCCTCAGGCAATCCCAGAGTTAAACCGGAAAGGTCGGTACGTTTTTTAAGTTCTGCTACAAAGTCGGGAACATCACATTCAACTGAAGTTGAATCACGTTTATCGTGTCCGGAGATTACATTTAAAATTCTAGCGGAATCTTCAACGGTTCTTGTCATTGGACCGATCTGATCGAGTGAGGAACCGTATGCTATCATACCATAGCGTGATACTCTGCCATAAGTAGGTTTAACTCCTACAATACCGCAGAATGATGCCGGAAGACGAATAGAACCTCCGGTGTCTGTTCCAAGGGCTGCAAAAGCCTGACCAGCTGCAACTGTAGCTCCTGAGCCACCACTTGATCCTCCCGGAACACGGTCTGTATTCCATGGGTTGCGTGTGGTTTTGTAGGCAGAGTTTTCAGTGGTAGACCCCATTGCAAATTCGTCCATGTTGGCTTTAGCCAGAATTATAGCTCCGGCTTCTTTCAGCTTTGTTATAGCCGTTGCATCATAAAATGGGGTAAAGTCTTCTAATATTTTGGAGCCGCAGGTAGTTTTGATATTCTTTGTAGCCAGAACATCCTTTATAATGACAGGCACTCCCCATAAAGGTTTACTCTTATCGGGACCCTGAGCATCCATTTCCGCAGCCTGTTTTAATGCTTCATCTCTATTTTGAGCAAGAAGGGCTTCAATTGCAGGTTCTGTGCTGTCAATTCTTTCCAGGCATGATTTAACCGCATCAGTTACAGTTATTTCACCACTGGCTATGAGTTCGCTTATTTCAGTAAGGGATTTTTCGTATAGTCTGGACATATCTATTTCCACTGTAGATTTATTTTTTATTCGGTTTAGACGATTCTAGGGACAACAAAATACTGGCCGTCAGTATCAGGGGCATTTGAGAGAACTTCATCTCTAGTATGATCTTTTTTCACTTCGTCTTTCCGCATAACCGTACAGTGTTCGACAGGGCTGTACATTGGTTCAATCTCACTCGTGTCGATTTCATTCAGTTTGTCCATATAGGTAAGAATATCGTGAAGCTGTCCGGAAAACAGTTCAACTTTATCTTCCGGCAGATCAAGGCGGGCCAATTTGGCAACGCGGGCAACTTCTTCCCTGCTGAGTTTCATCTCACTCATTGAAAACTCCTTTAAAAGAGGCTGTGAGCCTTTATTTGCTTTGTTCCGAACAGCAGAGTGAACGGATAAATTTTTTTGCTAGTTATTGTCCTGATTCTGTTTCTTCCATGCTTTAATGCGCATTTCATGGTGTGCTCTGGCTTTAATCAGAGTCTTTTTAATCGATTCAGAATCAACTTTGGATTTACCGTCTTCACGGGGACGGAACAGGAAAAGTTTCTGTTCCGCAATTCCATTTGAATCCCATCTGATGGGTGCCAGACTGAAATCCATATTTTGTGCAGCCATAATCCGTGAATTAATTGTTTCCGGTGTCCAGTCTGAAGGAATTGCTCCAAGTTTGCTGGAGAATCTTACAAAGTCATAACCAAGGGCCACCCAGAAATCGGGAATTCCGAGTCCTTCTTCGTTCATGACATTTTTAAGTTTGACGGCTCCGCCACTTTCAGGCCACCAGGCACCCGGACAAACTGCAAGCCGGAAGTTGTTAGCTTCAATTCCACGCGAGGTATTCAAAGCCTGACTCCACAATTCCGGTCCCAGAAAGACAAGAGTGTCGGCTTCATGGAAAAAGAAGTGGGGAATCATAAGCTGGGCCTGTCTCCATGTATCAGGAATGAAAACCGCACCGAAGTCAGTATCTGGAAGAGGTGCATCTGCATCGAGCCCATTAGCCTTGTTGCGGGCTTCTTTTTCAGGAACCTTAACCAGCTTGGCTACAATTTTACCCCATGCCGGTATATCATTCGGTGGATAACTCATCATCCCCGTAACTTTGGCTCCATGCTGGATAGCCTTTTTCCAGAATTCACTGGACATTTGTCTGCCGAATTTTTCTTTAGGATAAAGAATTGCCAGATTCTTAATGCCGAGATCGTCAATAGCGAGATCAAGGGTTGCTTTAATCTGATCATCTGGGCTTGAGAAAAATCTCCAGGCATCCATTCCTTCCTGCAGATCTCCGGCCTTGGCAAGAAAGGCAAAAGTAGCTTTCTTTTTATATTCCTGACTTGCTTCAAGCTCTTTGAAGGCTGTAACGCTTATTGGTCCGCCTATGACGTTGTACCATGCCGGAAGTTCATCAAGGTGTTTGAGCCAGTTTTTATCTTCTGTATTGATGACTTTGACATCTACGTCCATTCCGGCTTTTGTCAGTTCCCATTGCGCTGCTCCAGCTCCCCGGACAATTTTCCAGCCGTACTCCTGAAATCTTCCTGAAATCGGAAGAATTAAAGCTAGTCCTATTCTGGGGACACCGTATTCTTTTTCAAGACCTGATATAATATTTATCAGCGGAGTTTTGTCGGCAAATTGACCTTCGTCAACTATAGAGGTCATTGTCCTCCATGATGCTGGCCAGTAATCAGACATTGAAGACTGTCTTCTGGCTTTCTCAAAGGTGATCAGGTCATAAGGAAATTTAAGACCATTGTCACTTGTCACATTCTCACTGATTATATTCAGGTTATCCTTATCGCTTTTTTCAAGGTATGATCTGAACCAGTTTTCAAGTTCAGAGCGGTTATTCTGGTTGGGAGCAATGGTGTAGAGTCTTTCCAGAATCGGCAGGGCCTTATCTTTAGGGGCTATACCACTGAGACGTTTTCCTGCTTTGGATCTGATTGCCCATGGTCTGGAGTTGTTTTCCATGTTTTTTTCAAGATACGATTGCAGAAAAGGTATTTCATTCAGCTTATATAAAGTTTTGAAATAGAAATCCTGCCATTCCGGATCATTGTAGACATCAGTGTCCAGTTTTGCCCATTTTTCAAGACTTTCACGGGCAGAGTGGTAATGTTCTGAATTAAATGAGCTGATAGCAAGTCTGCGTGTGGATGGCAGAATATATTGTGTAGGGATATCCCTTCTTTGCAGCAGCCGGCTGTAAAAGAGTTCGCTGGAGACGTAATCTTTTTTATTCCATGATTTGTCTGCTTCGGTAACGAGGGCATTTGTAGAAAGCATATTTGCCGATTCCACGGACATGACAGGTTTTTTGGAAAAACCGGAACAGGCCCCTAGTCCCCCAAGAATTACAAATGCCAGAGCAGCTGTAAGAAGGCGCACCTGAATTGAACATATTTTATGATGAGATTTCATTTTTTGATTATCCATGCACAGTATTTGGCTCATGAATTGTAAACAGTCAATTGCTTTACCCTAGAAAAGCGATTCTTTCCGAAACAATAATTTTTTCAATCCTTAGATAAATAAAAATCCGGCCTGCTTCAAGCAGGCCGGATTAAGCTATACTGACTGAACTGTCATGGCAAGAGCACCTGTTAATAAATCAGGAGACTGAAAAGGTGCTCACAGTCTTTTTTTAGTTTTTAACTTCTGTGAAGTCTGCATCAACAACATCATCATCACCATTCTGTGCATTTGAAGCTCCAGCTTCTCCTGCTTCAGGACCTGCGCCCTGGGCGCCGGCATTCTGACCGTTGTTGGCATAAAGCTGTTCTGCCAGTTTATGTGATGCCTGAGCCAGACTGTCTGTTGCGGTCTTAATAGCTTCAGGATCTTCTGATTCAAGGACCTTTTTAAGGTCTTCAATCTTTGCTTCAATATCACTCTTAAGAGCTGCATCGACATTTTCGCCAACTTCACCAAGAGATTTCTCTGTGGTGTAGATCAGTGAATCTGCCTGATTTCTTGCTTCAATAAGAGCCTGTTTCTTTTTATCTTCTTCGGCGTTGGATTCTGCATCCTTAACCATTTTTTCAATTTCTTCTTCGGACAAACCACTGGAAGCAGTGATACGGATTGACTGTTCCTTACCGGTTCCGGTGTCTTTAGCGGAAACGTTTACAATTCCGTTGGCATCGATATCAAAGGTAACTTCGATCTGCGGTACACCGCGAGGTGCCGGAGGAAGACCTGTGAGTTCGAAACGGCCGAGAGTCATGTTATCCTGTGCCATGGGGCGTTCACCCTGCATAACATGGATGGAAACTGACGGCTGGTTGTCTGCGGCAGTTGTAAAGACCTGACTCTTGCGGGTCGGGATGGTGGTGTTGCGCTCGATAAGCTGAGTGAATACACCGCCCATTGTTTCAATTCCGAGAGACAGAGGTGTAACATCAAGCAGGAGAACGTCTTTAACATCACCAGCCAGAATACCACCCTGAATGGCTGCACCCATAGCAACAACTTCATCCGGGTTTACAGAACGGTTGGGTTCTTTGCCGAAGAGTTCCTGCACTTTCTGCTGTACCAGAGGCATACGTGTCATACCACCGACGAGGATAACTTCGTCAATGTCGGAAGCAGAGAGGCCTGCATCTTTAAGAGCTTTCTGACAAGGCTCTTTGGTACGGTCAACAAGGTCTGAAACCAGTTTTTCAAGTTTAGCACGGCTCAGTTTAACCATAAGGTGTTTGGGGCCGTTCTGGTCTGCTGTGATGAAGGGCAGGTTGACTTCTGTTTCCATTGAACTTGAAAGTTCTTTTTTAGCCTTTTCGCCTGCTTCTTTCAGTCTCTGAAGGGCCATGCGGTCCTTGGAGAGGTCAATGCTGTTTTCACGCTTGAACTCATCAACAAGATACTGAATTACGCGGTTGTCGAAATCTTCACCACCAAGGAAGGTGTCTCCGTTGGTTGCACGAACTTCAACAACATTGTCGCCTACTTCAAGGATAGAGATATCGAAAGTACCGCCACCGAGGTCGAATACAGCGATTTTTTCATTTGCTTTTTTGTCAAAACCGTAAGCAAGTGAAGCGGCTGTAGGCTCGTTGATGATACGTTTTACTTCGAGTCCGGCAATACGTCCGGCATCTTTTGTGGCCTGACGCTGGGAGTCGTTGAAGTATGCAGGAACTGTAATAACAGCTTCTGTAACATCTTCTCCAAGGTAGGTTTCAGCATCTTTTTTAAGTTTCTGCAGGATAATAGCGGAAACTTCTGAAGGGCTGTATTTCTTACCTTCAATTTCAACCCAGGCATCTCCGCCTTTTCCGTCTACCACATTGTAGGGGCAGTGTTCTTCCCATTTCTTAACTTCGGGAGAATCAACTTTGCGGCCCATCAGACGCTTGATTGCGAAAATTGTTTTTTCAGGGTTTGTTACAGCCTGACGCTTTGCTATTTCACCGACAAGGCGTTCTTTATCTGTGAAACCGACAACGGATGGAGTTGTACGACCACCTTCCGGGTTGCTGACACATTTCGGATCCTTACCTTCCATAACATAGACGCAGGAGTTGGTAGTTCCGAGGTCAATTCCTATAATTTTACTCATATATTCAGTCCTCCTGATATTAAATTCTAAATCTGTTAGTTTTGAATTAATATCCATTCCCCGATTGTAAAGAGGGGAATAAATTTATTATGATAATTTGTTCACCAGAACTTTAGCCGGTCTGATAACGCGTCCTTTAAGTACATATCCACACTGCATGACCTGTGCGACAGCATTATCCGGGATATCTGCCTGTTGTGCCATTCCCATGGCTTCATGAAAATTGGGATCAAACTCGTCACCGGCTTTTCCCACAGGCTCAAGACCATGTTTTCCAAGAGCATCAAGGAAAATTTTTCTGGTCATTTCCACACCGGTAACAAAATCTTTGCATTGATCAAGATTTTTTGAATGCGCCAGAGCCAGATCCAGATTGTCAAGAACAGGGAGAAGGTCTGAAATGACCTTTTCTGTTGCAAATTTTTTAAGCTCGTCAGTTTCTCTTGCAAGTCTCTTTTTCAGATTCTCGCTTTCAGCCATTGCACGCAGTCTTTCATCACGGGCTTCTCCCATGACATCACATTTCGAACATACATGCTCAAGGCATAGAGCTTTAATTTCCTCTTCATCCAGAAAGTGCTCGGAATCTTTTTGTTCCGCGCTCTCTTTCTGCTCCTGTACAGTCTCATTATCTTTAAAATCTTTCTGTTCAGACATGGGTTCTCCGAAGTCATGAATTAGCGGCCTGCGAAAACTTTTTGCTTCACCAGACCGCCGTAATTGAACAAATAAACATCGCTTTCGGTCTGTCAACTGCTAAATGTGCATCAAAATACAAAAAAAGTGGAGTAAATTAAAAGGCAAAGCTTCCACCCTCATAAATAATCTTTTTTCGGCCATCGGCAAGAGTTGCAGTAACAGTTTTATTCTCAGTATTAACAAGGTCCCAGTGTATCCCGGATGAATTGAAGCCTAGATAATCTTTTAATTCCGGGGTCAAAGTCTCCTGCGGGCCAGAAAAACTTTTTAGTAGTGATTGGCCTAAAGCAATGTGACAGTTTCCAAATTCTCCACCAAAATTTTCATCCAATAATGTAGATGCCATATAATGGGATATCCGTGAAATGCGCTTGTCAGTGAGTGAAAATTCTCCAATGCGTCTTGCTCCGGAATCCATCCGCAGCTGGTCAAGGAGGAATTTTTCTCCGCCCATGGCTTTTGCTCTGACAACGACACCCTGATTGAACTCCAGCTGTATCCCGTAAATGGTCCTGTCCATATTTATAGAAGGAAGATCTGCCAGATATTTTCCCTGCATAGTCCTGTAATCCGGGGAAATGTAAACTTCGCATCCGGGAATATTATCACCGAGAGTTCCGAGCCATTTTCTGTTTTTCCCGGGTGAGAATGTGAAATCGCAGTATTCTGATTCAACATGGATTCTGCTGATATCAAGTGAAGTTAATTCTGCAGCAGTTTCGCTGGTCTGTCTGGATATTTTAATCCATTCTTTTGCCGGATAGGGCATATTAAGGTAACAGGCCCTGATGAAGAGTTCTTTATAACGCTCAAAGCTCAAGCCGGAACTTGCAGCCAGATCTTCTGTGGGGAATATACATTCAGTCCAGCCCAGAGCTCCTGCCTGCTTACGTTTGTTAATCAGGTTGTCCAGCTTAAGTGATGATTTTCTGTTTTCATTGATTGTTAGCGGATTTACTCTGGATAAGGCCCCCATATCAACAGGCGCATGGATGCGTATAACACCCTTAGCCTCTTCATAAAGTTGTAGTTTTCCGGGGATTTCATAGGTCAGCTGCCCATAGCTGGAATTTATGTATAGTTCAGCTTTCATATTGGTCGTCAGTACGGCCTCCAGCACAGGGTGCAGATGGGCGTCAATAAGCTGGGCATATAATATTTCAGCCAGTCTTTCAGCGGCACTGTCATATTTAATAATGATGATATCTTTATTTTTAAGTGGAGTTTTCCGGTTATGTCTCACAGCCCACAAAAGAATTTCGGCATAATTGGTCAAATCATCTGAGGATATTGCTTGGCTCATAATTATTAGGTGAAGTTTTGAGGGTAAATTTAATATTTAAAGGTGAAAGACACAGATAGGCATTAATCTTGATATGAACAGTAGCAGGATAGATAAAATTTATTGAAAATTAAAGGTGGCAAAGCATACTTCCACTGAATGTAATCATCTGTAGTTGTAACATAATGATTTTTGAAAAAATTTTATAATTGATATTGACTTTCAATCTTCTGTATGAAAAGTAAGAGAACGAATTCAGCCGGAATACAAATTGGCGTCATTTTGATATCGGGTTTCAATTTCAAGTAAACAGAGGGAAGTTATGTCGATTTCATTAAGGTCTATGAGAAAGGATCAACAGGGTAAGATTGTTGCTGTTTCAGCAAGCGGTCAATTGGGGAGGCGTATCAGGGACATGGGTCTTGTTCCCGGTACAGAGTTTAAGGTTGTCGGGCGTGCTCCGCTTCAGGATCCTGTGGCCCTCAGAATGAAAGGTTTTACCCTTACTCTCAGAAACAACGAAGCAGATTTTATTACTGTTGAAACCGAGGATTGATTATATGAGCAAAGAACTTTTTGTAGCTGTTTCCGGACAGCCAAACTGCGGTAAGAGCACTATGTTCAATGCTCTTACCGGAGCCACCGCGAGAGTCGGAAACTACCCGGGGATAACTGTTGATAGGGCTGAAGGGTACTACCGCAAGAATGATGACAATATTCATCTTGTAGACCTGCCGGGCACTTATTCACTGACCTCTTATTCAATGGAAGAGGTTGTAGCAAGAAACGTCATTGTTGATGAAAAACCCGACGTTGTAATCAACATGCTTGATGCTACGTCACTTGAAAGAAGCCTTTATCTGGCAATTCAGTTCATGGAGATCGGAGTTCCTGTTGTTCTCGGCCTGAACATGATGGATGAAGTTAAGAAGAAAGGGATAAGAATTAATTCTCAAAAACTTTCAGAGCTTCTTGGTGTTCCGGTTGTCGAATGCATCGCCAGAAAGGGCGTTGGCAAAGACAAACTTATGGAAGAAGTCAAAAAGGTTTCCGAAGAGCGCAAGGGACTTTGGAAGCCGGTGAATATTTCTTATGGTCATGATCTTGACCCGGTAATTGAAGAAATGAAGGAGCTGATAGTTGAGCACTCCTTTATGACTGACAGGTATGATCCGCATTGGCTTGCTGTAAAATATCTTGAAGAAGATGAAATTATTATAGCAAACGGTCGAGAATTAGGATCAATCTCAAGTCAGCTTGAAGATAAAGTTCATGAAATAGCAGCACACATCAAAAAAACCAAAGATACATATCCTGAAGCCGTGCTTGCTGACTACAGATACGGTTTTATTAATTCTATTTTAAAACAGGGTGTTATAAGCCGTGAAGATAATCTTCGCTTTGATCATTCTGATAAAATAGATATGGTCCTTACACAAAAATTTCTTGGTCCGATCATAATGCTCTGCGTTATGTTCGCAATGTTCTATATTACCTTTAATCTTGGTGCTTATCCACAGGGATGGGTTGAAGACGGATTCGGATGGCTGTCTTCAACTGTAAGCGGACTTTTGCCCGATGGTTTGCTGAAATCACTGATAGTCTCCGGAGTCATTGATGGTGTCGGTGCAGTTATGGGCTTTACACCGTTGATTCTGATTATGTTCGCCATGCTGGTCTTTCTTGAAGACCTTGGATACATGGCCCGAGTTGCTTATATGGTTGACCGTGTTTTCAGGATGTTCGGCTTACACGGTATGTCTATCATGCCTATGATTATGGCCGGTGGTCTTCCCGGAGGTTGCGCAGTTCCCGGAGTTATGAGTTGCAGAACTCTCAGAAGTCCTAAAGAGCGTATTGCAACTATACTCACAGCACCTTTCATGGTCTGCGGAGCCAAGACTACTGCCTACATATTAATAATCGGTGCTTTCTTCCCTGAAAATCCCACAACAGCGATGTTCGGTCTGGTTGTGCTTTCATGGGCTCTTGCTCTTATTGCTGCAAGATTACTTCGCTGGACAGCTCTTAAAGGTGAATCCACTCCGTTTGTAATGGAACTCCCACCTTATAGAATCCCGACACTCCATGGTGTTGCTGTACATACCTGGGATAGAGTCTGGCAGTATATCAAAAAAGCCGGTACCGTTATTCTTGCTATCTCCATCATCATGTGGGCGCTTATGACTTTCCCTCAGCTGCCTGCAGAACGTGTGGCTCAGTTTGATCAGCAGCGCCAGACTATTGAACAGCAGAGCATGGACTGGACCGGAACCAAAGATGAAATTAATGATAAACTCAGTGAAGCATTAAGCGAAGTGGATTTCGCTGAAAGTCAGGCTACATTGCAGAATTCTTACGCAGGAAAAATAAGCGATGCGATTTCTCCGGTAACAAATCTGGCAGGCTTCCCATGGCAGGCAAATATCTCCTTTATAGGTGCATTTGCAGCGAAAGAAGTATTTGTTTCTACAATGTCTACAGCATACTCACTGGGTGAAGAAGATCCTGAAGAAGCAACTCCGCTTCAGGCCAAGCTGGCAGCTGATCCGGCATGGACTCCGGCAGTTATCTGGTCGGTCATAGTCTTTATGATGGTCTATGTTCCCTGCATGGTCACGGTTGCTGTCATTATAAGAGAAACGAACTGGAAATGGGGAATGTTCTCTGTTTTTGGATCGATGGGATTCGGGTATATTCTCTCCGTTTTAATCTATCAGATCGGAACGGCGCTAGGATATTGACGATATAAAAATTAGATTCAACAAAGCCCGGTTCAGTTAAGCTGAACCGGGCTTTGTTATTCGTACTGAATAAAAAAAGAGCCCCTGCAGTCTCCTGCAGAGGCTCAACCAACTTATATAACTACAATTATCAGGATAGAAAAACGAGACCGTTTTCATCGGCATCAATTTTAACAGTATCACCTTCCTTAAGGCTGCCACTGATAATTTCTTTAGCCATTGCCGTTTCAAGGTTGGTCTGCAGAAAACGGCGAAGAGGCCGTGCTCCATAAACCGGATCATAAGCAGCATGAGCAATAAAGCTTTTAGCTTTGTCGGTAATATCAATTGACATTTTGCGATCTTCAAGACGTTTGCGGAGATTGTTGAGCTGAAGGTCAACAATCTGCTTAAGCTCATCTTCCAGCAAAGGTTTAAAGAGAACTGTTTCATCAACCCTGTTCAGGAATTCCGGTCTGAAGTGTCCCCTGAGAACAGAGAATACCTGATCTTCAATTCCGGGATTGAAATCTCCGTTTTTATTGATACCATCCAGAAGAATATCCGATCCCAGATTGGACGTCATAATTATGATTGTGTTTTTACAATCTACAGTCCGGCCCTGACTATCAGTAATTCTTCCGTCATCAAGAATCTGTAGCAGTACGTTGAAAACGTCAGTATGTGCTTTTTCGATTTCATCGAAAAGTACTACAGAATACGGTTTTCTGCGTATGGCTTCTGTCAGCTGACCGCCTTCATCATAACCTATGTATCCCGGAGGGGCTCCGATAAGTCTGGCGACAGCATGTTTTTCCATATATTCGGACATATCAATGCGGACAATGTTGTCTTCAGTGTCAAAGAGTGACTCCGCAAGTGCTTTGCAAAGTTCAGTTTTACCGACTCCTGTAGGACCAAGGAAGATAAATGAACCTATCGGACGGGAAGGGTCCTTTAATCCTGCTCTTGCCCTCAAGACAGCTTCGGAAACAGCTCTGACAGCATTATCCTGTCCAATTACTCTGCTATGCAGAATTTCCTGCAATTTAAGAAGTTTTTCTTTTTCACCTTCAAGCAGTCTGTTTACAGGAATACCCGTCCAGCGGGAAATTATATCGGCAACATCATCCGGGCCGACTTCTTCCTTCAACATTCTGACTTCACTACCATCATCGCCTTCAATTTCACTTTCAATTTCAGAAAGCTGTTTTTCAAGCTGGAGCAGGGTGGAGTAGCGTAGTTCAGCCGCACGGTTGTAGTCGAGCTTACGCTCGGCTTCGTCAGCTTCAATTTTAGTCTGCTCAATTCGGGCTTTCAAATCCCGTACTGATTCAATGGAACTTTTTTCTCTTTCCCACTGCTCAAGAAGTTCGGATTGCTTAACCTTGTAGTCACTGAGCATATCTTCAAGTTTTGCCAGTCTTTCCCGTGAGGCCAGATCATTTTCACGTCTCAAAGCTTCACGTTCTATTTCTGCCTGAAGAATCTGTCTGCTGATCTTATCCAGTTCGTACGGCTGTGAATCTATTTCAGTTCTGATCATTGCCGCAGCTTCATCGATAAGGTCGATCGCTTTATCAGGGAGCTGACGATCAGTTATGTACCTGTGCGAGAGAGTCGAAGCCTCGACAATCGCTCTGTCGCTGATCCTTACTCCATGGTGGACCTCAAATTTTTCTTTAAGGCCGCGGAGTATGGAGATAGTATCTTCAACAGTCGGTTCCTCGACCAGTACCGTCTGGAATCTGCGTTCCAGAGCCGGATCTTTTTCAATATGCTTTCTGTATTCGTCAGTTGTGGTGGCACCGATACAATGGAGTTCTCCTCTTGCCAGCATTGGCTTAAGCAGGTTTCCTGCATCCATGGCACCATCAGTACGTCCGGCTCCGACGATAGTATGGATTTCATCAATAAAGATGATGATTCGTCCGTCTGATTCCTGAACTTCTTTGAGAACGGCCTTGAGTCTCTCTTCAAATTCTCCACGGTATTTAGCTCCTGCAATCAGAGCACCCATATCGAGCATGAAGATTGTTTTATCCTTAAGGCCTTCGGGAACATCCTGTTTGACTATCCGCTGGGCAAGACCTTCAATTATTGCCGTTTTACCGACTCCAGCTTCACCGATAAGGACAGGGTTGTTCTTGGTTCTTCTTGAAAGAATTCTGACCACACGTCTTATTTCGGCATCACGACCGATAACAGGGTCAAGCTTACCTTTTTTAGCTTCATCAACCAGATCTCGACCATATTTTTTAAGTGCGTCATAGGTTGCTTCAGGGTTATCATTAGTAACACGCTGATTGCCGCGAATCGAAGTCATGGCTTCAAGAACTTTGTCTTTGGTAAGGTTAAAATCACTATTGACCCTGCCTACACCAGAGCTTGAAGGCTCGTTCATAAGTGCGAGAAAAAGATGTTCAACACTTATAAATTCGTCTTTCATACGGCTGGCGATTTTTTCAGCTTCAGCCATGGCTCTGTTTAGCCGTGGGGTTACGTAGACCTGACCTGGCTGGGCTCCCGGTCCGCTTACACTTGGAAGTTTTTTTATCTGTTCCAGTACTGCTTTGTGATAGGCAGAGGGATCAATTCCTGATTTTTCGAGAATTTTAGAAACTATACCCCCTTCCTGCTCGATAAGTGCAAGAAGAAGATGTTCAGCATCAATCTGCTGCTGTCCGTTGTTTATTGCAATTGATTGTGCTGCGCCAATGGCTTCGTTGGTCTTTTGAGTGAATTTATTCGGATCCATATATGTTTGTCTCCTATATTAACTTGTCCTGACTGAGACATAAGACCGCCGTTGACGTATCCCCAGTAATTCAGGGGGATTTTCCTGCTTCTAATTCCATTTTGCAGGATAATGGGAGGGCTGTTGAGTCAGTCATGGATTTACTTGCAATTTTAAATCTAAATAAGTCTGCGCATTTCGCTAAGCCGCACTTCCAGCTGCTCTATGCGTTCCAGAAGATCTACAATAATAGAGCCTCCGGCAGCTGAAATTTCAAGATCACGACACAGTCTTGCCAGCTTTTTCAGCCGGTAAAGGTCTTTTGAACCAAAGAGAAAATCTCCATCCCCGGTCTTAACAGGGGATATCCATTCATACTCTATCAGTTCCAGCAGGGTGTTTCCTTTAATACCGGTCATATCCAGTATCTGGGTGAACGCCAGCCTTGTAGAACGTATTGGTAGAGACTCTTTATCGTTTTCTTTCAAGTACATCAGCTATACCTCATCTTGCGGTTTTACTGCGGACTTAGCTTATAATAATGTTACATTCAGAATTTTCTAGGGTTGAAGTTTGCTGTTTCTGCAATCTTGTTCCAGAGTTCTTTCATCTTATCGTCTTCGGCTTTGGGGACCTGAATCATTATTCTGATAAACTGGTCTCCCTTACGGCTTCCACTTCCGAGGCCGCGGCCCTTTACTCTGAGCTTTTTGCCACTTCCAATCCCTGCCGGGATATTCATCTCAATCCTTCCATCAAGGGTAGGAACCTGAATTTTAGCTCCGAGGGCAGCTTCCCAGGGTGCCAGCGGCAGATCAAGAACAACATTGTTATCTTCCACTTTGAAGATGGAGTGTGGTGCTATTCTTACTTTTAAGTACAGATCACCACGCGGTCCGTCATTTGGTCCCGGAGAACCCTGACCTGAAAGTCTTATTTTCTGTCCATCTTTAATTCCTGCCGGAACATTAATGTTCAGATTTTTGGACTGGATCATCGGATTTCCACCGGGTCCTGTCGCTCTCTCCTGAACCGTGATGGATTTTGATCCACCTTTGTAAGCCTCTTCAAGAGTCAGTGAAATTGTTGTTTCAGAGTCGGAACCTCTTCTTGGTCCCTGATTGAAGCCGCCGAACTGGTCCTGAAATCCTCCTCCTGAGAATCTTGAACCCTGAGCTCCACCTCCGAATCCTCCTCCGAAAATAGTTTCGAAGAAGTCACTGAATCCTCCTCCAGAGAATCCTCCGGCTCCACCTCCACCGAAACCTGAAAAATTCATGTTCTCATAGCCCGGCGGCGGTTGGAAATTCTGACCATGCTCCCAGTCGGAACCGAACTGATCATAAAGCTTACGCTTTTTAGGATCTTTAAGAACCTCGTAAGCTTCATTAATTTCTTTGAATTTGGTTTCAGCTTCAGGGTTATCCGGGTTTAGATCCGGATGGTGTTTACGGGCCAGTTTTTTAAATGCCTTGGCAATTTCCTCTTTAGAGGCCGACCTGGAAACTCCGAGAAGTTTGTAATAATCTTTATATTCAACGCTCATTCCAGAGTAACTCCTTAATTTGTTTAAGCAGCCATAGACTCGCTTTACTGTATCAAAATAAATCAGCGTTTAATCAAGTCAAGCGGAATGATTGAATTTCAATTGAATATTTCAAGGCGTGAGTCCGTTTTTTATAGCTTCAGTTGTTATTTTTACTACGCTCATACTCTGGATTTCCGGCATAATTTTTTAAGCCGAGGATGACAAAGCCGCATTAGTAAAAGAGGGTGACAAAAGTTGTGGTGACTATGAGAAAAATTATTGTCATGGGTGTACCGGATTTTATGTAGTCTTTGGCTGTGTAATGCCCGGGTCCCATATAAAGGGCGTTAACCTGATGAGTCGGTAATACGAATGAGTTGGATGCGGTCAAAGCTACCATGAGAGCAGCAGCTCTGGGATCAGCACCGGAATTCTGGGCCATATCCATCATAAGTGGAATAAGCAGAACAGCCGCACCTACATTTGAAATTATAAGTGTGAAAATTGTAGTTATTACGCCTACTATCAGATAAAAAATTGCCGGTGGCGGAGAACCTGTAAATTGCATCAGGTATTTTCCAATCCATGGAGCTGTTCCGGTAGTCTGCATTGCCGCTCCAAGCGGAATTAACCCGCCAAGGAGGAAAACAGTTCTCCAGTCAACGCTTCTGTACGCATCGTCAACATCTATGACTTTTAGCAGAATCATGCTTATCGCACCGGTCATGAGGCATACGGATAACTCAAGATTGCTGAAAGCTACCAGACCGGAAGTCAGTATGAAGGAAAAAAGAGCTCTGGCGGCAAGATCGTACCTTGGAACTTCGTGATCCAGAGATTGTACATAAAGTATATCCTGCTTTGACAGCATCCTTTGAAAAGTTTCCCATGTTCCGTGTAGAAGGAGTGAATCTCCGGTACGAAGTACAGTGTCCACAAAGCCGCTGGATTTGGTTTTATTTCCTCGTGTAAAGGAAAGTACCGTCATCAGGTGGTCGTGACGGAATCTTATATCACCAATAGTTTTGCCTATAAGTTTTGATTGCTGTGGTATCAGACCTTCAACCACTCCTGATTGTTCCTGTGACATTTTTTCAGCGAAGATTTTTAATTCCGGTCTTTTTTTGAATCCATGAATCTGTTCCAGAAGATATATTTTTTGAAGGGAACCGTAGGCTGCAATTACTGTATCGGGCTTGATGAACATAGATCTGTCTGGAGGAAAAACCATATCACGCCCTGATTTTGAAGCCATTGCAACCGTATGGACATTGAACGCTTCACAAAGGTCCATTACGGTTGTGTCTTCAAATTCTGATGGAACTTCCAGCTCATAAAGTTCTCCGAGTTCAGGGTAAAGAGCCATCAGGTTGAAGTCATGTTTTTTTGTTTCGGGATTATCAGGCAGAACAAACTTTCCGGCAAAAATAAAATACAATATTCCGCATGTGACAAGGCTCAAGCCGATTGGCATTACACTGAACAAATTAAACGGTTTTAAATTGTATGGTTCAAGAAGGTCGTTAAGCATAATCAGCGGGCTTGAACCTACAAGAGTAACCGTACCGCCAAGAATTGCAGAAAATGCGACCGGCATGAGAATTTTTGAAATAGGGATACCTGATTTTCTTGAAACTCTGCGTATTGCAGGTAGAAAAAGTGCTGCGGCACCTGTGTTCTGCATGAAACTTGAAATGATTGCCACTGTTGCCGCAATGAAAATGATTATTCTGTTCTTGCTTTTGCCGGCTGCTTTTATAAGTGGAGTCATTAAACGGTTTATTATTCCGGACCTGTCCAAACCTCGGCCGATAATAAGGACAGCAATAATTGATATGACCGCATTTGAGGAAAACCCCATAAAGGTTTCAGTGCCTTTAAGTATTCCGGTTAAGGGCAGAGCCACCATTACGCCCATTGCAACAATATCAACTCTTAAAATATCTGCGATGAAGAAAAATATTGTAACAGCCACAAGAATGAGAATTGTAATCATGTCCGGTGTCAGCTCAGCCATTTAAAATCCCCTTAGCTTACCTTTTTCTCATAACGTTTGTTCTCTGGAATGTAGCAGTACTTACAGTTCTTTTTATCAGCAAAAAGATTAATCAGTAATGCTCCGGCGAGAAATCCTCCTATGTGTGCTCCCCATGCAACTCCCTGTGAAGCTCCGGAAAGAGAATCAAATATACCTGAAAAAATTTGAATGACAAACCAAACAGCAAGGAAAAGTCCTACCGGAAGATTTATGAAATAGGGGATTATTATAATAGGGAATAAAGTCAGAATTTTAGCATGCGGATAAAGAACAAGATAGCCGCCCATTATACCGGCGATGGCTCCGGATGCTCCTATGACCGGGACACTTGAATCAGAGTTGAAAATAATTTGGACTAAAGCTGCTATCACCCCGCATAATATATAGAAGATGAGAAACTTTAGGTGCCCGGTTGCGTCTTCAACATTATCAGCGAAAATCCACAGGGTCCAAATATTGAAAATAAGATGCAGCCATCCTCCATGTAGAAACATATAGCTAAATAATGGAAGAATGATCTGTCCCGGATATCCTGCTGCCGCGGCCCATTCAGGGAAAAAATATCTGGCCGGAACAACACCGAAAATATGGAAAAGAGCTGAGCGGATTTGTGTGGAGAGAGATATTTCAAAGAGGAAGACTATAATATTCAGGGCAATTATCAATCTTAGAACTATCGGCGTCAATTCTCCGGGAATATTGTCTTTAACGGGGATCATCTATCCTCAGCAGGGTTATTATTTATAGTTGTGAAATGAATTTATATTATCTGACAATAATTCCTTCTGATAAGTGCTGTAAAGCTTAATTGAAAATACGCTGGGAATATAAAAAAGGATCCCCGCCTGGGGGAGGCGGAGATCCTGCTACAGTTCTTCTATGGAGGTTCACTCTTCAACATGTTTCCGGGGCGGGGTTGTGGTGTAAGGAGAATCCTCTTTTTTAAAATAGGCTTTCACCTTAATTATTTATTATGTGTTCATTCTCTCTTTTTACCACTTAATCCATCGCCTCAGATCTATTTATAAAATAATGTCTCATGCCTGACAGTCAAGTCTACAGAAAATATTTATCGTATTTTAGTCATACTGCTGCGGGGCAAAAAATAATTTTATCTGTTCCTTGAAGTTTGTTCTTTTTTCTAAAATTATTTTATTTATTTCATTTACAGCTTTTCTGGTTTCTTCTGACAATTCGTCTATTCCGCTATAATTATTTATTATAACGTCACTGGATTGAAGTTTAGAATTCTGGTCCCATTGCCATGAATCCAGAGTTGCAAGCATTTGGGGTGAAATTTTTCTTTTTTTTCTGAGTTCACCGGTTCTCTTTTCTTCCGGGCAGTTAACCCCTACGATCAGATCAACATAACCTTTTTTGTGCCACCCGCCTTCAAGAAGTAGAGGTATTTCAGCCACAGCAAAATCGGACGTGGAGTTGGATTTAAAAAATTCATTCATTTCATGAAGCACAATGGGATGGACTATATCCATAATTTCTTTACGTAAAAGATCTTCACCACACATTGCTTCAAATAAAACTTTTTTATCGACAGCCCCTGTTTCAGGATTGATGTAAGTTGAGCCGAATCGTTGTTTGATTAATTCTGTTCCGTCTCCGTCTTCCTGATAAGATTTTGCAACGGATTCATCTGCGCTGAAAACAGGTACGCCCATATTTTTGAATATTCCTAGAACAGTGGACTTTCCACTTCCCGGCATGCCGATCAGACCTATTCTTAATGTTCTGGTGTTAAGAGCCTCAAGGACTTTTATAAAATCTTCAGGAGGTGCTGATGTAAAATGCATTGGTTCTTCTGTTTCAGGATGGGTAAAGCTGATATCGAAGGCATGCAGCATTTGACTTGTTGCCAGTTTACCAATTTCAGGCAGATTCTCCATCATAACGGAATGCTGCTGAGCACCATAAACAAGATCTCCTACAAGCGGATGGCCGATATGAGCCATGTGTACTCTTATCTGATGGGTTCTGCCTGTATAGATGCGGACTTTGACCAGAGAGGCTGAATTGTCGCTGGATGTCCATAGAACTTCATATTTACTGCGGGCTTCACGTCCGCCTTTAGCTGTAACAGCCATTCTTGTTTTTATTGAAGGGTGTCTCCCGATCGGGTCTTCAATTTCTCCGAAAGGTCTGTCCGGCTTTCCGTGAATTATTGCAAGATAGGTTTTAGAAACTTCCCGCGATGCAAAATCTTCTGCAAGGCGGATGCGGCTGTGTTCATGCCTTGCAACGACTATCAGCCCGGAGGTATCTTTATCCAGACGATGAACAATTCCGGGGCGCCATTCATGCATCTTTTTTATTTCTGGAAAATAAGAAATCATCCTGTGAACAAGTGTACCTGTCATGCAGCTTGGAGCAGGATGAGTGGTTAACCCTGCTTCTTTATTAATGACTACCAGATCATCATCTTTATAAACTATTTCAAGCGGGCCTTTTTCTGGAATGAGTTCGGCGTTAATGATTTCACCTTTGAAGGTTACAGTTTCGTCTCCATCAAGTTTAGTGTTCGGTTTTTTACAGGGAGCACCATTGATCTGGGCATTACCTTTTTTTATCCATTCTTTTACTTTTTCTCTGGAGATACCTTCATCTTCAAGTCTGGAGCTAAGAAATTTATCCAGTCTTACATTTCTGTCTTCAATGTCGGCCTGTAATTCCCATTCCGGAATATTCGTATTCTCTTTTTCATTATAATCTTCAGTCATTAACAGCTCCCGTATATTTATTATTGTATTTTAATTTTATTCTGGTTTATCATTATGTGAAGGTGTAAAAAAACAGCGTATATTTTTAATAATTAAATCTTTGCTTGACCATGGAGTTCATGGCATATAGAAACACGAAGTTTTGTCGTTTGAACACCTGTTATTTAACCTGTAAAACTTAGTTAAGGAGGCCATGGTGGCGGTAAATGTGGTAAACCATCCTTTGGTTAGACACAAGCTCGGTATACTTCGTCAAAACGGAATAAGCACAAGCCGTTTTCGTGATCTTGCAACAGAAATTTCAAGACTTCTCACATACGAAGCAACTAAAGATCTGGCAACCGAAAGATACACTATAGAGGGTTGGGCCGGAGAAGTCGAAGTTGACATGATCAAAGGTAAAAAAATTACGGTGGTACCGATTCTCAGAGCCGGCCTTGGAATGATGGACGGTGTTCTTGATATGGTTCCGGGTGCTAAAGTAAGCGTTGTAGGTTTCTACCGCAACGAAGAAACCCTGAAACCTGTTCAGTATTATGTTAAGCTTGCAAAAAATATTGAAGAACGCATCGCTATCATTCTTGACCCCATGCTTGCGACTGGCGGAACCCTGCTTGCAACAATCGAGCTTTTGAAAGAAGCCGGATGCAAAAATATCAAGGGACTTTTCCTTGTTGCAGCTCCTGAAGGCATTGAGAAAATAACTTCACTCCATCCCGATGTGGATATCTATACAGCATCTGTAGATGAAAAACTTAATGATGTAGGTTATATCCTTCCTGGTCTCGGTGATGCTGGCGATAAAATTTTTGGCACCAAATAAGGTGCCTTTTTTTTGTCCAACTTTTTAATGGGGGAAAAATGAGTATTTCCGATACCGAATATCAGTTTAGAGCCAAAGATTTTTTCATTGGTGCCCAGATGCTGTTTGTGGCTTTTGGTGCATTGGTTCTTGTGCCTCTGCTTACAGGATTGAATCCTAACGTAGCCCTTTTGACAGCCGGGCTTGGAACTTTATTGTTTCAGGTTGTTACGCGCGGCAGGGTCCCTATTTTTCTTGCTTCTTCTTTTGCCTTCATAGCTCCTATTATCTACGGTGTTCAGACTTGGGGAGTTCCTTCAACCATGTGCGGTTTGTTCGCCGCTGGCCTTTTTTATGTTGCTCTCAGCTTTTTTATTCGCTGGAAGGGCGTTGGAATTGTCAGAAAAATTCTTCCTCCTATAGTTACCGGACCGGTAATTATGGTTATCGGACTGATACTGGCTCCTAATGCTGTTAATATGGCCATGGGTAAAACAGGTGATGGCAGTGCGGTTCTGGTTGCTGAACACTCAGCTCTGATTATTTCCATGATTTCACTTGCAGTGACAGTTATTGTTTCACTTATGGGCAAGGGATGGCTTAAACTCATTCCCATTTTGTGCGGAATTGTAGCAGGATATATAGTTTCTCTTTTTATGGGACTTGTCAGTTTTACAAAAATAGCTGAAGCCGCATGGTTCTCGGTTCCTAATTTTACCTTCCCGCAATGGAACCTTGACGCTGTTCTTTTCATTGTCCCGGTTGCCATTGCCCCCGCAATCGAGCATTTCGGTGATATTCTAGCCATCAGTTCAGTTACAGGTAAGGACTACCTTAAAGATCCCGGCATTCAGAACACCATGCTCGGTGATGGTCTGGCAACCTCTTTGGCAGCTCTTCTGGGTGGACCTCCGAATACAACCTATTCGGAAGTTACCGGCGCAGTTGCATTGGTGAAGGCTTTTAATCCTGCCATTATGACCTGGGCTGCTATTGTTGCTATTCTTCTGGCTTTTGTCGGCAAAGTTGGTGTGTTCCTGCAGACTATTCCAGTTCCTGTAATGGGCGGAATCATGGTTCTTCTTTTTGGAGCTATTATGGTTGTAGGTATGAATACACTAGTCAGTGCCGGTGAAAATCTTATGGAGCCAAGAAATCTGGCCGTTGTAGCTTTGATTATTATTTTTGGTGTAGGCGGAATGGCTGTTCCCATCGGGTCTTTCCATCTTGGTGGAATAGGCCTTGCCGGTATGCTTGGGGTTATTTTAAACCTTGTCTTGCCAAAGAGCGAAGAATAGATAAAAAACACGAAAATATTTATATTTAATGGTATGGTAGTTGCCCGAAGACCTGAAATAAGGGTTTTCGGGCCATTTTATTTGAATGAGAGACTTTGTTACGGGGATTTATGGAAATGATTAATGTTCAGACCTCTATCAATAAAGAAGAGTCAGGCTTCAGAGATTTGAAGTTTGACCGGCTTGTTGATTCTGTAAAAGGGCGCAGAGTTGCTATGGCCGTCAGTGGCGGAGCAGACAGTCTGCTTTCTTTGGTCTTACTTAAAGAAAGCGGAGCTGAAGTTGTAGCTGTGCATGGCGTTTTCATCAGTTCGGAACATTCTGAAAAAGCTGTTTCAGGATTAAGCCGCAGATGCGCTGAACTGGATGTTGAATTTCATAGTCTTGATCTTGTCTCCGACTTCAACCAGATGGTGGTTGAACCCTTTGTAACGGATTATCTCATTGGCAAAACACCAAATCCCTGCGCTAGATGTAATCCGGCAATAAAATTCGGGAAAATTTTTGCTGCCTGTGAAAAATATGGGGCTTCCATGCTTGGCACAGGTCATTATGTGCGTATCGCTGAACATTCTGATTTTGGAAAGGTTCTTGTCCGCGGTGCTGACAGTGGAAAAGATCAGAGCTACTTTCTATCACTGGTCCCATCTGAAAAGCTTCATAAAGCTGTATTCCCGTTAGGAGGGATGAGTAAAAAAGCCGTGTATGAAGAATTGGAAAAACGTGAAATCGAGATTCCGCTTCCTTCCGAAAGTCAGGAAATATGTTTTGTTCCGGATGATGATTATCGCCTTTTTCTGCAAAATAAGGGAGTGCAGCTACCTGAAGGTGGAAAAATCATTTTAAGTGACGGCAGGCAGGTTGGCAGACATGAGGGGCTTTGGAGGTATACTCAGGGACAGAGAAAAGGGCTTGGAATTGCATGGAGTGAACCTTTGTATGTTCTTGATAAAGAAGTGAATGAGAACACACTTGTAGTAGGAACAAGAAACGAATTGGATTCGTACGGTTGTACCGCATCAGGGGCAAACATTCTGGTTGACCACGAGCTTTGGCCTGCAGAAGTATTATTACAGACAAGGTATAGACAAAAGGCTAAGCCGGCAAAAGTTGTTGTTGACGGTGAGTTTTTAAAATTTGAATTTTTGGAACCGCATACAAGGCCTACTCCCGGTCAGATTGCAGCCGTATATTCTAATGATGGTGCTGTTCTCGCTGGGGGAGTTATTGAAAAAGAGTCTTAGTGCAACCAGCTTGTAGTCCATGGTCTTGTCTCTTAATTTACTCTCATGAATCCTTAATTTTACACACTCATTGGAACTATCTCAATCTGTTCGTTATCTTGAGTGAGTTTGAATTTAGTAATCAAGTTGACCTTTTAAAATATGACAGCTATAGCTAAAACTCAGTTTTGTGTCGTTATATAATAAGTAATATGCTTGGTCTTTTTAGCTGTTAAATATAATTATAAGGTAGGATATATGCGTAAACCATCAGTTGGAGTAAGCCTGGAAGGGCTTCCTTACATTTTTCTAAGTGCTTTTACCACTCTGTGTTTTGCTATACTTGACTGTTGGTTCATGACCATTCTGCTTCTTGCTCTGACGGCTTTTGTAGCCCATTTTTTCAGAGATCCTGAAAGAGTTCAGCCCGAAGATGCCGATGCGGTTGTTTCCCCGGCTGACGGAAAAATTATAAAAGTCGAAATGATGAATGACCCGCTTACCGGTGAATCCCGTCAGGCTATCTGCATTTTTATGAATGTTTTTAATGTGCATGTTAATAGAATGCCTGTATCTGGTAAGATTGACAGAATCAGATATATCCCCGGAAAATATTTCAATGCGTCTTTTGATAAAGCCAGCACTGATAATGAACGCAATGTCGTTGAAATTATTGGCAAAGGAAACCAGAGATTTACCATGGTTCAGATTGCAGGTCTTATTGCCAGAAGAATTGTCTGCTGGGCTGAAAAGGGTGACCGCCTGAAAAGAGCTGACCGTTATGGTCTTATTAAGTTCGGTTCTCGGGTTGACCTTTATCTTCCGGAAGGCTATGAACCCACAGTTCATATCGGTGACAAAGTTATCGCCGGTGAAACTGCTATCGCAGAAAAGCGTTGATTTCTTGAAAACTATTTTGTAGTTCAAAGAACAGAACGATTTTTTTAGTTAAACAAATAATTCGAGATTAATGATGGCTAGGGAAAAGAAATTGCCGAAACATAAGGGCGTCTACATATTGCCCAACCTGCTTACCACAGCAAGCCTCTTTTGCGGCTTTCTGGGGATGACGTGGGCTGTTGAAGGCAAATTCGAAATGTGTGCTGTTGCAATTTTTGTCAGCGCCCTGTTCGACGGTTTGGATGGTAAGGTTGCGAGATTGACCGGCACCAGCAGTGAGTTTGGAATTCAACTTGACTCACTTGCTGATCTTGTTGCTTTCGGTGTCACTCCCGCATTTATGATATATCAGTGGAAATTGCATGAGTTCGGCAGACTTGGATTGTTAGCTGCATTTCTGCTCATAGCCTGTGGAGCATTGCGTCTTGCCCGCTTTAATGTTCAGACATCAATTACTCCCAAATCATTTTTTATAGGCCTGCCTATCCCTGCCGGTGGATGTACACTGGCTTCTCTCGTATTGTTTGAGCCTTTCATTTCCGGCCATGTGATTCATGGTGCAATTCCTGTCTTCAGTCTTATTCTGGTATACTGTCTGTCTTTTATGATGGTCAGTACCGTTCGCTACTATTCCTTCAAAGATATCGGAATGTTCAAAGCTCATCCTTTCAGCTCTATGGTTACCGCGATTGTTATTTTCGTGCTGGTTGCCTCTCAGCCTAAATTTTTAGGTTTCATTATTTTTGCGAGCTATCTCATTTCCGGTCCTATCTACACCGTATTCTTTCTTGCCCGCCGGAGCTCCAAGCTACTAGGCAAGTCCTCCAAAGAACTTATGTAATTTCGGCAGAAATCCCTGCCGGGGTTTCATGTCAGTTTTTTTGGAGGACGGTAATACTTCCGTTCCTGTCGTTTCACCACATTCTTTTTTTAATGACATAAACTGGGCTTAACGCTCAGTTGGAAAATATGGAGATATTATAATGTCTGACAAAGTCTATATTTTTGATACTACCCTGAGAGACGGAGAACAGTCACCCGGCGCAACAATGAACATCAGCGAAAAGATTAATATGGCCCGTCAGCTGGAGAAGCTGGGAGTTGATATTATTGAAGCCGGTTTTCCCGCTGCCAGTAATGGTGATTTTGAGGCTGTAAAAACTATTGCCCAGTCAGTGGATAACATTCAGGTTGCAGGACTCTCAAGAGCTGTTTTGTCTGATATTGACCGTGCATGGGAAGCTGTGCGTTATGCTAAAAATCCGAGGATTCATACTTTCATAGCTACTTCGGATATTCACATGAAGCATAAATTCAACAAGGAACCTGATGAAATTCTTGAAATGGCCCGCAAGGCTGTTCGTCATGCTGCTTCATTAACTCCGAATGTAGAATTTTCAGCTGAGGATGCCTCCCGTTCACGCTGGGATTTTCTGGTTAGTGTTGTTGAAGCTGTGATTGATGAAGGTGCAACAACTATCAATATTCCTGATACTGTCGGTTATGCCCAGCCTGGAGAATTCGGTGAGCTGATACGCTATCTGATAAAAAATGTTTCCAACAGCTCAAAAGCTATCTTCAGTGTCCATTGTCATAATGATTTGGGATTGGGAGTAGCAAATACTCTCGAAGCTATTAAAGCAGGAGCAAGACAGGCAGAAGTCACTCTTTGCGGAATAGGTGAAAGAGCCGGTAACGCAGCTTTGGAAGAAGTTGTGATGGCTTTGCATACCAGAAAGGATTATTATGATATTGATACATCTGTTCATACTGAGCAGTTGTTCCCGTCATGCCGAAGACTCTCAAGCACCATCGGTCAGCCGCTGTCTCCATATAAAGCCATAGTCGGCGCAAATGCTTTTGCCCATGAATCAGGAATTCATCAGGATGGCATGATTAAAAATCGTCAGACTTATGAAATCATGACTCCTGAATCCATTGGTAAAAAAGGAACTTCAATTGTTATCGGTAAACATTCCGGTCGTAATGCCCTTGGTACAAAATTGAAAGAGATGGGGTATGATCTGAATGACGAGCAGATCGCTGACGTATTTGATGCTGTAAAATCCTTAGCTGATAAAAAAGAAGATATTTACGATGAGGACGTTGAAGCATTGGTACTGGAAGTAGCTTATAGAATCCATGATCTTTTCAAAGTTAAGGATTTAAGTGTCTTTTCAGGAACTTCCGGAGTTCCGCCTCATGCTGCTGTTATTCTGCAGGATTTCCGAAACGATGAAAGTAATCCGGTTGAGATAAAGGATGTCGGTTTTGGTGAAGGGCCTATCAATGCGGTCTTTTCCACAATCAACAGTCTGGTTGGTATTGAACCGGAACTCGGTTTGTATTCGGTTAATGCTGTTACAGGCGGAGCAGATGCTCAAGGCGCAGTAACAGTTCATATTTCTGAAAATGGTTTGAAATCTATCGGCCGTGGTTCTGATGAAGACATTATTGTCGCCAGTGCCAAGGCCTACATCAACGCAATTAACAGGCTCGAACGTATTAAACAGGAGAAAAAGAATGCCTAAAACTTTAGCTGAAAAAATCCTTCAGGCGCATACTGATGAAGAAGTGCGCGAGCCGGGACAGATAGTTCGTTGTGAAGTTTCCATGGTTCTTGCTAACGACATTACAGCTCCACTGGCGATTAAATCATTCAACGCCATGGGTGCTGATAATGTTTTTAACAAAGACCGTGTGTCCCTTGTCTGTGACCATTTCACCCCCAATAAGGATATTGATTCCGCAGAACAGGTGAAGGTTGTACGTGAATTTGCTAAAGCCAAAGAGATTACCAACTATTATGAAGGCGGCGAAGTAGGCGTTGAACATGCACTTCTTCCTGAGCGTGGTCTTGTAGGTCCTTCCGATATTGTTGTCGGAGCAGACAGCCATACCTGTACCTATGGCGGACTCGGAGCTTTTGCTACCGGAATGGGATCAACTGATATCGCCGGAGCTATGGCTCTTGGCGAGACATGGTTTAAAATTCCACCTACCATTAAGGTAGAGCTTACCGGTACCCCTGAAAAATTTGTCGGAGCAAAAGATTATATCCTCAAATTGATCGGTGAAATCGGTGTTTCAGGTGCTTTATACAAAGCTCTTGAATTTTGTGGACCGGTTGTTGATGACCTGTCTGTTGAAGGCCGTATGACTATAGCCAATATGGCTATTGAAGCAGGCGGTAAAGTCGGTCTGTTCCCGGTTGATGCAAAAACTCTTGAATATTGTAAAGCTGCTGGCCGTACTGGTGACAGCGAGCTTACTGCTGACGAAGGTGCAACATACGAGCGCATTGTAAAAATTGATGTGACCGGTATGAAACCCCAGATTGCATGTCCTCATCTGCCTGAAAATGTAAAGCCTGTTGATGAAGTTAAGGATGTTGTAATCAATCAGTCTGTAATAGGATCATGTACAAACGGCAGAATTTCAGATCTGCGTGAAGCTGCTGCGGTTCTTAAAGGACATAAAGTTGATAAAAACGTTCGTCTGATCATTCTTCCTGCAACTCCGTCTATCTGGAAGCAGGCTCTTAAAGAAGGACTTCTTGAAATATTTATGGATGCCGGAGCTATTGTCGGACCAGCAACATGCGGTCCCTGCCTCGGTGGTCATATGGGTATTCTTGCTGGTGGTGAAAAGTCCATTTCAACTACCAACCGTAACTTCAAAGGACGTATGGGTAGCCTTGAAAGTGAAGTTTATCTTTCCGGTCCTGCTGTTGCTGCGGCCAGTGCCATTGCAGGAAAGATTATTGATCCTTCCTCCATATAATGAAGTTTTTAGCTCATAACGCATAAATATATTTGAGAAAGGGAAATTCCCTTAGGAGAAACAAATGACTATCAAAGGAAATGTCCATAAAGTCGGGGCTCATATTGATACCGATGCTATAATTCCCGCCCGTTTTCTGGTCACTACCGATCCTGAAGAGCTTGGTGCCAACTGCATGGAAGGTCTTGAGCACGGCTGGATTAAAAGAGTAAAGAAAAATGATATTATGGTCGCTGACGAAAACTTCGGTTGCGGCTCATCTCGTGAACATGCTCCTATTTCAATCCTCGGAGCAGGCATACCAGTTGTTGTAGCTCACAGCTTTGCCCGTATTTTTTATCGTAATGGATTTAATATGGGACTGATCCTTCTCGAAGTTGGAGATAACGTTTCAAAAATTTCCGATGGTGACGAGCTTGAAGTTGATGCCGATAAAGGTGAAATCAAAAATATTACCACTGGTGAAACAATAACCTGTAATCCTGTTCCTCCTTTCATGAAGGAAATTTTGAATTCAGGTGGACTTGTTGAATATGTAAAAAAACGCCTTTCAGAGCGTAATTAATATTATATCCCTGATGAAATCTGTTCAGGGGCAGCTTAGACTTTTTAGTCTACAATTTTAATGAGGAAAAATTTATGAAAATTTGTGTAATGCCCGGTGATGGAATCGGCCCGGAGATAGTTGAGCAGGGTTTGAATGTCCTGAACGTTATCGGCGAGAAATTCGGCCATACTTTTGAAACTGAGGAAGTTCTGATTGGTGGCGCAGCTATCGACGCCAAGGGTGTTCCTCTTCCTGATGAGACCGTGGAAGCCTGTAAGGCTGCTGATGCTGTTCTGCTTGGCGCAGTAGGCGGACCGAAATGGGATACCATTGATCCCTCCATTCGTCCCGAACGCGGACTGCTCGGCATCCGCAAGGCTCTCGGACTTTTTGCCAACCTGCGTCCTGCATCTCTTTTCCCTCAGCTCAAGGATGCCTGCTTTTTACGTCCTGACATCGTTGAAAAGGGTATTGACGTAATGGTTGTTCGTGAGCTTACCGGCGGTATCTACTTTGGTGAACCCAAAGGCGAAGGTGAGAAAGACGGTCAGAAATACGGCTTCAATACAATGGTTTATTATGAAGAAGAAATCAGACGTATTGCCAAGATCGCTTTTGAAACAGCTCGCAAGCGTAAAAAACGTGTTTGCTCTGTTGATAAGGCTAATGTTTTGGACGTTTCCCGTGTATGGCGCGCTATAGTCATTGAAGTTTCCAAAGAATACCCTGACGTTGAACTTACTCATCTTTATGTTGATAATGCTGCAATGCAGCTCGTTCGTGATCCTTCACAGTTTGATGTTATCGTAACCGGAAACCTTTTCGGTGACATACTTTCTGATGAAGCTTCCGTTATTACAGGATCAATCGGAATGCTGCCTTCAGCTTCTGTTGGCGCTGCAAATCCCGGTATTTTTGAACCTATCCATGGATCAGCTCCTGATATTGCAGGGGAAGATAAAGCTAATCCTCTGGCAACAATACTCTCCATTGCAATGATGCTTCGCTATGCGTTTAATCTTGATAAAGAAGCAGAATGCATTGAAGCTGCTGTAGAAAAAACTCTCAGCTCCGGATTGAGAACCGGAGATATTATGGATGAAGGTGGAACCCTTGTTGGCTGCAAGGCCATGGGTGAAGCTGTTATTAAAAATCTTTAATATCATCTAATTATTTAATTCTGCAGCCGTATGCCTGTCCTAAGGCATGCGGCTGTTTTTTTAAACTTTTCTGTAAATGAGCTTGGACATATAAATGGAAGATACAGCAAAAAATCAACACCACGCTTTTGAAAGCCATCCACACAAGACATTATTTACCCTTGCTATACCTGTTTTATTCTCCCTTGTAGCGGAGCCTGTAACTGGTTTGGTAGATACGGCTTTTATCTCTAGGCTCGGGGCACAGCCAATGGCTGCTCTCGGGATAGGCACGATGGTTTTTTCATCTGTTTTCTGGATTTTTGGTTTTTTGGGTATCGGTACTCAGACTGAAGTCTCGCATTCCCTTGGCAAAGGGGATGAAGTAAGAGCCTCTTCACTGTGCTGGCTTGCAGTTGGATTGGGACTTGTGCTTGGCTTTTTACTTATCGCCGTGCTTTACCCTATGCTTGGTATTATTGCCGAAGGAATGGGGGGCACTGGTGACGTCCTGCAATATGCACAAGAATATATGCGCTATAGACTGCTTGGTGCCCCTGCAATTCTGGTTACACTTTCCTGTTTTGGGGCTCTGAGAGGCTATCAGGAAATGCAGACCCCTCTTTGGATAGCCGTAGGTTTAAATGCTGTTAATATCTGTCTGGACTGGCTTCTTGTTTTCGGGCACGGACCTTTTCCGGAAATGGGAGTGGCCGGAGCTTCTCTTGCCAGTTCAATCAGCCAGTGGTTCGGCGCAGCAGGGGCTCTGATAATTATAAAGAGAAGATTCGGGTTAAATTTAAATTTTGGAATTAAAGATATTCGCAGACTTTTTGTGATAGGCGGAGACCTTTTTATAAGAACTGGAAGTGTCTGCGTTTTTCTATTGTTCTGTACTCGTGTGGCCACGAGGGCAGGGGCTGATGCCGGAGCGGCTCATCAGGCTATCAGACAGTTTTTCGTTTTTCTGGCTCTTTTTCTGGATTCTTTTGCTATTTCAGGCCAAAGCCTGGTCGGTTATTTTATAGGTTGCTCAGATATTTTTCATGCTCGCAAAGTTGCTTCACTGGTATGCTTCTGGAGCTTCATAACTGGAATTTTTCTGATGATTGCCATGATTCTTGGAGAAAATACTGTAATCTGGATTCTGGTTCCTAAAGAAGCTGTAAAAGTTTTTATTCCTGCATGGCTTGCTGTATCCCTTTTGCAACCGATTAATTCTTTGTCTTTTGCAACTGATGGCATCCATCTGGGAACAGGTGATTTTTCTTATTTACGGAACAGTATGTTTACTGCCGTTTTGATAAGTGTGGCAGCTATCTTTTTAGTTGAAAGGCTGGAACCTGAAAATATGCTTTTATGGATTTGGATAATTTCCGGGATCTGGACATCTCTTCGGGCTCTTTTCGGTATGATTCGAATCTGGCCGGGGATAGGTCGTGCCCCGCTAAAAAGTGAGAATCAACCGACTGTAGCAACAAATTAATTTCGTTGACATCGTTTCATAAAGAGTTCTATCAATTTTTCACCTGAGGTGCTTTGGCGAGCTTAATAGGGAACCCGGTTAAAATCCGGGACGGACCCGCCGCCGTAAGTCCTTATAAATCTTTCCCCTTTTTAAGAAAGAGTGTCACTGGATTTTTTATCCGGGAAGGCCGGGAAAGATGGGACAAGTCGGAAGACCTGCCTCGGGATGGCTACAACATAGTTTACACAGTAACGGGGCTTTTACCGTGTAAAAGGGCAGGTCAGAATTTTATTTATTGGCGTGCACCACCCCTATTATAAGCCCCCGAAATGTCAGGAGACTGCTATGCAGCGCTGTTTTGGGGAAAAATCCTATTCAATTCCCGCTCTAATTTTACTCATACTGATTCTTTCCGTAGGTACCGCTTTTGCCGGTCATGCTCGACCCGAAAAAAAAGGAATTCTTCTTGTTGCTTTCGGTTCATCTGTTGATTCTGCACAGATTTCATTCAAAGAGATTGATAAGAAAGTTAAAGCTGAGTTCCCGGGAGTTCCTGTCCATTGGGCTTTCACGTCTTCTATTATCCGTCACAAGCTGGCTAAAACTGAGAATAGAAATATAGACTCTCCATCGATTGCGCTGTCAAAAATGATGGATGAGGGTTTTACCGATGTAGCCGTTCAATCACTGCACACAATTCCAGGTGAAGAATATGAAGGTCTGCTGAAAACAGCAGAAGCTTTTGAAGGTATGCCTAAAGGAATGAAAAAAATTACTGTAGGCAGACCCCTTCTTTATAATGATGGTGATGTAAAAAAAGCTGTTGATGCCCTGATAGCTTCCTTTCCAAAGGGAATAAGAGCACAGGATTCAATTGTACTGATGGGACATGGTACACCGAGTCCGGCTAATATTTATTATCCTGCAATTCAATATTATTTGAATCTTAAAGGTTCCAATATGTTTGTTGGAACCGTTGAGGGATTCCCTTCTCTTGAAAATGTTATGGATAAGCTGCCTTCACCCAAAAAGGGTAAAGTGTATCTGCTGCCTTTCATGTCTGTAGCCGGAGATCATGCCCATAATGATATGGCTGGCAATGAAGACGACTCATGGAAATCCATCCTCACCAAGGCCGGATATGACTGCGTTCCTGTAATGAAAGGAACTGCTGAATATCCTGCTGTTGCAGAACTCTGGATTATGCATCTGAAAGACGCATTTAATGCGTTAAGCCATAAGTAAATTATACAGGCGGTATGATGAGGAATTACGGAAACAGGGTCGAAGCGGCAGCAGTTGGTCTGCTGATTGCTGGTACATGTTTCTCACTTGTCGCCGCCTGTTTTTTTGGTCCGTACGATATCTCCGTTATACAGGTTTTAAACGTGCTTGCGGACCAGCTTGGCTTTGTAAATTCAACCAGAATTGATAGCGCTGTAAGGTTTGTCGTCATTGATCTGCGTTTTGGCAGAATTTGTCTGGCTTTTTTGTGTGGCTCATCGTTATCAATGGCCGGAGTTGTTTATCAGGGGGTTTTAAGAAATCCTCTTGCAGATCCATTTACTCTTGGAGTCAGCAGCGGTGCTGCTTTTGGCGCTTCTCTAGCTATTTTTTTAGGTTCGATCCCATTGCTTTCATTTCTGTGGAACTGTCTGGGCTCATTGTTTCTTCCGCTGGCAGCGCTTGCCGGGGCTTTAGTTGCTCTTACTGCTGTTCTTTCTCTTGGAAGCATAGGAGGTCGGATCAGCCGCGAGACTATCGTTTTAGCCGGGATAATTGTTTCAACCTTTCTGGCTGCTTTGATTTCTCTGCTTAAATCTCTGGATGAAGATTCTGTCAGCAGTATTGTGTTCTGGATAATGGGCAGTTTTCAGGGACGCGGATGGGAGCATGTCTATCTGTTGTTACCATACGCGGCTGTTGGATTTCTGCTTGTTTTTTTCTATTCGCGCGAGCTGGATATTCTGTCTCTCGGTGATAATGAAGCGTGTCATCTCGGAGTGAATGTTACCAGATCGCGACTTGTACTGTTGCTTGGAGCAAGTCTTGTTACCGGAGCTGCGGTTGCTGTTTCCGGAGTAATCGGGTTTATAGGTCTGGTTGTTCCCCATCTGGTCAGGATGTTGTTCGGCTCCAGACACAGACCATTACTAATATTATCTTCACTGCTTGGAGGTCTTCTTCTTGTCTGGTCTGATGTACTGGCCAGAACAATTCTTTCCGGGGGTGAAGAACTTCCTGTAGGTGTTGTCACAGCTATGCTTGGAGGTCCTTTTTTCTGTCTTATTCTCAGAGCATATAAAAAGGTGCATTTGTGATGATAAGCATGGAAAAAGTTTATTCAGGATATGGCGAGAGAGACATCCTCAAGGACATAAATCTTGATTTCAGAAAAGGGGAAATGGTTGCTGTTCTGGGGCCAAATGGAAGTGGTAAAACAACACTTGTTTCAACCATATCCGGTATCCTTTCTCCAAGCCTTGGTTCGGTTAAAATTTTAAATAGATCTGCAAGAGAATATTCACGAAAAGATTTAGCCAGAATAATGGCAGTTATCCCCCAGCGAGTTGAATTATCTTTTGATATAACTGTAAGGGATATGGTTTTAATGGGTCGGTATGCTTACACTGGATGGTTTTCCGGCTACGGCAATGAAGATTACAGTAAATGTTTTGAAGCAATGGAAAAAACATCTGTTGCTCATTTGGCCGACCGAAGTATTAAAGTCCTTTCTGGTGGAGAGTTTCAGCGCGTACTTATCGCAAGGGCTGTTGCTCAGGCCACTTCAATGATGATTCTTGATGAAGCAGCTTCGGGAATTGATGTTTCCGGTAAAATAGAGATTTTTAACTTGTTGCGCTTACTGGCTTCAGGTGGAACTGGAATAATAAGTGTTATCCATGATTTAAATCTTGCATCAGTTTATTTTGATCGGCTTATTTTTTTTAAAAATGGTCAGGTTGTCCTTGATGGAAAACCTTCTGAGATCATTACTGAGGAGAATATTGCTTATGTCTATGATGCCGATGTCAGGATTGTTAAGCATCCTGAACTTGGGCTTCCGCAAGTGCTTTTTAATCCTGCTGCTGTCGATACTGTGTGCAGGAACAGCAAATGCAGGAATAAAGATAGTTGATGATTTTGGCAGGACGGTTGAGATTCAACATCCCGCCGAAAAGATAATAGCCTTATACGGCTCTTTTAATGAAATTATTTATGCAATGGGGCAGGGAAACAGGTTAATTGCGAGAACCGCTGCGGATAATTATCCCTCACAGATTCTTAAACTTCCTTCAATCGGTACCCACATGAGGCCGAATGTTGAACTCATAACCTCCCTTAAGCCTGACCTTATTCTACAAATGGCAGGTCGTCCCAAAGCGTTGACCGTACTTGATCCATTGGAAAAATTTGGTATTCCGTGCGCTGTTTTTAAAGTGTCTTCGTTTGCTGATCTTTTCAGTGTAATAAAGCGGCTTGGGGTTTTAACCGGATCTGAGTCCGGAGCCTCAGATTTAATAGAAAATATGAAAGGACGTTTATCGGCTGTTCGTTCAAAGATTGAATCCGGCAGTCAGCCAACTGTTTTTTTTGAAATACGTTACCCTAATCTTCTGGGAGCTGGTAACGCCTCTATTGTTAACGATATTATCAATAAATCAGGTGGAATAAATTGTATTAAAGCAAATAAAAAAATAAGTCGTATCGGTGAGGAAGAGCTTATGAAGCTTAATCCTGATGTTTATATATATCAAAAAGGACGCATGAATCCTTCTCCGGTTTCTCCAGCTAAAAGAAAGCTGTTCAGCATGCTTGGTGCAGTAAAAAATAATCGAATTTATGAAGTGGATGAATCTGTTTTTTCGCGTCCGGGACCTCGAAATGTTGATGCTGTGGAAATCCTGTCCGAAATTCTCAGTAGTAAAGGTAATTAAAGAATGAATAAATATGGTAAATTGTATGGAATAGGTGTCGGACCGGGTGATCCCGAGCTTCTGACAGTTAAAGCAGTAAAGATACTTGCCGCGGTGGATGTTGTTCTTGCCGCAGCTTCAACTAAAAATGAATATTCACGGTCGCTTGATATTGCCATGCAGTATATTGGTGGTAATTGTGAAATTATAAAGGTCAGCTATCCAATGACCAGAGATAAAAAAATACTGGATAGAGCCTGGGAAGAGAATGCCGATTTGGCAGCAGAATTCCTTAAGAGTGGTAAGAATGTGGCCTTTCTCACTTTGGGTGATCCACTCATATATTCAACTTTTGGATATATGCTACGGACTATTTCAAAAAGTTATCCCCAATTTGATGTTGAAATCATACCGGGAATAACTTCGTATCAGGCTGCCGCGGCTGAAACCGGGACTATCCTTGTTGAATCCGGTCAGAATCTACTGCTCACTTCAGGGGTTGCAGATGAAGCAAAATTTAAACAGAGTATGGAGCAGAGTGACAACGTTGTTATTCTTAAAGCTTACAGAAACTTTGTTGAACTTCGTGGTGCGGTGATGGCTTTAAGTGATAAATATAATTCAAAGTTTATCAGCAGATTAGGTCTTGATGGGGAGCAGATATTTGATGATATTTCAGCTGTACCGGAAAAGACTCATTATCTTTCATTAATGCTGTTGACCGCAGCTTCTTAAATTGTTGCCATAAGTTTTTTAGACTCCTGCTCAAGGAAGTCTTTTTTTTGCGAAGCCGGCCTTTGTTTGGTAAGATTTTCCAGACGACAGGCCGCGCTTCTATCTGGAACTTCCATTACCGTTTCAAATATAACAGGTCTTCGCGGAGAGGTGTACTTAGCCCCTTTCCCTGAATTATGTTCCTTTAATCTTCTTTGAGGATCTGTGGTTATTCCGCAATAAAGAGAGTTATCAGAGCATCGCAGCAGATAGACATACCATTTGGTCATATCAATTATCCTACAATTAAATTTGAGAACGGTCAAAATACCCATTTGTTACGGGCAGGAAAATAATTATTTTTATTAATTATTATTACCTTGTCATTTGCTAAAAATTGATGGTTCCTATTTCACTTGCATTCATGCCGTCTTGATTATACTTTCGCCTGCTCAAAGAGTTTTTTATTTTTCAAAAAGAGGTTTTTTATGTCCCGCATAACAGTCCAATCTGTCAGCAAGTCCTATAACGGAGAGGATTTGTTTGAAGATTTATCATTTGAAGTTTCCTCCGGAATGCGGGTTGCTGTTACAGGTCCCAATGGCTGTGGTAAATCTACTTTATTGAAGCTCATAGCCGGTCGGATTGAACCGGATGGTGGTTCTGTTTCTTTTTCTCAGGGGGCCAGACTTGGTTATGTAGCTCAGGAACTTGGTGAGGATGATCTATGCAGAGGTCTGTTGAGCTGGGTTCTCGCTGCACTTCCTTCATGGAATAAAATCTGGGAAGACTGGGATAAGGCAGCCGAAACAAATGATATCGCCCTGATGGAACGTTTGTCTAACAGGCAGCATGAGCTTGAAATACAATTCGGTTACAACCCTGAGCATAAAGCCAGAACTATTTTAACCGGTCTGGGCTTTTCTGAAGAATCTTTATTATGCAAGCTTCAGGAACTAAGCGGTGGCTGGCGCGAGAGAGCCAAGCTGGCAAGAGTTTTGTTACAGGGAGCAGACCTGTTGCTGCTTGATGAACCGACAAACCATCTTGATCTTGAAGCTGTTGAATGGTTGGAAAGTTATCTTTTGAGTTTTAGAGGTGCCGTAGTTTATGTGGCCCATGATAGAGTCTTTTTAGACAGAGTCGGAACCCATGTCCTGTTTTTAGGTTCAGGACGTCCGGTGCTTCGCAGAGGTTCATTCACGGAATATCTTGAGTGGCAGGCTGAAAATGCGATGCAGCGTAGTCGTGAAGCAGCTAAGCTTTCTGCTAGAATTGAAAATGAATACAGCTATATCCGCCGATTCAGAGTAAAAGCAAGAAAAGCTGCTCAGGCTCAGTCTAAACTTAAGAAGGTTGAAAAGCTTGAGGAAGAACTAAGTCGATTGCAGGATGAAGCCAGTCTGAACAGATCCGGGCGAAGCTTAAATTTTCGTCTTCCCCCGACTTCACGAGGTGATAAGGCTGCGATTAATGTTGTTGATTTGGAATTTTCTTATGACGGCAAGCCTCCTTCAATCTGGCCTAAATTAAGCTTTCAACTGTTCCGAGGACGTAAAATAGCTCTTGCAGCTCCAAATGGAGCTGGAAAATCTACCTTGCTTAAAGTTGTGATAGGTGAGCTTGAAGCTTTTTCCGGGAGTGCTAAAATAGGTCCAAACACGACTATGGCCTATTTCAGCCAGCACCAGAGCGATATTTTGAGAACTGATTCAACGGTAATCAGTGAAATAAGAAGGTTAAGCGACCCCAAGACCACTGACGAGCAGTTAAAAAGCGTTCTAGGGCTTTTTCTGCTGGGAGAAGGATATTTTGAAAGGCCTGTTTCAGCTCTTTCTGGTGGAGAAAAAAACAGACTTGTCCTTTCAAGCCTTTTTCTTTCCAGAGCTAATCTGCTTATTCTGGACGAACCAACCAACCATTTAGATCTGGAAAGCCGTGAGGGGCTGGTTAAAGCCCTGAATGATTATGACGGAACTTTATTTTTTGTAGCGCATGACAGATATCTGCTAAGTGAAGTTGCAGAAGAAATCTGGGCTTTAACTGACAGTGGTATAAGAAGTTTTCATTCATTTGCTGAGTACGATGAATACCGTAAGGCAAAAAATAAGCAGGCTGACAGTTCAACTGAAGGTGAAAAGCAACCGGTAGCTGTAAAAGAAGAAAAACGCAGGCTTACCAAAGAAGATAAGCGTAAGCAGGCTGAAATAAGGAACAAACTTTACAAAGAGCTTAAACCCAAAACTGAAAAATATTCTAAACTTGAGTCTGAGCTTGAAAAAGTACTTGAAGATCAGTCTGAAATGGAGGAAAAGCTTAACGACCCCTCCCTCTATGAAAACCCTGCATCGGCTCTGGAGCTTAATTCAAAGTACACAGAGGCAAGCAGTTGGGCTGAATCATTGATGGAACAGATGGCTGTTCTTGAAGATGAAATCTCAGCTTTGGAAGCTAAAAAGGCGGAACTTCTTGAGGGTGGAGATTGATTATGTCTCAAGAGAAACCCATTGAAGTTGTTGCAGGAATTATATGGAGAGATGACCTTTTCCTTTCAGCGGAGCGGCCGGTTGGCAAAGATTATGCTGGTTGGTGGGAATTCCCCGGTGGCAAAGTTGAACCGGGTGAGACTCTTGGAGAAGCTCTTGTCAGGGAACTTCAGGAAGAATTGGGCATAACAGCCTCTAAATTTGAATTATGGCTTGAAAAGATAGTAGAATATCCTGAATATACTGTCAGATTGCATTTTTTTGATGTCTGGAAATTTGAAGGTGAAGTTTCTTCATGTGAAGGACAGAAGTTTGACTGGTTCAAAATTTCAGACTCTCCATCTGTCAGGTTTCTTCCGGTTAATAATGAGATTTTGAGACTTTTGCGAAATAGGGAAAGTCGGTAATATCTCCAGTTGTTGAAGTTTATTTATAGTGTAATGTTTTATGGAGATAGCTAATGAAAATAGCCGATATAATTAATAAAGATAAGCCTTTTATCTCGCTTGAATTTTTCCCTCCAAAAGATAGAGGATCATGGCCGTCTTTTTTTGAAGTTGTAGACAGGCTGAAAGTTTTAAATCCTCTTTTTGCTTCGGTTACTTATGGGGCCGGCGGAGGCACTCAGGACAATTCTCTGGATATTGTAAAAATTTTAAAGTCAGAAAAGGGGATTGAGCCGTTAGCCCATCTTACAAGTGTAGGTGCTGACGAAGGTAAAATCGGGTCTTTTTTAGACAGTCTTAGTGAAGCAGGGGTGCAAAATGTGCTTGCTTTACGTGGAGATCCCCCTAAAAACGTCGAAGGATTTGACTTTAACAAACAAAGCTTTAAACATGCTTCTGATCTGGTGACTTTCATCAAAAACAGGCATCCTGAATTATGCGTAGCTGTAGCAGGATACCCTGAAGCCCATGTGGAATCTCCTTCAATCAAAGAAGATTTTAAATGGATGAAATATAAAATTGAAGAAGGCGGCGATTTTATTATTACCCAGCTGTTTTTTGATAACAGGGTATATTTTGACTTCGTGGACAGACTTTCCGGGATGAACATAAATGTTCCGGTAATTCCCGGTATACTTCCAATTATGAGTCTTAAATCAGCTAAATTCATTCTTTCACTGTGTGGTGCTGCCATACCCGGTAAATTTTTAAGCTCTCTAGAAAAGGCTTATGAAGAAGGCGGGGATGAAGCCGTATACAGGCTTGGTATAGATTACGCTAAGAAGCAGGCGAAGGAGTTGCTTGAAAAAGGAGTTCCGGGAGTACATCTATACACGCTTAATAAAGCTGAAGCCTGTCTGGAAATCGGTCATAGTCTCGGCTTCTAAAAGATTCCGTATGGCCTGTGTTTATTATTGGTAACAAACTTGGAGGTTAACGATGAGTACCAAGAATCCCAGAGTTGCAGTTGTTGGTGCAACCGGAGCTGTGGGGCGTGAAATGCTCAGCATTCTTGAGCAGAGAAATTTTCCGGCATCTGAAATTGTACCTTTTGCTTCTTCACGTTCTGTAGGGATAAAACTGCCCTTTGCCGGTGAAGAACTTACCGTTGTCGAACTTAAAGAAGATTCTTTTAAAGGGTTCGACCTTGCTCTTTTTTCAGCTGGCGGCGGCACCTCCACAAAGTTTGCGCCTCTGGCTGCTGAACAGGGATGCGTAGTTGTAGATAACTCCAGTGCATGGCGCATGGACCCTAAAAAGCCGCTTGTTGTTCCTGAAGTCAATCCTCAGGATCTTGACTGGCATGATGGTATCATAGCCAATCCGAACTGCTCTACAATTCAGATGGTTGTTGCTTTGCAGCCTATTCATAAAGCTGCAAAGATTAAACGTATTGTGGTTTCTACATATCAGGCTGTTTCTGGATCAGGGCAGAAAGCTATAAATGAGCTTGAAACTCAGGTGAGCAGACTTTTTAATGGAAAAAGCATTGTACCGGATGTTTACCCACATCAGATTGCTTTTAACTGCCTGCCTCAGATCGACGTCTTTCTTGACAATGGTTACACCAAAGAAGAAATGAAAATGGTTAACGAAACTGTTAAGATTATGGGCGATGAAAGTATAAAAGTTACCGCCACAACAGTACGTGTTCCAGTTTTTTATGCTCATTCAGAAGCAGTAAATATTGAAACTGAGAAAAAACTTACACCGGAAGAATGCAGAAATATTCTTGCTGGAGCTCCGGGAATAACTGTTGCCGATTATCCCGAAAAAAGTCTTTATCCTATGGCTATCGAAGCTACTGGTGAGGACGATGTTTTTGTTGGAAGAATTCGTGAGGACTTTACGGTTGATAACGGCCTCAATATGTGGATTGTTTCCGATAACATTCGCAAGGGTGCAGCTCTTAATACCATCCAGATAGCTGAAACTCTGATTGAACGCGATCTTTTAAGGGTTCCTTAAGACTTAAAAGTTCGGACTTTCTCATTTAAAATATAAGCGGGATTCAAGGGTATTTAACTGCTCTTGAATTCCGCTTTTTGCTTTGTGAAGCAGCAGTTGGTTTAGTTTTATCTTTCTTCAATTGTCATTGCACAAAAATGGTTGTAGGTAATATCACATCTTTAAACTTGAATATTTTAAGTTTTTTATGGAGAAATGATTGTGATTAAAAAAGTCGGACGCGAAGAATATATTGATGGAATGCTCACAGCCATGCGTGCTGGAACTGAAAAAGTATGTGCTTTTTATGAACATAGAGTCGGGATGATTTGTACTGACCCCAAAGTTCTGCTGATGCCTTGGGATGATCATCTTGTTCATCGTGGTGATGGGGTTTTTGAAACAATGAAGTTTGTTAATGGCAAACTTTATCAGCTTGATCCTCATGTCAGGCGAATGAAAAGGTCAGCTAAATCTATTTATTTAGAGCCGCCATGCAGCTGGGATGAATTAAAAGAGATTATTATTGAAGTCTCCAGAGCTTCAGAGTGCGAATCAGGTCTTGTAAGAGTCCTGCTGGGGCGCGGCTGTGGAGGATTCGGTATATCTACTCAGGAATGCCCTGTTTCAAGCCTTTATGTCGTTGTTTACAATTTGAAACCAAAACCTGACGAATGGTATGAAAAAGGAATCACGGCATTTAAAACCTCAATTCCGGCAAAGCAGTCATATTTGGCAACAATTAAGACCATCGACTATCTTCCCAATGTATTGATGAAGCGTGAGGCTGAGGAAAAAGGTTTTGATTTTCCTTTCTGCTTTGATCACATGGGATTTCTTGCTGAGGGCGCAACCGAAAATGTGTGTATTGTTGAACCTTCGGGGACTATACATGTCCCGCAGTTTACCAATGCACTTGCAGGGACTACTTTGCTGAGGGCCTTGGAGCTTATTTCCGGTGAAGTGGATATTGACTACCGTGCAATATCAGAAGAGGAAGTCTTGCTTGCAAAAGAGGTTATTGTATGCGGAACGACTCTGGATGCTGTTTCTGTTGTAAGATACAACACCAAGCCGATTCATGATGTCCGCCCCGGTCCGGTAAGTAAGAGAATGAGAGAGCTTCTTAAAGAAGATATAGCTAAGAACGGATATAAACTTTAAATTTAATCAGGCTTGAATCCCGCTCCAAAAATATGGAGCGGGATTCTTTTTAAAGATTAAAATATTTTTGAGGTGTGCTGCATAATTTATTCATTCCATCAAAAAAATAAGCAAGGTGCTGACCATCGACAAAGCAATGCAGGACTTCAACAGATACCGGCATTTTTTTATGACCATTTTCCTCAAATATTTCCCCAAAAAGAATTCTGGGGATAGAATCCCGCTTAGGATTTCCCCAAGGATTGCATGCGCTTGTAAAGCTGATGCCCGGAAGAATGCTGAAGTAAAAGAAATTCTGGCCAGCTCCTCCTTCAGGTTTTAGAGTCGGATTTTTATCAGCATCAAGTCTGGCTTTTTCAATCGCTTTTCTTGTTACTTCAAAATCATCATCATACTCGGCAACACAATTTGCATGAAGAGTCCGTCCTTGAGGAATGTAAGTAAAGCCAAGATTGATATTTTCAAATAGTACAGGGCCGCCCTCAACAATGCGCATCCTCATTTCATCTATTGTATTTGCAGCCCGTGCTGCACAATAATAAATAAGATCGGAGAGCCTTGGCGCTGAAGGAATACTTTTTTTTATTTCTGTTATTCCAGTAACATCCACGTTTGCGCAGACACTGTAATTAGGGTGGTCCAGTGTTTTGAAAAAATTAAAATGTTCAGCTCTATCCCATTTATTTATATCTATTTTTTTCATAAGTTCTTTTCAATGTTTTGTGAGGTTTGATTCTTTGTAAATGGCTGATAAAAAAGTATTGCAGCTTGTAACTTTATATAATTTTAGCATACAAAATTACGATGATAAACACACCTTATACTGCTGAAGCTGTTTATGATGACAGCAAGAGTATTTCTGACATCAGGATCAATATAGCTGGTAAAGTCTGGCACATGTGGGGACGAAACGGCTATGACCGTGAAATTCTTTTGTCTGAAAAAGCAGCTAAAGGGAAATTGCCGGTTATGCTTGGGGCCGGGCTTGGATATTGTCTTGAAAAGCTTTCTAAAAAAGGTCCTGTCGCGGTTATAGATAAGAATAATTTGATTGGAGATATTGTCTCCTCAGAATTTAAAGGGAATGCTGATAACGTTTATCTGATTGCTGAAAATGAAGCTGCGCTAGCAATTCAAAAACTTAGGGAATGGCAACAGGTGAATGGAAATCTTGATTTGGAAATTTTAAAGATTCCCGTCTACCTGCGATTGGATAAAGAATTTTATGGCAGTATACTGAATTCTTTAACAGCTAAATCTGAAACGGATTTTTGGTCTGCTGTTAATTATCCAAAATTTAATCACAAATCTCCTCGAATCCTGTTTCTGGATCGAAAATATTTTCTTATAAATGAGATTAAGTCTGCACTGACGCGTAACAATATAAAATTCAGGTGTCTTGATGTTGGAAATAGTGATACGGTCCGTAATGGTTTTGTTGAAGATCTATTAAGTATTGTTGTAGAGTTTAAGCCTGATTTTGTTCTGACGGTCAATCATTTTGGTATAGACAGGGAGGGGCGGCTTACAGAACTTCTGCATAAACTTAATCTTCCGCTGGCATCATGGTTCGTGGATAATCCTTACCTGATTTTATACAGGTATGATAAGGTTTGTTCTGATAAAACAGCTATCTTTACTTATGATGCCGGAAATTTGGAGATAATGCGGGATAGAGGCTTCAGCAATGTTTTTTATCTGCCTCTGGCTACTGACATTTACAGATTTAAACCGGGGTGTGCCGGAGCTAATGCATGGAAGTCAGACATCTCTTTTCTGGGAAATTCAATGGTCGCAGCTGTATCCAGATATACCGATATGGCGGATTTACCGACCAAGCTCCATAGCAGCGTAAAAAAAATTGCTGCTGAGTTTAAAGAATCCGAAGATTTGTCAGTCTCGCAGTTTCTTAAAAGGTGTTATCCTGCATTGCTGCAAAACATGAATCTGCTGCCGACTGATGAGCAGAAACTGGCTTATGAGGCCCTGATTACCTGGGAAGCGACAAGACTTTATCGTTTGAACTGTATTAAAGGTATTCTTGATTTTAATCCTTTGATAGTAGGAGATCAGGGGTGGAATCAGTTACTCGCAGATAAAAAAGGATGGAGATACCTTGAATCAATAGATTATTATGCAGATCTTCCTGGTTTTTATCCGCAATCCAAAATAAATTTTAATTGTACCAGCAGGCAGATGAAAGGAGCTGTAAACCAAAGAGTGTTTGATGTCCCTGCTTGTGGCGCTTTTGTTTTAACAGACTATAGAGAACAGGTTGAGAATCTTTTTGAGCCCGGAGTTGAGATTATAACTTACAGAGATAGATCTGAAATAAAAGAACTTACAGCAAAATATCTAAAGGATAAAAATCTCCGTGAATCTGTAAGTAAAGCTGCTCGTAAGCGCATTTTATCTGAACATACTTACGAGAACAGGCTTTCTGACTTGATTGATAAGATGCGAAGGACTTTTGGAGGAGGGAATTATTTATGACCGGTTCATTCTGGAATCTTCTTGATTCTGCAAGTAGGTACAGGCTGTTAGTTTCAGGACATGGCAAGCAGCATCTTTTGGAAACAGCGTCCAGAATACTCTCGCTTGCCGGAACCGGTGGAGATAAGGGGCAGCTTCTGGATATAGGAATAGATGTTATGCTCACCGCTTGGGAAGACAGTCCCTTTGACGGACAGCTTGCTGCAAATTTGTTGAATATTAATAGTCGCCTATCCTTTCTGCCCGATATCTATAAATTAATTATGGAAATTGTAGTTTCAAATTACAATATTCCAGCTAATATAAATTATTTTCAGAAACTTGCTGCGGAAAAAGATACCGAAAAATTAATATCATATCTTGAAAAACAGCTTGAAAATGATTCTGGTAATTTTTTCTGGTTGGGTCATTATCTGGATATAACTTTGTTTGCCGGGCAATTTGAGACGCCGTCAATTCTTGATGAGATGGCTTTGCCCGAGATAATGAAACCTGTTGTGAATAAGTATAAAGGCGATTTTGCTTTTTGCAGTGCTGATTTTGAAAAATCTATTGATATATGGTCGGACGCCAAAAGAAAGAGTATTCCCGGTCAGACTCTGCTACGAATTGCAGAGGCTTTGTTCAGAACAGGGAAATTTGAAGAGGCCAGACGTATATGGCGTGAAAGAATGACTACCCGGCCGTGGCAGGTCAATACATGGTTGAGTGCATATGACCGTATTATGACTCCGACTCCAGAGAACTCAGCTATCGAGGGACGTATTGCTCTTTGCTTGTACACTTATAATAAAGCTGATGATCTTGAATTTGCCTTGAAGTCTGTAGCAGAATCACCATTGGAAAATTTGAAAATTGTTGCTCTTAGTAACGGTTGTACAGATTCTACCTCATCAGTTTTATCCGCGTGGAAAGAAAAGCTTGGTAATAGACTTGAGATAGTCGGGCTTCCTGTAAATGTAGGTGCTCCTGCTGCCAGAAACTGGCTAAAACACCATCCAGCAATAGGAAGTTGTGATTATGTTGCCTATCTTGATGATGACGCTGTATTGCCGGAAAATTGGCAGGGCTTAATGGCTGATGCCATAGCCAAATATCCTGACGCAGGCGTATGGGGCTGTAAAGTTGCTGACTTTGGTCGTGAAGAGATCATCCAGCATGCAGATATTCATTTACGCGAATCTTTCGAGGTTAAAGATAACCTGCTTCAGGGATTTTCGTTTTCATATTTCGAGTCTTTTAACCAGGATATGGATTATGGTCAGTATGATTATTGTCGTCCATGTACTTCGGTTACAGGCTGTTTTCATTTGTTCAGGCGTGATGTTTTAGAATTTAGTGATGATTTTGATCTACGCTTTTCTCCTTCTCAATATGATGATTTTGATCACGATTTAAGTTTGCAGAAAAAAGGGCAGCAGGTTGTTTATAATGGCTTGCTTAAAGTTTTGCATAGAAGAAGGTCTGGAAATTCTGTTAAGTTAAGCAGAGAGGCCAGAGGAGCTGGCGCAGGTAATGTTATGAAGCTTGAAGCTAAATATTCAGCCAGAACAATAGAAGAAATAATTGAAAATGATATTAACAACCTTGAATCAGATTTTTCCGAGAAATCTGTAAAACTTGCATCTTTTCTTGATTCTTAAAATGGAAGAATGAATTGGATTGTAATTTTTAACCAAAGGGGCGTTTATATGAAAAGAATTATTTTTATCAGCTTACTGATCATTTCTTTTTGCTTATTAGCCGGATGCGGTAGCAGTCGCTATTCCGTAGTAAAAAAAGATGGTACTTCCGTAATTAGCGTTGGTGAACCTGATTTTTCAGAAGAATCTTCAAGTTATTCATTCAAGGACCCTGATGGGAACAAGGTGATTTTGAACAGAGAGGAAGTTCAGGAAATTAAAGAAATGAAAGAGAAATAGATTCAATTTATTCTGCAATAAAAAAGCCCGCCTCCTTTTGGAAGCGGGCTTTTGCATTACGTGTCTATAACTATTTGATGAAGAGCATTTCCTGATAACTTGGCAGAGGCCAGAGGTCGTCAGCAACAACTTCTTCAAGAGCATCTGCGTATTCACGAACTTTGCCCATTGCAGGGAGAAGGGTGTAGCAGAGGTATTTTGCTTCTTCAAGAGCGTCAGCAAAATCTTCTTTTGCAAGGATGCTTTCAAGCTCTGTCAGGCTTGTCTGGAGACCTCTGAGTTTGGCAGTCACGTCATCGAGAGTCAGTGATACGCTGTCTTTGCCAATGGCTTTAAGATTAGCGCAGGTCTGTGCCAGTTCATTCTGATAGCGAACAGCTGCGGGGAAGATCTGGGTTGTACCCATTTTGATGCAGACAGCAGCTTCAGTGCGCAGTGTCTGGCTGTACTGTTCAAGGTAGATTTCACGACGGCTGTCGAGTTCACGTTCAGTGAAAACTTCATACTTTGTGAAAAGTTCAATAACTTCAGGATCGTTAAGAACAGGAAGAGCTTCAGCAGAGTTGCGGAGGTTGGGAAGACCGCGTTTTTCAGCTTCTTTATGCCATTCTTCAGAGTAACCGTCACCGTTGAATACAACAGCCTCATGTTCTTTCATGATATCACGGATAACCTGTTCTACTGCATCGTGAAGTTTCTTGCAGTCGCCACCGGTAATTTCTTCAATTTTAGTAGCGCAGTAATCAAGTGATTCAGCTACCATTGTGTTAAGAGCAACCTGAGGTCCGGCAATAGACATGTTGGAACCAACAGCTCTGAACTCGAAACGGTTACCGGTGAAAGCAAACGGGCTTGTGCGGTTTCTATCGCCGGCATCGCGAGGCAGAGGAGGAATTGTGTCTACACCGATTTTCAGATTTTCTTTGCACTTGCTTTCTGAAACTTTACCTTCCTTAATCTGATTAAGAATACTGGTCAGCTGGTCTCCAAGGTATACAGAAAGAATAGCCGGCGGTGCTTCGTTAGCTCCAAGACGATGGTCGTTACCTGCAGAAGCAACTACGGCGCGCAGAAGTTTACCATATTTATGGACTGCACGAATTGTTGCTGCGCAAACGAGCAGGAACTGAGCATTTTCATGAGGAGTATCACCTGGATCATAGAGAGAACCAAGAGAAGGAGTACTCAGAGAATAGTTGAGGTGCTTACCGGAACCGTTGATTCCTGCGAAAGGTTTTTCGTGGAGCAGGCAGGCCATACCATGTTTTTTGGCAACTGTTTTAAGAGTTGTCATAACCATCTGGTTATGGTCGGTTGCAAGGTTTGACTGCTCATAAAGAGGAGCAATTTCAAACTGTCCGGGAGCAACTTCGTTATGACGGGTCTTGATGGGTACACCAAGTTTGTACAATTCATGTTCAACGTCCATCATGAAAGAAAGGACGCGGCGGGGAATTGCTCCAAAGTAGTGATCGTCAAATTCCTGTCCTTTAGCCGGTTTTGAACCGAAAACGGTTCTTCCGGAAACGAGCAGGTCAGGGCGGGAGAAGAAGAAGTTGCGGTCAATAAGGAAGTATTCCTGTTCAGGTCCGGCATTGGAAACAACCAGTTCGCCATTGTCATTACCGAAAAGTTTGAGAATACGCTGAGCCTGCTTGTTCATTGCCTGACTGGATCTCATAAGAGGAGTCTTTTTATCAAGAGCCTCACCTGTCCAGGAAACAAAGCAGGTTGGAATGCAGAGGAAAGTTCCGTTGGGGTTTTCAAGGATATAAGCCGGATTGGTTACGTCCCATGCTGTGTATCCACGAGCTTCAAAAGTTGTTCTTATGCCACCGTTAGGGAAGCTGGAAGCATCAGGCTCACCCTGAATAAGGAGTTTTCCGGAAAATTCAGCAATTGCGCCACCTTCACCATCAGGGCTCAGGAAACCATCATGTTTTTCAGCTGTAAGTCCGGTAAGAGGGTAAAATACATGAGTATAGTGGGTAGCTCCTTTGGAAACAGCCCATTCTTTCATTGCTGCTGCAACGTAGTCAGCTACTGCAGGATCAAGCTTGGTACCATGTTTGATGGTCTTTTTGATGGATTTGAAGATATCCTTTGGCAGCATTTTGCGCATAACTTTTTCACTGAAAACATTGCTGCCGAAAACTTCGGTGGGAGGGGTTTCGGTGAAATTCAGGGGCGCGGTAGTACGCTTGTAATTGTTTACCGCATTGATTGCGTTCTGACGGGACTGGTAACCACTCATTTAAATCTCCTTGGGACTATTTAATTTGATCTCCATACAGTGTGGAGATGTTTTTACGTTCTACAAAACCTGTCGAGACATAAGCAGTGACCGTGCCTAATATGATAAAATCATATTTATTCAGCTAGTTATCTGCCTATGGACGTCAGCCTGCTTAGTAAAGGTTTACTTTTTTGTAAACGATTTGAGTCCTGCAAAAACCAAAATTACTTTTTTGTAATCACTAAAAAAAGTAATCGAAGTATCAACTTCTAATTTGTGACTTTTTTGTAAAAGTTCTAAATTGTTCTGTCAAGCATATCCCTAACATTAGAGTGATGCAACTATATATTCTTAACTCTCTGGAAAATATTATTTTTTTATGATAATTGGCAAAAGTGACTAATTAAATTAACAAAGGCCGGGAATTACAGCATCCTGAAGTTCTGTTAAAATTAAGCCGTGATAGAAAAGCTTATACGAATTAATTTGAAGTGATGTTCATAAATGTATTCAAAATGATAAATTTATCAAAATTGTTAAAATAATGTAAAATGAAATAAGTGAAATTAATTTTATAAAATTAATTTCACTTATTTCTTTGCCATAAAAATGGCTCATGAGCTAATTTATTAAAGAACAGCTTCCTTTATTGCCTCGATACCTACACGTTCACAGAATCTGGCTGACCGTTCACGTTTGCGGGCATTTTCTTTATAGTATGCCAGAATTTTGCGTACGGTTTCTTTTGCCTCATCTCTTGTGAGTGATGCAGCAATCTGATCCCCGATCCTAGCTTTGTTGCCGGCGTTGCCTCCAAAATAGACATCATAACCTTTTTTAGTTCCGACAACTCCAACATCACGAAGTTTGGACTCGGCGCAACACATTGGGCATCCTGAAACAGCTATTTTTACTTTGGCAGGATAGTCTTCTCCAAGAAATTCCTCTTCAAGTTCTCCGCCGAGTCCAAGGGAATCCTGTACTCCAAGCTTACAGACAGAAGTTCCAGGGCATGCCTGAACATAATGAACACAAAGTTCTGTTGCGCGGCCAATATTTCTTCCGAGCTCGTCCCACACTTCATCAACTTTATTTTCCGGGATTCCAACAAGTGCAATACGCTGTCCTGAGGTAATTTTGATGATGGGAATATCCCACTTTTTAACAACCTCAAGCAGACTTTCGAGGAATTCAGGTGTGAGCATTCCCATGGGAGTTCTCGGGACAATTGCATAAGTAGTCTTATCCCTTTGCAGAATGGCTCCATCGAGTTCTGGTTTATTTTCCATGTTTGTTCTCCTTTATTAATTGTATTGATTTCAAATTAAAAATTATAGCTCAGATTTTTCTGCCCCGTATAACAAACTCATTTTTAAAAAGTTCGCAAGGCCCAAATTTGTAGTATCGTCAATCATAACACTCTAATTTGATTATAAATAATAGTAGTGTTTAATAGTGAAACCCGTTCGCTGTTTTCTTGAAAAAAAAGGATGTTTAGTGTAATAAAATTCTGTTTTATGTAATGTTGTTGGGGAAAGATTTTTTTATTCTTAAATTTGTCTTAAATCATGACAATTTTTTATCCTAAACAGAATCTAATAGTTGGAGGTTTTATGAAAAGATTTTTAGCTGTAATCGCTGCAGCAGTGGTCCTTTTTTCTACTGTGGGTATGGCTTCTGCCGATGCTATTACTGTTGCTTGTGACACAAGCTTTCCGCCGTTTGAATTCAAGGATCCTGCAACCGGTACACATACTGGTTTTGATGTTGAATTGTGGCAGGCTATTGCACAGGAAATCGGTATTGAATACAATCTCCAGCCCATGGATTTTAATGGTATTATCCCGGGACTTCAGTCTAACCAGCTTGATGTTGGTATAGCAGGTATTACCATTAAGCCTTCACGTGAAGAAGTTGTTGATTTTTCAGATCCTTATTATAATGCCGGACTCCTTATTCTTGTTAAATCCGACAATGATAAGATAAAAGATATTAAAGACCTCAAAGGTAAAGTAGTTTCCACTAAGCTTGGAACAACTTCCGCCGACTTTGTTAAGCAGAATGCACACGCTGCTGATGTAAAACTTTTCCCTAATAATGACGCAATGTTCATGGAACTCATGAGCGGCGGAGCTGATGCTGTAATGTTTGACTCTCCGGTCGTTTCCAATTTTATCCGCAAGGCTGGAAAAGGTCAGGTTAAAGTTGTTGGTCCTATCTATCAGGGACAGTCATACGGTATCGCTTTTCCTAAAGGAAGCAAGCTGGTTGCAAAAGTTAATGCAGCTCTTAAAACCCTCCGTGAAAACGGCACCTACCGTGATCTTTATGTAAAATGGTTTGGTACAGAGCCTAAATAAAAGTTTTATTTAACATGAATTCTTACGGGGGCGGCTTTATATGGCTGCCCCCGACTTTTGTTTAATTAAAACCGGGAACATTCTCATACGACCTTCAGCTATTTTTCGAAGTTCCCTCTAGCGCCGGAAAGAACTCCTATCAATTTATTTCATAATTTTTAAATAGGTAATCCCGGCATTCGTTTCAGGCTGTATTTAATACATAATAAATATTTCCGAATGATACTTCTGGATCATTTTAACTCCATAAGGATTAATTAAAATGGCGTTTAATTTTGACCCCTCTGTTTTTATAGAAACATTTCCAATGTTGATGCGCGGCTTACGCCTGACATTGGAAATTACTGTTGGAGGTTTGTTCCTCGGCTTTATACTTGGTTCTCTTTCCGGGCTTATGAAAATATCAAAGTCTCTGTTTTTCAGAAAGCTGGCCGGGGTTTATGTAGAGAGTATTCGCGGCACTCCAATGCTGGTGCAGGCCATGTTTCTATATTACGGAGTTCCCATGGCTGTAGGAATAAGAATTCCGCCATTAACAGCCGGTATAATTATTATTGCGGTTAATTCAGGTGCCTATATTGCTGAAATTGTCCGCGGTGCCGTTCAATCCATCAATACCGGGCAGATGGAAGCTGGAAGGTCTATCGGTCTTACTCGTACTCAGACAATGATATATGTTATCTGGCCTCAGGCTTTAAAGCGTATGATTCCTCCTTTGGGAAACCAGTTTATAATCAGTTTGAAGGATACTTCTTTACTTATGGTTATAGGCGTTGGTGAACTAATGAGGACAGGTCAGGAGATAACTTCCGTCAACTTTAGAGCCTTTGAGGTTTATTTGGCCGTAGCGGTCGTTTATCTGGCTATGACTCTTACTATTTCAGCCCTTATGAAAAGACTAGAAAAGAAATTAAATGTAGGACAGAGGTAAAGTTGTGATCCAGATTAAAAATTTATATAAAAAATTTGGTAATTTTGAGGTCATCAAAGGGATAGACCTGCATGTCCGTTCCGGTGAGGTTGTCTGTATTATAGGTCCTTCTGGATCGGGAAAATCTACTGTACTGCGTTGCATTAATAAGCTTGAAGTTCCTTCGGACGGACAAATTATAGTAGATGGACATGATATAATGTCTACTAAGACTGATATAAATATGGTCAGAACAGAAGCTGGAATGGTTTTTCAGCAGTTCAATTTGTTTCCACATATGACGGTTTTAAAGAATGTAACTCTAGGCCCCTTGAAGGTTCGTAAAATGAAGCCAGCTGAGGCTAATGAAATGGGGCTGGAACTGCTTGATAAAGTCGGTCTTAAGGATAAAGCAATGAATTATCCTGAACAGTTGTCCGGCGGTCAGAAACAGCGTGTCGCGATAGCCAGATCTCTGGCTCTTCAGCCTAAAGTTATTTTGTTTGATGAGCCGACATCTGCTCTTGATCCTGAACTGGTAGGTGAGGTTCTGGAGGTTATGAAGCAGCTTGCAAAAGAGGGAATGACTATGATTGTTGTCACTCATGAGATGGGGTTTGCCCGTGAAGTTGCTGATCGACTTATTTTTATCGATCAGGGAATTATCATGGAAGAAGGTGAACCAAATGAAGTTTTTGCAGCACCCAAAAATCCTAGATTGAAAGAATTCTTAAGCAAAGTTGTTCATTAATTTTTCTCTTAGCAGAAAAGCAGCCCGTAATATTCTATATTGCGGGCTTTTCTTATGCGGCACGTTGTCAAGCACCCCGCTAATTCTGATTTTATATTTTCGTAGGCCGCATTCATCCCTCACCTTGCGGTGCAATTAATTGATATTCCTTTTCTTATTCGTGCTCAGCGGCACCAAGTACCGATTCGGTACCAAATCAATTTAGGATCGCCATTTTTATTTCGTTGTCAAAGCAACCAAAAGCCCCTCGCGATCCGTTATACTGCCTTAGTTGGAATACTGAGTTTCCAAAGTAAAGCAGCAAGTTTTCGAGCAAGTGCAGCAATTGCCTTTTGGGGCACTCCATGCTTGCTCAAGATTCTGTTGTA